>JASLNT010000060.1 GCA_030745875.1 Phycisphaerae bacterium
ACATCCGTCGCAACCAAGCTGATGTTGGTGTTGACCGTAACCTGGAACGTCAGCGCATCGCCGAGGTCGATGTCGTCGAACACGCTCGACAGGTCGATGACCGTGTCGGGGGCGTCTTCGTCGACGGTGACCTCGGCGAGCGGACTGGCGAGCGTCGGGGCGTCGTTGACCGGATCGACGGTGACGGTGAACGTATCTTCGACCCACGAGCCCGCACCGTTCTGGTCGGTGGCGCGGACGGTGATCTCGGACGAACCGTTCTGGTCGGCGGCGTACGACAGCGTAAGATCGGAACCGACTATGTTCGTTGTGACCAAACTGATATTGGTGTTGCTCGTAATCGAGTAGACCAACGTATCGCCGACATCGATATCATCAAAAACGGACTCAAGATCAATCACAGTGTCGGAAGCGTCTTCGTCGACGGTGACATCGGAGATGGGGCTAACCACCGTCGGCGGCGCATCGTTGATAGGATTAACCGTTACGGCAAAGGTGTCTTCGACCCAGGCTCCAAGTGGATCGGTCGCCCGGATAGTAATATCGGCCGTACCGTTTTGGTCGGCGATATACGAAAGCGTAAGATTCGCGCCCAGTACGCTCGTGGTCACCATACCGACATTCGTATTGCCGCTGACCGACAGAGTGAGCGTATCGCCCAGATCGGGATCGTCAAACGTGGTCGACAGATCAACAACTGTATCGGACGCATCTTCATCGACCGTCACATCGGTAATGGGGTTGACCACTACCGGCGCATTGTTTATTACTGCGTAGGCTCCGGGGTCGGGCGTAGCAGCTATCCAGTTGGCGGAATCGTCGCCCCAACCGGTAACAGGTGTTCTCTGGAGCGAATCACCCAAACCGTCGGGAGATACAGCCCAAGGCGCGACGTCATCATACCTGACCTGGTCTTCCAGCAAATGAGGGACAAAATCCGGTTCCAGAAGCGATGGCGAATCGGGTCGCTGCAATTCTATTCGCTCTCCGTCATCGTTCAGCTTGCCGCTGTACCCCCCCGCCAGAGGAACGCTGACGTCGATACCGTAGTGATCCCGAAAAGCAGCGACGCGTGAAGCGTTTTCAGGTTTGTTCGGATCGAACGAAAGCACCACCAATATCCCGCCAGCCGCGACTGTCGAACCGGCGTCGAACGACATGCTCACCCCTCCACGGAAACGCCAATCAGCGTAATACTGACCAGCGGTATGGATATTATCCTCCCATGCAGCCAGATTAATCACCGAACCTGTGGGGTTGTACAACTCAATGAACTCCAAGTCATCCGGATCCACACCGCCCAGACCGTCCGGATCCGGCGCATTGTACATAACTTCGCTGATTATCAACGGACCGACACGCGGGCCGCTGTTTACGCCATCCAGAGTAACCAGTGTC
Organism: Phycisphaerae bacterium; assembly: GCA_030745875.1. GTDB lineage: Bacteria > Planctomycetota > Phycisphaerae > SM23-33 > SM23-33 > BS750m-G57. Next base: position 1,399 of record JASLNT010000060.1, read on the forward strand.
ATCGGATACAGATCACCAACAGCGTTGGGCCACCGACCGAACGATTCGCCGTTAGCCGCAGCCCCGAAATCGACATGATCTGCAAAGTGAGTCAGATTCCCCGCCCCATCTGTCTTCATCAACCACACATCGTCCCCGTGGCCGGCGCTTAAGGCGAAATCCAGAGGATCCACACCGCCGGATGAGTTGAAGTCCGACTCGTCAAAAACAAGATACTGACCGGATCCAATCAATGTATTGGGAGCAATCTGGTATTTCTTGTAGTCACCCGTAGCGGGGCTCCACGACCAACCCCAACTGTCGCTGATGAACCATCCGCCGATATCGATTGTCCCGCCGGTAGTGTTGTACAACTCGATTGAATCGACATCAGGAACGTCGGTGTGACTCAACACCTCGTTAATGACAACACCCACGGGAGGCTCGCCTGCTGCGTCGGGCGTACCGCCGTAGAGCACGCTCGCTCGCCAGTTTTCTGAATCGTTGTAATCGCCCGCCGTGTCAATAATCTCAAGCGTGGCGCCCTTACCGTCGGCACGGCCGGACCAACCGCCTGCATCGTTGAAAGTGAAGTTAACGACGGCCCGACTGTATGCATCAGTCGCCATGACTAACTCGCCGCCGTTGCTCAGAAAGCCCTGATAAGACCCCGCTACGTTAAGCCCGGCGCTGTAGCGATACGCAAACGCCGCTTCGTTCCTTACAATGACCACCCTCTCGCCAGCGGTCAGCGACGTAACTGCACTTCCGGCGAAATCGAACGTAATCCCATCGACAAAACTGATCCCCGACAGGTCCATCATCTCAGAACCGGTGTTCTGCAATTCGATAAACTCAAAGTCATAGGCATTGACGTGACCGGCCGTTATCTCATCCGGCGTCGGTTCATGGGGGCTGTAGTTAAGCTCGGTGATGCGCAAATGATCAAGAATATAAGGGTCGGCGTCTCCGGCTACGAGTTGAGCGGGAGCGGACCAGTGACTCCATCTTCCGGCGGAGTCCTTCATCCTCACACGCACGCGATAGGTTTCTCCAGCCTTCAGATCGTATCCCGGAATCGCTATCGAACTGCTGTAAGAAGTGATTTCTCCGCTTTCCCAACTGGGCGTGATCTCGTACTTGCGCGGTTGGGAGGGATCAAAACCCGGGCTACTGGTGTCGGTAACCGCTGCTATCCGCCACTCCATCGCCGCAAATCCACCACTGCCTCCGCTGAAACCGGTCGTCTGGAATGTCAGACTATCTATCGGATAACCCGCAGGACCGGTATACCAGACCCCCGGAGTGTTGGGCGCCTGGCCATCGTCGGAGGAGACCCTCGGATCCACATTGTTGGTCTTCCCGGCGACGTAATCCTTCATAATCTGGATCATCCCGGCGAAATCATCCGTGGGCGAATTACCATAGAACCGACCCCACCCGCTCTTGCTGGAATTGACATAGCTCGAAACCATGATCGGGTTATAGTCCCACATCGCCGCATCAGCATCTACTAGAGACGGCTGGCCGGCAGTGTAGACAAACTGTGCGAATTCATCGAGCAGCATCCCGGTTTGCTCAACATTGAACAGCAAATCACGCAGTTCACGGAGCCGATTGTTGTAATCGATTACAAATTGCGGATGGGCGAACACATAATCGTTCAGCGGGCCCCTGCCTCCTCCGCCGCCATAGCTAGTGGTCCATGTGAGGTCCAGATCCCAGTTTTGCACGGACCACAGATCAGTTTCGGGATTGTGGTAGTAGAAATAGTTCTTCCCGGCGTGAATATCGTAGTCGTGCGTCGCCATCGCCATCGCGCGGAAGTTGTAGTAGTTGTCCAAGTCCAGGTTGGCTTCGAACCAGGCCTGTGTGGGCGAACTCTGGTATCCGCCCATGAAAGTGTTAAGGTCGCTTTTGTCGGTCGGCTGGGTGGGGCCCTGATTGTTCAGCGTACCCGTGCCTCCCTCCATTTTATAGAAGTTACCGTCGGGCATATCATGCTCGTCAAGCATTCGTCCATCCGGCTGCTCGAGAACAAGATAGAGTCCCTGGAAGTCGCTGCTGAACTGATCCGGTCCGCTCTCGTCAGCGTCTTCAACCACACGGAAGTGTATGAAGTTTGTGTTCGGAGATTCGTTGCCGGCGAGATTATGGAGCGCGAAGCCGGCGGCCTCAAACAGCCCCTGCTCACCGCGCTGCCCGAAATTGCCCTGCTGGATTATAGCCGAGAAATTCAACTTATCCCACGTGGTGTCGTACAGATTACCGTAATCGTCGCGCGCCTGGAACGAGTGACCGCGGTTGAAGTCGAATTTCCACATGTTCTTGCCCATGGAGTATCGCCACACTCCTCCGCGGGCTCGATAACGAATATTGTCGTAGACCACGCCATCGTAAATCAGCGTGCCCTCCCACTTGTAATCGCTGCCTCCGTAAGTGCCCGAAGTGGGCAGTTCCTGATCGGCCTCACCGCTCCGATATGGAACGTGCAGCGCATTGAGACGGTCCAGCCGCCTGGTGATCAGCGTATAGACAGGGACGCTGGTAAGCGTCTGCGAACTGTACACCACGTCGGATTCAACACCAGGCCGGGCCGATCCGGTCCAGTCCGGCACGCCATCGTACACGTAATACGCAAAGTTCTGCTGGGGATCGTCGTCGTACGGGCCGGTCACAGAAGCGCCCAGCGTATCGACGGCGGTGACGCGATATCGCACGAGTTTGCGGTTTGTCTGTACGGCTGCGGGAATAATTGCTGAGTATACGTCGTCGCCAGCCACCGCGTCGCCGTTGGTTCCGTCATCGTACATGTCGACGGTTGTCCAGAAGGAAGCATTACCGTAACGCGAATCGCTAATGGAGATGTAGTCGCCCGGATTCACAACCTGGTAGTCCATTGTGACCTGGGCGACGCCCTCGGGGTCCGTAGCCTTAACGGTAACCGTAACATCCTGTCCGGAAACGGGCTGATTGGGACCGTGAGCGACCTGTCGCATCTGGGGGGCTGCGTTGCTTGAATAAACCGAGTTCAGCATACCGGCGGTCGCTCCGGCGTCGGCGCCCGAACCGGAGACCAGTCTGGCGTCCCAGAACGCGTCGGAACTACTTCCGATGCTGGCGTTCAGCAGTTGCACCGCAATAACATTGGTTCCGGCGACAAGGAAGGTCGACGGATCGGGCAGAGTATGAGGAATCAGGTTTACCCCGTCGATCGCCGCCGAAGCCGTTGCATCGTACGGCAGATCCGGATAGGCCGGATCGGAATCGTCAACGTTCACGCTGAACATAAGCGTATCGTTGATCCAGACCACAATCCCGTCGTCCGCTCGGGTCTGCAACTCCAGCGAAGCCACCACGCCCGGATTCGCAACATTGAACTCCTTTCGGAAGTAGACCGTAGAATAACCGCCGTCCATATCGTCCAGCGTGGTGTTTATATACTGAGTCTCACCGACCATATTGCTATAGCCCAGGGCTCCGTCGCCCGTCAGCCAGAGCGAATCGTCGAAACCCTCACCCTCATGCCACTGACCCACAGTAGCCGTCGGTTCCGCTACGCCCTTGAAGTACTTCCACTCCTCAAATGTTTCGAAGAAGACCCCCTGGGAACCAGCCGAACCCAGCGACGCCCGCCAACTGCCGCCCAGATCATTATCCAATTCCGGACTGATCAGTTCCAGCGAGTATCCGGGCGCATCACCGGTCGTCGGCCAGGGGAAACCCAGACCGTAGTCCACCTCGTCCTGCTTGGCGCCTAACGAGTCTCGCAGCGTGACCTTCTCGCCATCATTGTCAAGACTGCCCACGTACGGCCCGAGCACGCCTGCAATAGCAAATTTGCTTGTGACCGCAGCCACGTTCTCGGCGATGACCAGGTACCCGTACGGTCCGATAACTGTCCCTGGTGCGAAAGTAAAAGTCACCCCATTGGAAAAATACCAGCCCGACAGATCTATCAGTTCGTCAGTATTGTTGTACAGTTCAATAAACTCGACAGGTTCAGTCTTAACGTCCGGATTAACGTGCAGTTCGTTTATGATAATGCGTTTGTCCGGATCGCTTCCCGCCTCGCTTACATTCGCTTCGAAGGGAGTACCGGCGGCAAAGTAGCTGAGCTCCTCAGGAGTGACAATATCGCCCGTGACTGCAACCAGTGACGGAACCGCCAGGAAATCGCCATCACCGATCGAAGCACTCATGCCGTGAATAGCCAACATGTTCGCTCCGGTCTGGAGAATAGTCGAGGCGTTGTCGATGGTAAACGATTCAAACTCAAGGGCGGAGTCATCAAGGCGGTCGTCAGTGGCCGATGAATCATACTCCGGAGACCCTGGAGCATTGGACTCAGCCACCTTCACTCCGTTGAGATACGCTACAAAACCATCGTCATACTGCATCTCCAGTGCAAGCCGGAGCAAGTCGTCGGTCGACGAAGCATATGTGAATGGTATTCGCACATAGGCCGACGTGTTGACCCCCTCCATCGCGCCTTCGATATCGTAAGCGATCAGTGGATCGAACGATGGAGCGGGCGTTATATCAAAGCCTATGCCCGCGGTGCCGTCCGACCAGGACGAATCGTCATAACCCGTCAGTGACGTCCACGCAGTCCCAACTCCGCTGTAGGTCGCATCAGGAACAACAACCTTCGCCGCAGCGCCGGAGGCAAGCGTTGTCACAGCAGTGGAATCCCAAACTACGCCGTACGACACGTCAGTGTACTGCTGCGGGTAATCGATGTATCCGTGCTCGATCGTCGTAGTGTCGTCCCGGACCAGCAGAACACTTTCGTGCTGACTTCCATCATTGGTCGACAGCTTGAAGTTCGTATGCAGATACCCCGCAGGATCAACGTAGGGATACACGTCGTCTTCAGCCGAGGCGAAAATGATGCGATACTCACCGGGATCCAGCGTGGTGTCGATCCCCGGATCGTCAGGAAACTCCCATTGTATCAGGTCGGCGATGTCGTCTGTCAGAAACCAGCCCGCCAGGTCCACTTCCACCGCACTGGGATTATGCAATTCAATCCAGTCCGAGGACTTACCGTCGCCGTCAACGAGCGTAGTGTCGTTGGACGCCATGAACTCGGAAATCATGGGGACGCCTGACAACAGGACCCTCTGCTCGAGAGCCTCAAGAACAGCACCCTCACACTGCGAACTCACTTGCTGTTCAGTTGGCATTCGTCCTCACCATCTCAGTTCATTCACCGCTAATGTCCCGGCACACCGTTCCGCCTGCGAGTCCCAAGACCCTTGACCAACATCATCCCAGAGGGATGAAAATCGACGATTCGTTCAGCAAATCGACAAGCGGATCGCCAACTTCGATAGACGGGTCCAGACCGTCAGAGCTCGATGGTTCATCGCTGAGGGCCGCCAGATCGTCCTGGCCCGTAGCAGTATAGTACGTCGTTTCCGTCATGGATTCTGAACCACCCAGCGGAGACGACACGGACGAAACGACCAGCAGATCAGTCATGTCAGCGGACGCCAACACCTCAGTCGAATCATCACTTGCGATCGGCTCTTCACTTGACGGTTGGCTTGTGGACTGTAACGCAAATTCGACCGCAGGAGCCGCCGCTGCAGGAGGCGCCGGTGCGGGCACAGTAGGAGCCTGAACCTCATCGCCAAAGCTGCTGCGCAATATCACAAAGTCGCGGAGACCCACCCTGCCGTCCGCATCCAAGTCAGAGACACGAACGCCAACACCGCCCCGCTGGCCAAACTCGCCTACCAGTGCATCGTAATCACCATCGCCAATTACACCATCGCCGTCGATATCACCCACAGCATTGCCGTAGTAGAACACATCAGCTGCGCCCAGCCCGGTCTTCCCGGTGGCTCGCACGGTCACTTTGACCCACTGGTTTCGTATTGCGCCATCGGCCCAGATCAATTTCACGCGATCGGATCCGCCTACACCCTCGCCCGGATGCACAGTAACTGTTGGAGCCGGGCCGTTCGACCATGTGTTGGGATCATTGGAAGCGTTGACCTCGATATCGAAATCATTGGCTCTGGGCGTCCCTCCCATCTCCTCGATATCAACCATAATCCCGTTGATACCGAGATTGTAGCTCGTGGAGTTAGCCACCGTGGCCGTACCGCCGGGCAGCAGTGCTGTCTTGTCGGGAGCAACGGCTGCGTTGTCGTCGCCGGTATCCCATACGGAATTATTGTAGAAGACATGTCGCCCGACAACAGCGGCGTCCGGAACTTCATTAACAGTGATTCTGAACACCTGCGGAGCGGACGTGTCCTGACCACCGCCGTTGTCCGACAATTGCACGGTCACGTCGGCGACACCGAAAGCATCAGGTGCGGACGTAAACGTCAGCGTACCGTCGGCGCTTACCGCAGGAGCAACACTGAACAGCGTAGGATTCGTGTTGTTGGTCACCGCGAACGACAGAACCTGACCCGATTCGTCGGCAGGACCGGCGGAGATGCCCGTGGCCCAACCAACAACCGTCTGCGGGCCGTCGTCTTCATCGACCGTCACGTCCGGGCCAGCGGTGAACGACGGAGTGTCGTTAACCGGATCGACCGTAATCAAGAACTGCTGCGGAGCGGAGGTATCCAGACCGCCGCCATTGTCCGACAGCTCAAGAGTGATCGTCGCACTGCCGTTTGCATCGGCCGCAGCGGTGAACGTAAGCGTACCGTCCGCACTTACCGCCGGAGCAACACTAAACAGCGTCGGATTCGTATTATTGGTCACCGCGAACGACAGGACCTGACCCGATTCGTCGGCAGGACCGGCGGAGATGCCCGTGGCCCAACCAACAACCGTTTGCGGACCATCGTCTTCGTCGACTGTCACATCCGGGCCGGCGGTGAATGACGGAGTGTCGTTAACCGGATCGACCGTAATCAAGAACTGCTGCGGAGCGGAGGTATCCTGACCGCCGCCATTGTCCGACAGCTCAAGAGTGATCGTCGCACTGCCGCTCGCATTAGCGGCGGCGGTGAACGTAAGCGTGCCGTCGGCGCTTACCGCCGGAGCAACACTGAACAGAGTCGGATTCGTATTGTTGGTCACCGCGAACGACAGGACCTGACCGGATTCGTCGGCAGGACCGGCGGAGATGCCAGTAGCCCAACCAACAACCGTCTGCGAACCGTCGTCTTCGTCAACCGTCACGTCCGGGCCGGCGGTGAATGACGGAGTGTCGTTGACCGGATCAACCGTTATCGTGAACTGTTGCGGAGCCGATGTATCCTGGCCGCCGCCGTCATCCGACAGTTCAAGGGTGATCGTCGCACTGCCGTTTGCATCGGCCGCAGCGGTGAACGTAAGCGTACCGTCCGCACTGACCGCCGGAGCAACACTAAACAGCGTCGGATTCGTATTATTGGTCACCGCGAATGACAGGACTTGACCAGCTTCCTCCGGCGGTCCAGCCGAAATATCCGTAGCCCAACCGACAACCGTCTGCGGACCATCGTCTTCGTCGACTGTAACATCCGGGCCGGCGGTGAAGGATGGCGTTACGTTAATCGAATTAACCGTTATGGTGAACAGTTGGGGAGCCGACGTATCCTGACCGCCATTGGCCACACCGCCGTCATCCGACAACTCCAGAGTAATCGTCGCACTGCCGCTTGCAGCGCCAGCGGGAGTAAAGGTCAGCGTTCCATCCGCACTGACCGCCGGCCCGGTCGAGAACAGACCGGGGTTCGTGTTGTTGGTGACCGCAAACGTGAGAGCTTGGCCGGCTTCGTCAGCGGGACCTGGCGAAATACCAGTCGCCCAGCCGACAACCGTCTGCGAGCCAGCGCCTTGATCGATCACAACGTCAGAGCCGGCGGTGAAGGACGGTGCGTCGTTGACCGGGTCCACCGTAACGGTGAAAGTGTCTTCGACCCAGGCGCCTTCGGGGTCCGTCGCGCGGATCGTAACATCAGCACTTCCGCTCGCGCCGGGTGCATAGGCGAGAGTCAACTGTGAGCTGACAATGCTCGCTGTCACCAAGCCGGGATTCGTGTTGTCGCTAATCGAATACACCAAACGATCAGCGTCAGCCGTGCCGGACGTCGGGTAGTCCGCGCCCAGCCTCGAGTGCGTACCGGTCCACTGGACATCGCCAGTGGCAACAATCTGGACAAGATCCTTCTGCTCGAAATACGCAGCCGTGCCGGAGCCTACGCTCAGGACAACCGGTGATCCGGGCAGGGACGTGTCATTGGGGGCAATTTCCTGCCATCCGGCGAAGATCCACGTATCCAGGCCCGCGATATAACCCGAGCCGGCAATGCCTTCGAAGATACCGGCGTTGAGTTCGTCGTTGACATCGGCCGTGACGAACGCCTTGACCTGCTGGATCGCACCAGTGAACGTCAGCGTTGTGGTGGCGAACACGGACTCCACGCCATCATTACCGTACAACGTGAACGTGTACCGGAACAGACCCGTCCCAGCCGCCTCGGCGCCCGTAACGGGATCGATCTCGACAACAGTATAATCGAGCATCGGTTTCAATCCGACCGAATCGTCGAACACATCCGACAGCGACACGAGAGTGTCAGGATCGTCTTCACTAGCCGCCACATCCGCAATCTCATTAGCCACCGTAGGAGCCAGATTGTCGGAACTCACCGTTACGGTGAAGGTGTCTTCAACCCAAAGTCCCGGCGTGGCGAAATCTGTCGCACGGATCGTAATGTCCGCCGATCCGTACTGGTCGGCGGCGTAAGACAGCGTGAGCTGACTACCGGACATACCAGTCGTCACCAGAGCGGGATTCGTATTGCCTTCGACCGTCAGCGTGAGATTCGAACCGTCCTCGGCGTCGAAGAAGACCGACGCCAGGCTGAGAATCGTATCGGGATCGTTTTCGACTACACCCACGTCCGCAATAGGAGCAACAACAGTCGGCGCCGCATTAGTGGTGGTCACCGTCACGGTGAAAGTATCTTCAATAAAGAGCCCCGGCGCACCGGAGTCTGTCGCCCGAACAGTGATATCAGCCACACCCGTCAGACCGGCTGCATACGACAGCGTCAGGACATTGCCCAACACGCTCGTAGTCACCAGCGATGGATTTGTGTTGATCGACACGGAGTACGTCAGCGTATCGCCAAGGTCATCGTCCATGAAGGTCGGGGAGAGATCCACCGGCGTGTCCGGAGAATCCTGCTGGACCTGCACATCCGAAATCAAGACGTCGACATACGGAGCGTGGTTAATGGGATTGACAGTCAGGGTGAACGTGTCTTCAACCCAGTTCAAACTCGCATCAGTGGCTCGAACGGTGATGTCGGCGACTCCGTCCTGCCCGGGAACGTACGAGAGAGTCAGGCCCGTGCCTACAACGCTGGTCGTCACAAGTCCGGGATTCGTGTTGCCCGTAACCGTAAGCGTCAGCGTGTCGGGCGGGACGTCGCCGTCATGGAACGTAGCCGAAAGGTCCAGCAGATCGGAACCCGAATCCTCGTCGACGCTCATGTCGGCGATGGGATTAACCAGGACAGGCGAATCCTCAACGGGATCCACCGTAACCGTGAAGACATCTTCAATCCAGAGCCCTCCGGAGTCGCTCGCCCGGACAGTGATGTCGGCTGCACCGTTCTGATCGGACACATACGACAAGGTGAGGTTCGTACCGACCAGACTAGTCGTTACCAATCCAACGTTCGTGTTACCCGTAACCACGAGGGTTAACAAGTCGCCGACGTCAACATCAGAGAACGCCGCCGACAAATCCAGAACCGTATCGCTGTCATCCTCGTCTACAGTCAGATCCGCAATGGGATTGGCGACGTACGGCGCGGAGTTGGCGATAGTGAATGCTCCCGGATTGGGCGGCGCCGAGGTCCAGTTGTCCACATTGTTGCCCCACGCATCCGGTAAGAGACGGTGGAGAGACGCACCCAAACCGTCAGGCGCGGTCGCCCATGGCGCTTCGTCGTCGTATCGGACGGCGTCCACTGTCTCGTAGGGAGTGAATGCGGGACTGCCCACAAGCGGCAAGGGGCGTTCGAGACGAATCATCCCTCCGCCGTTGTCAAGATTGGCTCCGTAACTTCCCAGGATCTGTACGCTGGATGATTCGAGACCGTAGCGAGTCTTGAATGCAGCCAGTTTAACAGGATTGGTGATCGGATTGAACGAGACGACTACGACAGTCTCATTCGACAGCATGGTCGTGCCGGGAGCGAATTCAAAACCTTCAAGCTCCCACGGATAATCTATCGAAGCATAAGTTTCCCACAGGTTGACAGTTGACGGACCGCGATTGAAGAGTTCTATGAACTCGTAGTCGTTGGAGTCATCGGGATTATAATGCACTTCGTTGATAATGATCTGCCCCATGGCCGGTCCGCTGTTGAACGCCGCAGGCGTCGTGCTGCTCATAGCGAACATCTCGCCCTGACCGTTGGGCCAGAGGCCTTGCGACTGATCGTCCGGCGTGTAGTCGTAGTCGACGTAATCCACGACAATAGGCGTCCCACCGTAATTCCACACCAACGCCAACGATCCGGGCAATCCGTCCAGCGCGAAGCTGGTGTGCAGATTCGAAGCATCCTGCTCGCCCGGTTCTCCGTCCACCCAGACGGTCTGGTATTCTCCGCTCGCAAGCGGAGTACCGGTGGGGAAGGACCACTTCAACAACTGGCTGTAGTCATCGGTGAGGTACATATCGTCGAGCAGGCCCAGGCCCGCGTCGGTCAGGAAGTAGCTTGGGTCGATCACAGTGCGGGCAAAGTCGGCCTCGGCGCCTCCTTCAACCGGAGCCAGGGCCTCTGTCGTGGAGCTAATCGGTCCGGCCGGCATGTTCACGCGGAACACTTCGGTCCCGTTAAGGTATACGACAACACCATCGTCGGATCGAACGTCCAATACCGGATTCAGAGTGGAACTTCCCGGGAGGGTGATGGCGTGCCTGAAGTAGTACGTTGTCGCCCCACCGGCCAGCGTAGTGGTCTCGTCGCCGTTGCCGTAGCCCAGAATCGCTTGCCCAGTGCTCCAGCCGGTGTCGTCAAAACCAGGTTCACGCCACGTCGAGCCCTGGTCCGATCCGTCATCGAGATACTGCCAAGTCGCATCAAGCGGAATGATATCGGTGGTCGAACCGACAATCGCTCGCTCGCCGCTAAGGCTCAGGTCGAATCCGAGGTCGCTGCTGCTTGGAGTAACCTGGTGCATTTCCACAGATATGACATTCGTACCGGTAACCAGATACGAAGTGCTGACCGGAACGCTGGGGGCTATCCACGCCACTTCATCCGGGCCGCTAACCGCCCCGCCGATCGCCAATGTTTGATAGTCCACACCCGAAGTGGGCATGTTCTTGCGCATCACCTCATTATCGTTGAGGTACACGATTATCCCGTCGTCACGCTGCACTAGAAGGTCCAGAGCAGTGAACAGCGACGGATCGGGGACATCAAACTCCTGTCTGAAGTAATAAGTAATGTGTTTATTGTTGGAGTCGGAACCATAGCTCAACAGAGTGTTCTGGGAATCGCCATATCCGAATCTGCCCTGACCAGTGCTCCAGGCGCCGTCGTCGTACTCCGGATCTCGCCAGGCGGTTCCCTGGTCGCTTCCGTCATCCAGATACGTCCAGGTCGACGGTGAACCCTGCGGGCGCCCTTTGACCAGCCAGACAGTTTCATTGCCGACAGGCTCCGAAACGGTCAAAGACAGCTCCATCGTCGCATCGGCGCCGTCGGGATTGGCTTGGTGGACTTCGACGGCCATTACGTTCATACCGCCGGCGTCGTAGAGTTCTATCCACGGGTCGTAATCGCCCATATTGTCGGCCAGATCGCTGACATTGTTGCCCAGGATCTCGTTTATTCGCACGTGTGGGTGAGCTGGCAGGTTCTGATCGACCGAATTGACAGCGCCCGGGGTGAAAGGAGTTACCGCATCCGCCGACCAGTTTCCGATCCACCCGTTGTCCTTGGCCGGATCGATAAGCTGGAGTGACGGACCTGTCCCGTCGGCCGCCTCGGGCCAGGGCAAATCATCGCCGTAGGTCACTTCGTCGACGGTGGTCCACAAACCGCCCTCTGCGGGCATTTGCAGACGCAACCTCTCACCGCCGTTGGACATCGAACCGTTGAACTCGCCCAGCACGGTGTGAGTCGAACCGTAGATTGAAGTGAAATTCGCCGTATTCTCGGCAACAATGACGTACTCGTCGGCGGTCACTATCGAACCGGGAGCAAACGTAAAGTCCACACCGTCGATACGCCACCCTGACAAATCAAACGCGGCCCCGCCGGATGCGTTGTATATCTCGATGAACTCTCCCTGCTCAACACCCGCAGCGGGATTATACATAAGTTCGTTGATCACGATCTGACCGAGGGGAGAAACGGCGGTGTTGGTGAAAGTCACCGTGATCGAATCGGTTGCAATCAGGTTGCCCTTGAAATCGTAGCCTTCGAACGTCAGAACGTTCTCGCCTTCAGACAATCCAAACTCAAGCTCCCAGTTTGTCAACGAAGTGAAGTCCGGATCGACCTCAACACCGTTGAGTTTCATGGTCTTGACAGCAACCTGAGCGGTTCCTGTGATTGTGACAATCTGCGTGCCCGTGTTGTAATCGAGCCCTCCGTTGGTGGTGATCGAGAATACGGAGTCTATCGCTGCGACCTGACCCAATAGGAAGGCGCGCCGCTCAGCCACCCATGTCTTGACCCCTGACGGCTCGGTCGGGCTTTCGCCATTGTTCAGGAACGCAGCGTAGTTGGCGTCCATGACCGGATCGATCTTAGAGGCCTCCATCGCCTCGGCAATTTCGAAGAGAGACCGCCAGTAGGCGCGCCGGAACAGCGGGTAGTTGAAGAACTCATTTTTCAGGATCGGATCGTTGATACTGAACAGGTTGTTGTCGCCTGTGCCCCCTGTCAGATGGCTGTGGTCGAGGTCCCACATCAGCATCTGCCACTGACCGTCGTCGGGCATATACAGCGACATGTTCTTACCGCGATTGAACCCGTAGCTGTCCCAGTTGTTGATTGCGTGCTGTATCGCGAACGTATGCATCCATTCGTCGTAATCTATTATGACCGGCGCCGTCGCGGCGAACTGGGTTGATTGATAGTCATAGTTCACCGCATCCACAAGTTCGAAGAAGAGACTGTAGTCATCGTTAAAACCGCCCATCGGTTCTTTGCGCCATGACCAACGGTAGCGCGCCTGGTTCTTCTGGCCGCCGGTCAAGTACAATCGCAATTGACCGTTGTCGTTGAATTCCTTCGAAACCTGAGAGTTGTCGTTGAACTCGAACCAGTCGTCGATCTTGAACAGTTCGCCATCCGTCCCGCCCGACCAGTATGCGTTAACAAAATCATCATTGGGAGAGTGAGAATCGCCGTAGATCGTGCTCTTTCCATTCTGGTTAACGTACAGGTGCACGTACCGCTGGTTAAAGAACGGCGTGTCGACCTGGTCGGCAAGCCAAAGGCTTATTCGTTCACGCTGCTTTGTGCTGTCGCCCTCCAGGCGGTCAAGATTGAACGACGTAGATCCAATGACTCGACTGTCCTTAGGCACGTAGAATACGTAACTGGTGTTTTTGGATTCGGGATCTCCGTTGCTGCGAATGAAGGGGCTGCCCCTGAAGCGTCCGCCAGCGTTGTAAATTGCCCGAAAATCACCATAGACGAACGTTCCATGTATGGGATGATCGCTGAACTTCTGGCGATTGGCCCACTCAACACGATCTGCTTCGGTCATCCAGAAGCGATACGTACCGAACGTTCCGGCCTCGGGGGTTTGTCCGAACATCACATGGGCTTCACCATCGTCTGCGGTCGGGAATCGAGTAGTCAGCGACGAAGCGTGAGAATCCGTAGCCTCAACATAAAATGCAACGAGATCGTTGTCGCCCTGGCCGGGAATCGTAGCGCTGTAAACACCGTCACCGGCGATCGCATCGCCTGAAACACCGCTGTCGTTCATCGTTACGGTGTAGCTTGTCGAGGGTGCGTCGGTATCATTACGATACTTCAGTTCGACTGAAGACAGCCCGTCGACGTCCGTCACGCGTGCGGTGACCACTACATCCTCACCAGCAGCCGGAAGCACCGGAAGATGCGTCACGTCGTAGATCGCCGGTCCGGCGTTTACAGCATATTGACTGTTTGCCGCGCCAGGAGATCCGAGGTTCGCCGGAATGTTCATGAATCCCGGCGCTTCAAGCCAGTTACCATGAAGCCGGAGCAGAATGCCCGGAGTTCCCGCCAACCAGCGGACTCTGGCCTGGATCGTAGCGATGTCGCCGTCGGCCAGGTTGGCGCTGAGATCATGTTCAACGCGGTTGACGCTGTTGTCACCCGTACGGGACGAAACAAGGTGCAAACTCTGCGAACTCGCATATCCCTCGCTCGTTTCCAGGTGCGAATCAATATGCGTCCCCTGGATAACCCATCCGCCAGCGCCGCCTTCAAACGTGCTGTTGCCCACCAGATTGGACTGTCCTGATCTGAATACTTCGACGTCGTCGAGAAGCGCTTCTCCCGTACCTTCCAGGAGAATCTGGACTTCGTCTGCGGCGTTTCTGCCCAGGTCCAGTTCGCCCGTGTATGTAACCAGCGTCCAGTCAGCTTTGTTGGTTTCGTCGCTATCGGCCCAGTTCGAGGCGCGCATGTTGTCGCTGTGCGGGTCGATCAACTCAAGGCTGCTTCCACCGCCATCGGCCCATTTGCCCCAACTTTCTCCGTCTGTGTAGACCACTTCGTCTACGACAATGAAATCCTGAAGAGGGAGGAGCGGGTCGTCGGGTTTGGACAGAACAATCCGTTCACCGCGATCCGAGAGACTACCGCCGAAGTCGCCTATAATGCCCTGAACGCCCGGATGTGCGTCAGCCACTTGAGCATTCTGTTTGGCGATGACCATGTATTCGCCGGGGCCTATGATCACGTCGTAGTTGTAGTCAACGGTGACCTCGGCTCCGAGAGCCGGTGCGGACGCAAACGTGACACTGAATACGCCCGTCGCGTAATTTATAGTGTTCGAGCCTCCGGCGTGCACATCGCCTATCAGATTCCCGAATCCGTCATCCGTCACGATTTGAAGACCATCGGTAATCACAATCGTTCCCGCTCGCAGACGAGCCTGCAACAGCGTGCCGCTGAACAGAGTTGTGGAATTATCTCCAAAACCGATTGTGTCTTCCTGATGCGGATCGACCGGGAACGTGTAGTTTATCCCTTCGGTGAACTTCCAGTTGGTCAGATCGACATCCGAAGCGCCGCGGTTATACAGTTCGATGAATTCGTCGTCAGTGTCCTGGGAGATCGGGTGATACATGATCTCGTTAATCACGATCTCATCATGGAACGCCGTAGCGTTGGGCATACCCGGCGTGGTCGAAGACAACACGCGGAATTCGTCAGCGCCATCGGCGGATCGGCCGTAGGCAACTCCGTTTTTCTGCGCGCCGAATTTGATCGCGTCTATCATGCGGTCGCCGGTGTCGTTGCGGAGGTACGCCCTGTCGCCCTGCATGTCAAACGAGAAGCCCAGCGTGGTTTGGTCGAATGAGATGAAACCGCGCGGCGCGATGGTCGTGAGACTGGGTATTGTATACACGGTGTACGACGGGTCGAGAGGATCAGTACCGTCAGTAAGTGTCAGACCGCCGATATCGACTGAAGAGTTGCTGTGGTTATACAGTTCGACGAAATCGATCTGAGGAAGGTCGGTGTGTGAAAGAACTTCGTTGATCACCACGTTGGCGAGGTCGTCTTCAAAAGTCCTGTTGTATGTGCCTGGATTTCCGTTCAGATAGTCGCTTGCCTCCCAGGCCAGGACGCTGTCTTCACCAAAGTCCGGTTTCGTCATGACCAGCGAGTATCCTGCGCCATCAGCCTCGGCGGGCCAGGGATAGTCGTCGGAGTATTGGATATCCTGCAGAACCGCGTTCATCTGGTTGCGAAGGCGCACCGTTCCCCCGGTGTTGGACAGCAGATCATCGTAAGGCCCCAGAACGTCCGTAATTCCATAGAACGACTCCACGGCCGCCGGATTGGACGCAACGACAAGGTACGAGCGACCGGCAAGAACCGTCCCTTCGGGAAAAACGTAGTCAGCTTCACCGGTAAGTTCATACCGACTCATGTCGTTGGCTACTTCTTCGCTGTTATAGATCTCGATAAACTCGAGGGCAGAGGCATCTATCCCTCCGACACCATCGGGATCAAGCGGATTGTACATGATCTCGGATACGATTAACCCGCCCATACGGCTGGATGGGTTGAACTGGCGTGCGTCCACACTGGTAGCCGCTGGCGCAGCCGCCGCCTGGGGAATCAGTTCCAGCGGGTCGGGCTCACCGGCGCCGTCCAGCAGCAAACGTGGTTCAAGGGCCTCCAGCATGGGCTGGACTTCAATCAAGGGATCGCGATTAGGGCTCATTTGTAGCTTCGCCTCCGTAACAACGCGTAAGCATGACAAGCATGCACAATCTCTATGTGGGGGACGACCTCATCCTCCCAACCTCAGCAAAGGTCGCCACATTAGTATGTTATCCGAAAAGCCCGAAAAAGTCAATACATTATATAGAGTCCGCGGATAGCCAAGCAGGGACGACAGCCCAGAACATTCCAAGACGTATCACTTTGCCAATACAACTCTTACAGAAAAACACCGCCGCCGTTGCGATCGATTTGAAATACACCGAACGCAACGACGGCGGGTCGCGATGCAAAGTACAGCCAGTTGTGCGTGATTTAGAGCGGAATACTGATCGCCGCTTCGGACAGAAGATCCGTCAGCGGGTCATCACCAATAACCGACAGGTAAACACCGTCATCGGACCTGTCGCCAGCCGAGCCGGACAGCAGATCATCACTCAGGGGTTGCAGGTCGCTTTCGGTGGTCGCTGCTAGAGGCAACGGCGCCTCAGGCAGACCAGCATCCGTAGCGATGGGCGACGCAACGTATACGCCCGGGGACGGTAATTCGCCGAACGCGTCAACCAACAGTTCAGATGACGCGAGAACAGGCAGATCGCTGTCTGTCTCGTCGGCGATAGTTGGCTGGGCGGCAAGCGGAGA
Source organism: Phycisphaerae bacterium (assembly GCA_030745875.1). Classification (GTDB taxonomy): domain Bacteria; phylum Planctomycetota; class Phycisphaerae; order SM23-33; family SM23-33; genus BS750m-G57. Next base: position 18,411 of record JASLNT010000060.1, read on the forward strand.
TTCAACAGTTGAATCCACCTGCGGAGCAGCCGGAGCCGACGCCGGAAGCGGAGCCGGTGCAACCGTCGGCGCCAACACAGACTCACCGAATCGTTTGCGTACGGCGGTGAAATCTCTCAAGCCCACCCTACCGTCAGCATCAAGGTCGGCCGCCAGCGCGCCCATTGCTCCACGCTGACCGAACTGGCTCACCAGCGTATTGTAGTCGCTGTCACCGATCTGTCCGTCACCATCGATGTCGCCGGTTGCGTTACCGAAGTAGAATACATCGGCCGCAGCAAGACCCGTATTAGCTGTAGCCAGCACCGTCACTTCTATCCACTGATTAGCAATGGCGCCGTCAGTCCAGATAATCGTAATGCGATCGGACCCGCCGACACCCTCGCCCGCATGAACGGTCACGCTTTCAGGGGCTGGTGCAAGCGACCATGAATTGGGCGATGCGGCCTGGTTGATATTGAAGACAAAATCACCGGCGGCGGGCGTTCCGGTAAGCCCGTCGATATCAACCATGATCCCGTTAATACCAAGGGAGTAGCTGGTTGAGTTAGCCGATTCGGCGACTCCGCCCGGCAGCAGCGGACTCTTGCTCGGATCGACGGCGGCGTTGTCGTCGCCGACATCCCAAGCGGAGTTATTGTAGAACACGTGGCGTCCTACGACACCCTGGGGAAGGTCTATGTTAAGCTCTCCAGCCGTGTTGTCGACACCGACATTACCGGCGATATCAACCGCCGACACTACAACGTCGTATACGCCTCCGCCCAGAGGCGGCGCGATTGTGTTGTCACTCAGCGTCCAGACGCCGCCCACGACGGGCGCTGCATAATCGGTCCCGTCGACAGTGACCGTGACCGTTGTCGGTTGATGCACGTCCGTAACCGTACCGGTAAGCTGCGGTGTCTGATCGGTGGTCGTCAGCGGATCAACTGTGACTGTCGGCCCACCGGAAACACCCCAGTGTATCGGATCATTACCGTACAGACCAAGCGACGCCGGGAGCTTACTCAACGCAGGACCATCACCGTCGGCCGCGCCGGGCCATGGGTAGCTGTCATTGTACTTGATGGTCTCAACCGCGATATAAGGCACCAGCGGTGGGCTGACTTCAGGTTTTCCAGGTCGGTTCACCGTGATCGTGTCGCCGCCGTTGCTCAGCGGGCCGACCAACGGACCGAAGACTTGAACGTTGGCTCCAACTGTAAAGGGCGAAGTAAAACTGTAGCGCGGGCGGAGCAATAGTGTAGCGCTTGTGGGTATGAATACCCCAGACCGCCTGGGGCGTCAAGTTTCTGTTCTATTTGGTTGTTTGTCTTTCCTTTCTTTCCGCTGTCCGGCTG
>JASLNT010000061.1 GCA_030745875.1 Phycisphaerae bacterium
AGGCCTCCCGCAGCATCCGCAAAACCGTGCGCATGTGTCCCGCCTCGGGCATCGGCCGGCCTTGGCTGTCAACGTAGTAGGCTTCGGCGAACGTCCAGTACCGGGCAACAAGCTCGGCGACCGTGATCTCCTCGGCCGGCTGGGGGAGTTGGCGTCCGTTTGCCAGCCACTCGGCGATGAGTTGGTGGTACTTCTGCCGGGTCTCCGGGGCGTCGTACCGACCGAGGTATATGAACCTCCCGTTGAGGCGGACGCAGCCCTGGCCGGTGGGCTTGTGGTGGCGGAGCTTGGGGATTCTGGCGGATTTTCGAGGGGCTGTTGCTTTCACGGCTCGTCTCCTTGTGCTTTGGGAAGTAGTACTACTTCCCTTTTGCCATTGGTTACGGCCGCTCCGCAACGTTTGCGGGTCTTCGGAAATCCCGAAGTCAGCGCTATTTGTGTTCAAGGCCGACGGTGAGAATCGAACTCACAACCTCAGCTTTACGAAAGCTGTGCTCTACCGTTGAGCTACGTCGGCGGGTCAGCGGCGCCTGTAGATAACTATCGGGCATCTGAGCCGCAGAGTTTATCGACCTTCGCAAGACAAGTCAAGACCGCCTCAGTGGGCGATGTGGGCGACGGCGCGGCGGACCATGCCTTGCAGAGATTCGATCTTTTCGGGGTGCGGGCTGAACAGGATGACTTTGCCCGAACCGAAGCGCCCCAGGATCATCGCCGGGGAATTCAGCATAACGCCCTTGGGGGCGTTGTTCTTGTTGATCTCGCCGCGGAAACGAGCCAGCACCTGGTAGTCGTCGAGATCCTTGCGATTGTATGGGCCCAGCAACGGGCCGTTGGCGTACGTGATGTCGACAACCGCCTCGGACACGCCGAGTATTGCGCTCCCGAGTTTCGTAAGCTCCACCTTGACCTTGCCCACGCCCCGTTTCCAATGCTTGCGATCGACTGTGCGGGCGTCGATTATCTTCAGGCCCCACTCGTACTCGCTGGTGGCTAGATACGCCCCGCCGCATATGCCCAGATATCCCCCACCGCCCTTGACAAACTTGCGGACAGCTTTGCAGCCGGCAGGACCGATGTTGGTCGCCTGCCCCTTGCCGCTGCCGCCGCCGAATATCATCGCGTCAAACTGCCCGTCAAGCACGCCGGAGGCAATATCGGGCGGGCCGATGAGTCTAACGAGCATTCCGGGGCTGGAGCGAAGCACTTTCTCCAGATGCAGGCCCGTTTTGTTACCCGTGCCCAGACCGTTATATATCGCCACCCGCACGATGCTCCGGCCTCGCGGGCCGACCGGCGCCATACGGTCTGACTCGCAGTCAACCATTTTCAGATGCTTCAGCAGGCGGTGAACCATCAGGCGATGCTGACGCGTCCTCAGCGACATGTACTGCCCGGTAAAGCACGTCTCGAGTATCATCGTCCTGGCGCCGAGTCTTTCAGCGGCCGCCCGCGCCAGCGATCCGTCAGCCGAACCGCGAAGGGCGACCAGCTTCCTGCCCTCGTCAGACACCGAAGCGTTGGCGGCGTCGAGCATTAGCTTAACCGTGTCACCGAGTTTGAGTTTCGGCAGGGATATGATGCTGGCGCCGGTGGATTTCGGATTGGATTTGTGGAAAGCAAATCCCTCGTGCAGGTCGAGCAACCAATCAGGCTCATGTGATTTAACGAACGCCCAGATAGCTCGCGCCGGGTCTCCAGTCGCCTTGTCAGGGCAGCCGGACTTGGGGAAATTGCGGTTCAGATCGTCAGCGCCTTTGGACGCGCCGGGGGTCAAACGCTGACCGGCGGCAAGGGCTCTCACATTCAGGCGCGGGATAATGATGAGCTTACCGCGCCGAATCGTCCAGAATCGGATATGCCCCGCCGCTCGAGCGCCAGCCGGTTCGTCACCATGCATCCCGCCGGTAATCATTACAGTGGGCCCGGCGACTTTGCTGTCGACAACATGATATGGAGCGGCCCACTTGGTTCCGCGGGCAATCAGACCACCGGTCCGCTCGACCGTCCCAGCCGGACAAGCCGCCGACAGGCAGACCAGCAACAGCGCCGAAATGCATAGGCGACGTTTGATGTTCATCACATGCCGAGAACGGTCTGGCGTTCTTCCACTATGGTTTCCACCAGCGCTTTTACGTTCTCGATCGGCACGTCGTTCATGACTTCCTGGCTCGGGCCGATGATATGCCCTCCGCCCTTGCCCAGCGTGCGTATAGTCTCGCGGGCAAGATCCTTTACCTGCTCCGGCGTGCCGAAAGGCAGGACACCCTGGGTCTCGATGCCGCCCCAGAACACCAGGTCCTTGCCGAACTCGCGTTTGAGGTACTCCAGGTCCATGCACGGCTGGACCGGCTCGATCACGCGCAGGCCGATCTCGAGCATGTCGGGTATGAATTCAGTCAGGCAGCCGCAGGAGTGGAGTATGATCGGGATGCCCGCATCGTTGTACGGTTGCCAGGCCCGCTTGAGCCTGGGAAGGAGGAACTCGCGGAACATTTCCAGCGAGAACATGATACCGGCCTGCGTGCCCAGATCGTCACCGTGGTGCGCGACCTTGAAGCCCATCTCGACCACCTTCTTTGCGTACTCGACGCGGTAGTCGGTGATCTTGTCCATCATGTCGTGGACCACTTTGGGTTTGGCGGCCATGTTCGTCATGAATTCCTGGAAACTCATCAGGCCGTAACTTCGCTCGAAGATGCCGAAGTAGCCCGAGGGCATGACCAGGAAGTCGCCCGAAAGTTCGTCGACCTCCTTCTTCATCTCGTCGAACAGTCCGGGGCGCGTTATGTCCGGAGCGTTGTAGTTGGCGACGGCGTCTTCGATGTCCTGGAAGAGAACTTCGCGATTGACGTCGGGGGGCATGTGCTCGGCGACTTCGGGCGTTGCGGTTTTCGACAGCGGATGGAAGCACGCGAAAAAACCGTCGGAACCGACCATTACGCCCATGCCCCAGGAGTCGTAGACCACATTGTTGTCCCAATCGGCCCCGCCGAAGCCCTTGGCTTTTAGTTCGGCCATCGCTTCGCGATCGTTTCGGTAGAACAACGTTTTGTCGTGAGCCGACAACGCGATGTGGATGTGGTTCTCGAGATAGTCGTCGAGTTCATCCGGCCCGATGCCCAGCGCTGCGGTGATCTCGGCGTCCCGCGTGCGGTCTGAGAAGGTGATCTGGCTGGGCAAATAGTCGACATCCTGCCCGTTGATTACTCGCAGGACCCGCTCTTCTTTTGTCATTGTCATGTTGTCGCTCCTTTTAGCCCGCGAATTCCGGTTCGACCAGACCTCTGACGTCGGTCTTGATGCGGAACACGTCTCCGGCGCGGGGCTGGACTTTGCGCTCCTCGTCGCTCATAAAGAACCACGCGGTGGTGATGTAGAGTTCGTTCATATCCTCTCCGCCGAAACCGAGGCTGGTGGCGTTTGTGACCGGGACGGGGATCTGGCGTTCGATTGTCCCGTCGGGATCGTATCGCGTTACGCGCTGCCCGGCCCAATGGGCGCTCCAGACAAAACCGTCGGCGTCTACGGTTAGTCCGTCGGGAAGGCCCGTGTCGGCGGGGACTTCAACGAACGTGCGCCTGTTGCTGGTCGTGCCCGAATCGATATCGTAGTCCAGCGCGATAATCCGATTGTGGAACATGTCGGTTACGTAGAGGGTCTTACCGTCGGGGCTGAAGCCCATTCCGTTTGATATCGCATATCCGTCGTCTATCTCGTGAAGCGACAGGTCCGTATCGAGACGGTATATCACGCCGTCCGGCGCGTCGAAGTCCTGGACATTGGCGGTGCCCGTGACGAGTCGTCCCTGGCGGTCGACGGCGGTGTCGTTAAGTCGCAACGCTTCGCTGTCGGCGACGGGATCGACGATAAACTCGGTGGTGCTGTCCTGCTGGTTCCAAAACGCCAACCCGGTCTTGGTCGCCAGGATCCATCGGCCCGAGTCGCGTCGAGCCAGTGCGGTCACCGCTGAATCGAGCGCCCAGTCCTTCCTGTCGCCGGTGGCCGGGTCGTAGCGGTGTACGGCTGAGCCTTCAAGGTCAATCCAGTACATAGCCTGTTCGTCGGGTATCCAGACGGGCGTTTCGCCTACTTCGTCCTGAACGCTGATAAGATGCTCTATTTCACTCATGGCGCCTCTCCCAAAACGTTATTTGCACTCGTTATTCATATCCCATCGGCGGCGGCATGGCAAGGGTCAATGATTCCCCCGGGCGTCAAAACAGTTCGGAGGCGGGATTTGCCAGCAGATCGGCCGGATCGGCGGCAGGGTCGAATTCCTGACGGAGAATTGACTCGTTGGAGGTGTTTTCCTGCAGACGCCTGATCAGATAAGCCATTCCGACCAACATGTCGCCATGCGGACAATAGAGCCTCACCCGTTGCGCACTTTGCAGCAACGCCTCTCCCAGCAACTCAGCCATACCGTAAATCAGTTGAAACTCGCAGCGGTTCTCCGGAACACCCAGCGCTCGAGCAGTTTCGAGCACGGCGCAGACCGATCTGATGTTGTGCGATGCGCAGGCGAGATGGCAGATATCGCTGTTCTGCAATATCGCAACCGCCGCCCGTTCGAACGCCGCATCGGTGTCGGCCTTCACCGTGTAGACAGGCGGCTGGGCTCCGCGGGCTTCGGCGGCGGCGACTTCCGAATCCCAGTAGGCTCCCTTAACCAGGCGAACGGAAATGCATACTCCCTGAGTTCTCGCCCAGTCCAGCAGGCCGGCCAGGTCGCTCTCGGTGGCTCGAAGGTAGCTCTGAACGGCCAGACCCAGGTGCGGCCAATCGCCGAAACGTTTGTCCGTTCGCAGACGTCGATACAGTTCGTATGTTGCGTCCTTCAGGTCCAGCGACTCCATGTCGATGCAAAGATACCCGCCCAGGCCGATCACCTTCTGATAAATCTCGCCCGCCCGATCGAACATTGTCGACAGGTCGCCGTCAACCGCCAGCGCCGACGGTTTGATCGAAACGTTAATTCGCGGCGCCGCGCCCCAGTCGAGTTGCCCGCCTGAGACCAGGCCCGACCAATCATTCTGCACTGCTCCAAGACTGTCCAGGAGCCTCAGATACGTCCGCACATAACGCTCGCCTTCAACATCGGACCGGGCCGATTCGCCCAGCACATCAAGCGTAAACGCAAAACCTCTCCTTCGCAGCCGCGCCAGATTCTCCACCGTCCGGGCCTGAGTCGATCCGATGATGAATCGCCTGGCCATCTCTTCGGCCCGCCGGCGCACCATCGGCTGCAACATCCGCAGTCCAAACGAGCCGGTAAAACACGCCAACTGCACTGCAACGCGCAACAACCAGGGCGCATCGTCATGTCCGGTGAAACTCCCCTTGAGCAGTGCGCCAAACGCCTGAGGCGTATCAGCGCGGGGCAGGGATGCGATGAAGCTGAACATGCGACGTTTCAACCGTTCATGTCGCATCGACCAGTTCAGCAACCAGTCCCGCCACCCGCCTCGACCAAACCCGGACCGCGATGCGGAGCCAATCAACTCCAGCAACTCTCGCCCACGAGCGAGAATCTGTTCGTCCGGCATGGTCATGTTCACACCAGCTTCCATTACTTAATCGGCGTCTATGAGCAGGTATTGCGGGTTTGGGGATGCGGTGATTTTCAGGCCCTTGCCCTTCCATGACACCGTGGGAGGATCCCGGTCTTTGGCGAGCATGTCCAGCAACAAGCCCCGGCCTGGGGCAAGCGGTAAGGTCACTTCGCACGCCTCACCGGTTGTCCAGAAGGCAACGGCCCGCCGCTTGCCCTTCTTGAGCAGGAAGGCGAAATTCTTGTCGTCGGCCGGCGGCAGACGCCTGTCTATGCTGAAACCAGCGAGGTTTTTCGACAGGGCGGCTGCGGCTGTATAGGCGGCTTTGGGTTTCAGATCGTGCGTTACCGTACCGAAGTGATGCTCTCGTTCGTTGGGGTCAACGCCGTCGTTCTTCCAGTCATACCAGATGCTAACGGGGATATTCTGATGAAGATTGATCAGGAACTCCCTGACCAGATACCGGGCCTGCTTCTCGTTGGACAGGCGGGCCTTGTCCCAATTGATATTGGAGTAACCCCACTCACCGGAGATTATCGGGATCTTGACGCCCCTGGGCGCGTAGCGTTTGATCAGTATCCTGAGTCGCGCGTAGTCTTTGATCACAGTTTCCGGACGATGGGGGCGATATGGATGAACGCTTAGGACGTCAATCCATTTGAGCATGCCTTTCTTGAAGCATGCCTCAAGCCATTTGAACGGTATCTCAGATGTCGCCGGCGCCACCACCAGGCCGGAAGGGTCAGCCTTCTTTACCAGCGGGGCGGTCAGTTCAACGAGTTTGCAGTAGTCGTCAACGCTTGGCTGGGGCCGCCAGAATATCTTGATGTTGGGCTCGTTCCATATCTCCCACAGAATCCCCTTGCCCTTGTATCTCGTTGCCGCGGCCTGGGCGAAAGCGGCAAACGCCCTACGCCCCTCAGCCGTCCTCACCGACCGTTCAGACTCGTAGAGCTTGTTGCTGTAGTCGAGAATGTAGAGGATTCGAATACCGCGTTTGACACAGCCTGCGGTCAAGGCGTCGTAACCGCTCTTTGCGAAGTCATAGACGCCTTTTTTCCTCTCCACACCAGCCCAGGCCAGATCCATCCGGATGAACTTGAAGCCGCCGTCGCGGATCAAATCGAGGTCTTTGGGCTCACCGCGAAAGTGAATATTCACGCCAAAACCGTTGGGAATGACCGGCTTTGGCAGCGGGGTCCCAGCCGAAGCGGGCAGAGCGGTAAGCCCGATCGCCAGCAAACAAGAAGTCGCGAATCGTTTCATTTATGATCTCCCTGAACGAATAACGCCGCTATGTCAGTTTCCGATTGTCGATTGCGGATTGATCGGCGGCAAGGGAAAAAGCCCGACGCCTTGATCTGTCGCCAGCCGTGATTTATCGTATACGGACAAACTGGTTGGAAAGGAGTCGGCTATGGGATCCCGTATCAGCCGTCGAAAGTTCCTGCAAGCCTCCGCCGCCGGGGCCGCGGGGATCACAATTCTCAAAGACAGCGCCTCAGCCCGAACGTACAAGGCGAACAACAAACTCGGAATCGCGATAGTCGGATGCGCCGGGCGCGGAGAATGGTTCGTAGCCACCCTGCCTAAGATCGAGAATGTTGTCGCGATGTGCGACGTAGACGAGCGCAAGTGCCAGGGCAGCTACAGGCGCCAACCGGACACGCCGAAGTTCCGCGACTTCCGCAAGATGCTCGACAAGTTCGACAAGCAGATTGACGCGGTGTTCGTCGCAACACCGGACAACACCCACGCTGTGATATCAGTGGCTGCGATGAAACGCGGCAAGGGTGTCTTCTGCGAAAAACCGCTCAGCCGCGACGTGTGGGAGTCGCGCGTTATGCGAGACACAGCCCGCAAACACAAGGTCGCCACACAGATGGGCAACCAAGGCACAGCCACTCCGGGGTTCCGCCGGGCAATGGAGCTGATCCAGGGCGGCGCGATCGGACAGGTGCGCCAGGTGTACGTTTACAAAGACGGCGCCGGACAGGGCAATCGCCCGCTTCCCAAAGGCAAGATGGACATCCCAAAGACGCTTGACTGGGACTTGTGGCTCGGACCGGCGGCGGATCGGGACTTCCACACGCGATGGATGAGATGGCACGGTTGGCGGGATTTCGGTACGTGTAAGCTGGGCAACTGGGCCAGCCACTCGGCGAATCTCGCGTTCAAGTCGCTGAAGATCGATTCGCTGTGGTATGCGGACCCCAAGGGCAAACCGATCATAACCATCGAGGCCAAAGTACCCGAAATCTGCAGAACTTCATTCCCAAAATGGGAGGTGATAACGTACAAGATTCCCGCTCGCGGCGACCTGCCGGCGCTTACGCTGGTCTGGGGAACCGGGCCAAAGGCTCCAGGCTTCCGCGACAAGGTCGAAGCCGCCATCGGACGCGGGCTGGACTGGGGCGACAAGGGCAGGAAGAAATGGGACGATCACGCCGGGGCGGCCATTATCGGCGGCAAGGGAAAGGTGGACACCAACGGGCACAACACGACGTTCTCGCTGGTCCCGGCTGACGACTTCAAGGACGTCCAGACCGCCCGGCCGGAAAAGCTGCCGAAATCCCGCGGACACGAGCGGGAATTCTTCGAGGCGGTGCGGGGCGGAAAGCCCGCCTGGAGCAACTTCGACTACGCAGCATGTCTCAACGAGTTCCTCCAACTCGGCAATGTGGCGACGATGTTTCAAGGCCCGCTGGAATTCGATCCCCTGGCGTGCGCGATCACGAATAACAAACTGGCGAATGCGGCCCTGCGGCGCGAATACCGCAAGGGCTGGTCGCTGTAGTCGGTTGAAAGGGAGATGGAGCTATGGTCCGCAGGTTTGCTTGCTTGCTGGTGTTCCTGACCGCGGCGCGGGGACTGGCCGGTGATGAGATTCCCAAACATCGGGCCGAGCAGATTCGCAAAGCCGCTCCCGCCAAGGCGCGCGTCAAGCCGGCCCGAACCAGGCGCGTGCTTATTTGGAACACTCCCGCCCACCTGATGGCCAGAGATCCGCACAAGGGTTACTGCATCCCGTATGGCGCGCACGCCATGAAAACACTCGGAGAAAAGACGGGAGCCTTCACGCCGGTGGTCAGCGATGACCTGTCGGTGTTCCTGCCGACGAGCCTCAAACAGTTCGACGCGATCGTCCTGAACAACGCGTCGGGCGCGTGGATCACGCCGGATGCCGCGACGGCTGAGAAGCTCAAAGCACATGGCGACAAGAAAGCCATCGAGTTGATGCTGCGGAAAAGCCTGCTGGACTTCGTCCGCGGCGGTGGAGGGATCGTTGCGTATCATTACGCTCTGGGAGGCAACCGACACTGGTCTGAGTTTCGCGAGATGATCGGTGCAACTGTAGCGGGCCATCCGTGGAACGAGGAGATAGGCGTTCTGGTCGAAGAACCGGGCCATCCGCTGGCGGCCGCTTTCGGCGGTAAGAAGAAGTTCCGGATCACCGACGAGATCTTCCAGTTCAGCAAACCGTACGACCGCGGTAAGCTCCGCGTGCTGCTGAGCCTGGACGTAAAGACCACGAATATGGGCGTCAAGTGGATCAACCGAACGGACAACGACTTCGCACTGGCGTGGGTGAAGGCGTTCGGCAAGGGGCGGGTGTTCTACACCGCAATAGGCCACCGCACGGAAATCTACTGGAACCCGACGATGCTGCAGTTCTATCTCGACGGTGTCCAGTTCGCCACCGGCGACCTGAAGGCCCCAACGGCGCCCAGGGCGTCGCGACCGAGCCAAAAGGGACCCGGACCCACCCCGCCGGACGTGCGTGCGGCGAAGATGAAAGCAAAGAACGTAAGAGGGCCCACGAAGCAGGAGATCGAGAAGATTCGCGCCGCGGCTCCGGACAAGGCGCCGGCCAGACCCGCCAAGACCCGCAAGGTGCTCGTCTGGGGACACTCCTGGACGCATATTCCAAACCCGTTCGCCGAGAAGGCTCTCGAGATCCTCGGCCGGAAGAGCGGAGCGTTCCAAGCCGTTGTCAGCGACGACCCGCGCCTGCTCCTGCCCGATCGCCTCGGGCGGTTCGACGCGCTGGTGATGAACAACATCCACGAGCGCGAACCGTTCCTGCCCGAGAACTTCAACAAGCTGCCGGCCGACCAGAAGGCGGCTGCGGCCAAGTTCGACCAGGCGGTCAAGAAGAGCATCCTCGAGTTCGTCGCCGACGGCAAGGGCCTGGTGGGCATCCACGCAGCAACGGCCGCCTGCCAGAAGTGGCCCGAGTACGGCCGGATGATCGGCGGTTACTACGGCGGGCACATTATGGACGACGTAACGATCAAACTGGAAGATCCCAGCCACCCGGTCAACACGCCGCTGAAGGGCAAGAGCTGGCGTATTCGCGATGAGATATACCTTTTCCGCCAACCGTACTCGCGAAAGAATCTCCGCGTGCTGCTGAGCCTGGACCTGAGCGCGACCAGGGATCCCGGAAAACGCCCGGACAAGGACTACGCCGTCAGTTGGGTCCGGCAGCACGGAAAGGGTCGCGTCTTCTACTGCGCGCTTGGGCACGTCCCGGCGACGTACTGGAACCCGACGTTCCTGCGACACGTTCTGGCCGGGGTGCAACTGGCTGTCGGCGACCTGACCGGTCAGACCGCGCCCAGCAGCAAATAATGCTGAATGTTCTTCCCGTCAGCCGCCGCAGGGCTTATTTGCCCCAGATCTGGACTTCCGAGAACGCGCACCAGCCCAAAGGCTTCTTCTGTACGAGTTCGGTGAACTTCACCCAACTGGCTTTGCGTTTGCGGAACTTGAAGGTCTGCGGTTCCTTGGTCCATTTGATGTTGATCTTCTCCTTGCTTCCGTCGGAGAATTCGAGCGTCGCCGAGTGCCAGTGCTTGTCGTGACGCTCCTCGGCGCGGATCCACAACACGAGCTTGTCGATCTCGTAGCTCTTGCCCAGGTCGATCTTGATCCAGAGATCCTCGCGCCGGTCCGGACCCCATGACGGGAACCGTCCGCCATGTCCGGTGTTGGCGGTCTTGCCGTTGATGACATTATTGGCTGCGTAGACGCGATCGTTGCGACACACGCTGTTGGTCGACGCGTGGGGGAAGGCTTTCGAGTCGCCCATTACGTCTTTCGGGTTCAGCGCCAGGTTGCGATAGCCCGTTGTGACGACCGGAGGTTCTTTGTCAGTCGGAGCACCGGCCGGACGCTTGCCGGTAAGCATTTCCTGGATATTGGCTTCTTCGATCGCCTCCATACGCCTGCGTTTGTCCATGAAGCGTTTGTGCTTAGCCTTGTCGCCGTCGTTCCAGGCTCCGGCCTCGGCGTAGTCGCCGCAGTACGGAACCAGCAGATCGATCCAGCATGCGATGATCGATAACTCGTGCTTCGACAGCTTGACGTTGCACTTGGGACCGGCGATGTGCTCGAAGATCTTCGACTTGGTCGCGCCCTTGAAGTAAGGCGGAAGCATCGGCGGAATCGACTGCACGTTGAGCCAGTTCACGATTTCGTTGGGCTTTCCGCGCTGGGTCAGGTTCAGATAAGCTTCCGACCAGTTCCTCTTGGCCCGTCCGTCGGGTTTGGTCGTAGACATAAGGCTGAAAGCCAGGTTCTTCTCGTTGGGATCTATAGTCGCGTTGGTGTTGATTTTAGGCTTGGCCGGCTGCTTGCCCTTGCGTCTGGGCGGCGGGCCGAGTGTCTTGCTGCTGTCCTTGTGGCACTTGATGCAGTGCTTGTCGAGGATCGGCTGGACCATCTTGGGGAAGCTGAATCCGCGAGGAGGTCCGAACACCGGGTCGAGGGCCTTCGGGCCTGCTTTCATCGCCAGAGTCGTGCCCGTCGACAGCGAGATTTCGTTCTTATTCTCATGGCAACCGACGCAGGAGAATTTCTCGCCCGGTTGGAGGGTCGACCAGCTTCTCATCGACTGAACAACGTGGTTCTTCTCGTCCAGCAGTTGGAAGTAAACCGGCGTGCGAGCGGGAACTTCGAAGAACGCCGACCCGTCTTTGTAGACCTTTGTGTCGCCCAAGACGTGTTTGACGTCCCATGTTCCGTTTCCGATGGCAATAGGCGTCGAGACAAGCGCCCCGCCCGCGGGTCCGCGATTACCGTTGGACCCAATGCCCGCAGCGCGGAACTCAAGTGCGACAACACGCAGCGATTTGACCACGCCGCGATCGACGCCCTTGAGGCCCGGTCCGATGTATACGTCCTGAACGTAGAACGTGCCGGTCTTCTTGCGATAGTCCACCGTTGACGGCCGTATCGTGGGGATCTTGCGGGCCTTGAGAACTACAGGCTGGTTGCTGTCCTGCTTAAGATTCACCGCCAGCAACTCGCGGGAAGCATCGTCACGCATGTAGAAGATTCCAAACCTCAGTCCTCCGCCGTCGGCGCGGAAGGTGGTCAGGAACTCTTTTTCGCTAAACGGATAGGGATATTGGAACTGGTCGCCGCGCTGCCCATATCGGTCGATCTTGACCGATTTGGTTTCGGTTATCGGTGCGATCAACTGCACGCCTGAGGCTTCCTGGCGGCCTTTCTTCGAATCGACGATGCAAAGCTTGCCTCGCTGGCGGGTGTGGTGTCCGCTGGCCAGGGCCATCACCTTGCTCGTTCCGGGAATTCCGCGTGCGTGTGCGATCGTCGTGGGGAACCAGGAGTTGTTTCCGTAGTATTCGGTCTGGCTGGTTCCGTCGGGGTTCATCTGGTACAGCGGTTGGGGATAGAGCTGCCCGCGGTCGTTGTAATCCCAGCGAGTGTAGACCACGCGTCCGTCGTCGAGGACCTGCGGGTAGTTTGAGTGGACCTGGTCGAAGGCGACCCTGCGGAGGAACTTCCCGTCCTTGTTGCAGACGTACAGGTTCGACACTTCAGTCCACCAGCAGTCGACGATCTGCACGCAACGGGTCGAGTTGAACAGAATATTTCCGTCGGGCAGGTAGATCCCTTCGTAGTCGGCGAAACCAAGTCCGAAAGTAAGCTGGCGGATTTTGCGGGAGGCGACGTCCATTTCGTACAGGTGGTAGTCATCCTGGCGGTCGGATTTCTTCCAGGCGAACAGTATGCGCTTTCCGTCGTAGCTGACGTCGGGATCGCGGATAACGCCCTGAGAGTCGTCTATGAGCGTTTCAACCTTTGGTTCGGGCCCGCTAACGTCCAGCATGCACAACGCCGCACCCGGGCGGAAATGTCGTTCTCTCTGCGCGTCGGACAGGCCTTCCGTGTAGGCGTAGTGCGACCCGCCCATCTCGTAGTGTCTGGTGAAGACTATTCTCTTGCAGCGGATGCGCAGGAGATTAAGTCGTTTGGCCCGCCGGGCGGTCGCGGCGCGGGTGTAGAGATCCTTCCACTTCGGATCGTTTCCGGGGGTCTTGGCGGCGGTCAGTTTGGCGGCTTCTGCGCCAAACGCCTTACCTGCAGCGCCGAGTTCGGCAAGAACCTTCTTAACAGCGGCCGTTTCGAGATTGCAGTCGGACTTGGACTTGAAGCATTTGTTCATTCCGTCTTTGCCCAGGTCCTGATGCAGCCAGTCCCTCTGGATCTGCTCGGAAGTCGCGCCCGGCTGCGGGGCGTCTTTAGCGAAACAGACCGCCGCGCCGCCTACTGTGAGAATCCACGAAATGAACGCCAAAGACACCGCTATCTTCACACTTGTTTTCATCGGTACTGGTCTCCAGAATTTCCTGCGAATGTTTGCCAATATTCAGGGCGACCGGCGGACAATCCGCCGCCGGCTCCGAATAGTCAGAACGTTGGGGTGAGTCCTTCATTGCCCAAAACATCCGACTGGCGCATCATATCGGCAAGGCGATCCGGAGACCAGCTTTTCAGTATCTACTTTTCTCCGGCGAGAGCTTCAGCCACATTCATCGCGTGGTCTTTGACCCGCCTGTAAGCATTCAGCATATCTGTGTATATGACGGTCACCAACGGCGCGGGGCGATTTTCGGCAACTTCGGCAAGATGCTGGTTGCGGAGGCGCCGGGCCAGGTGGCTGATCCCGTCGCCCATGCTGTGAGCCTTGGTTACGACCTCCGGGCGGTTCTGCCTGCATGCGGTTGAGACCAAATCGACATATCCGGCGACCTCGTCGTGGAGCTCCAATATACTGTCACGATCGGTCCGGGAGAATTCCAGATCGGCCTGGTCGAGGCGGAGATACAGCTTCAGGACGTTCTGCACGTAGTCGCCAGCCGATTCGTATTCGTCTGCAATTCGCACGATGCGTCTGCCCTCGTCAGCCAGATCGTGAGTCAGGCTCCCGGCCAGCAACTCGGTCACGAAAACGGTGACCTCCTTCTGCATGATGTCCAGGACCTCTTCCTTATGGAATATTTTTTGAACGTTCTTCTCGTCGGTCACGCCTTCGGCGACCACGCCGCGAAGGCGAGGCAGCATTTTATCCAACGTGTCGGCCATTCGGTTGACCTCCTTGCGCGACTGCTCGATACCGATAACCGGCGTGTCGGCGAGGTTGGCGTCGAGCATGGTCAGGTGCGGAGTTTCCTTGAACTTGCGATCGGGCACAAAGCGAGTCAGCAAAGCGGCCAGGACGTTGGTGAACGGTATGAACAGCAGCGTATTGGCGACATTAAAACCGGTGTGGACGGCGGCTATGGCGGCTGTAACGTGCGGGAAGTTGAGCACTTCCTTACCGTCTTCGACGGCCTTGACGCTTGCAGTGGGGTCGATTCCGATAACCTGCTGGACAAGATGAATGTAGGGCCTGAACAGGGCGGTAATCCAAAGCACGCCGATCACATTGAATATGACGTGTGCGTATGCGGCGCGTTTTGCGTTGGTGGTGGTCCCTATCGACGCGAGGTACGCGGTGATGGTCGTTCCGATATTCTCGCCCAGCACAAGCGCCGCTGCGGTCTGGAAAGGTATTACGCCCGTTGTGGCCAGTCCGATGGTAATGCCCAGCGTCGCCGAAGAAGACTGCACGATCATCGTCAGCACGCACCCTACCGCTGCGCACTTCAGGACACCGGGATAGCTATCGGCCTGGAAGGTCGAGAACCACGCTTCGAAGTCCTCCATTCCGCGAATGGGCTTGAATCCGTCCTTCATCAGCTCCAATCCGAAGAAGACCATGCCCATGCCCATTATCGCCATGGCCAGGAACTTGAGCCTGTCCTTGTTGGCGAAGCGAAAAACCAGCGCCGCTACGCCCATTATGGGCAGGCCGTACTTGCCGATCTTCAACGCCAATATCCAGCCCGTGATGGTAGTGCCTATATTGGCGCCCATTATCACGCCAATAGCCTGGGTAAGGGTCATGAAGCCTGCAGTAACGAACCCCACAACCATTACGGTGGTGACCGAGCTGGACTGCACCAGACAGGTCACCCCGGCGCCAACGCCCATGCCCATAAAGCGGTTGCTGGTGGCGGCTCCTATCATAGACCGCAAGCGGTTGCCCGCTATGGTCTGCAGTCCCTCGGACATATACTTCATTCCCAACAGGAACACGCCGAGCCCCGCGATGACGTTGAAGAACATCTCGATGACAAATGCGGCGTCCAATTCCGGCGATGCTGCTGCGATCATGTTACTGACTCCAACTCTTGCATAACGTGTTTTGCCCGGGGCTTGTCTTGCCACAGACCTCTCTGTAAGTTATTGTCGCAAACAACAACTAAGGGCGTATTTGCAGTTTGTTAAGATTGCGCTAATTTTCCGGCGGTCCGGAACAAGGAGCAACATGTCAAGGCGGCGCATCGTCATAGTGGAGGATGAAGCGGACATGGCTGAGCTTATCGCCATGCGACTCAAGCGCGAACACTATGAAGTAACCGTATGCAACGATGGTCCGGGCGCGCTGGAGACAATACTTTCGGATCCTCCGGATCTGGTCGTGCTGGACCTGATGCTGCCGGAGATGTCGGGAACCGAGATCACCACCCGCCTTCGGGCCGATCGTCGGACCGCGGGCGTTGCGATCATCATGCTGACGGCGCTGTCGGAGGAAAGCGACATCGTGGTCGGTCTGCACGTGGGAGCCGACGACTACATGACCAAACCGTTCAGCATGTCGGTTCTGGTCGCCCGGATATCGGCGCTGCTTCGACGGGCTCAAAGTCGGCAAGCGGGCGCCGATACATTGTCGGCCGGTCCGATCGAAATCGATCCCGAACGCCACCGCGTACAAGTAGACGGGCGCGACTTAACGTTAACGCTTACGGAGTTTCGCCTTCTGACGGCGATAGTCCGAGCGGGAGGTCGAGTTCTCCAGCGCGACCAGTTGATCGAGGCGGCGATGGGATCTGAGGCGATCGTAGTCGACCGCACAATCGACGTGCACATGACCGCGCTGCGAAAGAAACTCGGTCCCGCCCGCAAGTACATCCGAACCGTCCGAGGCGTAGGCTACACACTCGCCGGAGACGAAAACACCTCCTGAAACTTCGACGATCACCGGAAAACGCTATGAAACGATTCAGCCTGCTGATCAAACTGTTCATGGGCAATCTGCTCCTGGTGGGCATTGTCATCACCGTCGGCCTGATCGTCTCCTATCGTCATCTCAACACATCGTACATGCGAAACAACCGCACGCACCAGGATCGAGCGGCGGAGCTGGCCAGGCGTTATTATCAGGACCTCTGGCCGATGTCGGACGCCCGAGTGCACGCGGCGGCGGGAGAACTCCTGGCGGGATCTGCGATGCGGCTTACCGTGATCGCATCCGATGGTCGCGTGCTGGGCGACAGCATCGCAGACCCCAAGAGCATGACAAACCACAAGACCGAGGACCGACCTGAAGTCCTTGCAGCAGTTGCAGGTCGCAACGGCTCCGACACCCGCCTCAGCAAAACCACGCGAGTCGAGTACCGCTACATCACCAGGCCCGTACAACAGGGCGAGACGGTTGTCGCACTGGTGCGGTTGGCGATGCCCGTACGCGCCATAGCCGAAGACCGGGCCCTGATCCGCAACGCCCTGTTCTGGACCACATTGGCGACAGTGGGCGCGGCTGCGATGCTGGCGCTGATGATGAGTTGGATATGGTACGCACCGCTCAAGCAGATCACCGAAACCGCCGAGCAACTGGCGGCCGGAAATCTCGAAGCCCGCGCAAAGGTCAGCGGGACCGACGAACTGGCTCGTCTGGCCGGAACGTTGAACGATATGCGCAGCAAGCTGGCCGGTCAGATTCACGCTGCGGAGACTCAGCAACAGCAACTCAGTTCGGTCGTCGACAACCTGCGTGAAGGCGTGATCGCGCTGGACAAGACCGGGCATATCGTACTGGTCAACAGATCGGCGATCGATTTGCTGTCTCTGGGCTCGGAGGACCTGACCGGGAGCGAGTTCAAATCTGCAATCGCGGCCGGAGGGATTCTGGATCTGTACCATGAACTGATGTCCGCAGGCCAATGCGTTGACGGCCAGGCCCACGCCCCGGACGACAGCGGTAGAATGCTGGAGGTTCACGCGGCGCGAGTGGCGTCAGGGGCTCCGGGCGGGATCGCAGTGCTGCTGGTCCTGAGAGACGTCACGGAGATCGCCCGCGCTGCGGCCATGAAGGCCGAATTCGTCGCAAATGCGTCACACGAACTTAGGACTCCGCTGGCGACTATCCGCGCAGCAGCCGAAACGTTGGGCGATGAGACTTCCGGAGATCCGCAGGCGGTTGCAAAGGTCGCGGCGATACTGAACCGCCACATTACGCGCTTGGAGCAGATGACCAACGATCTGCTGAATCTGAACCTTGTGGAAATGCCCGGAGCCGGCCCGAATCTTACGGACATTCCTTCGGCGGCGCTGGTTGAACGGATCCGAGAAGAGCACGCCGACCAAGCCGCAAGCAAGCAGATAGAGTTGCTCGTGTCAACCGCTCCGGAAGATCATACATTTGCCTCCGACCCCACGCTCCTGCAGCTAATTGTCGACAATCTCCTCAGCAACGCTTTGAAGTTCACACCGACCGGAGGAAAAGTGACCTGCACGCTGACAGGCGACTCGAACAGCATGACGCTGACGGTGACCGATACGGGCTGCGGAATACCAGCGGAGATTCAGGACCGCGTCTTCGAGCGGTTTTTCCAGGCCGCAACATCTCGATCGGGCGACGCGTCCGTTCGCGGAACAGGGCTCGGTCTTGCGATTGTCAAACACGCAACCGACCGCCTGGGAGGCCGGGTGGCTCTGTCCAGCGGCGATGGCGAAGGAACGACGGTAACCGTAACTTTGCCCCTGGCCCGGCGGACCGCCTGAAGCCAGGCGAGCCCGAACTACGGGATATATCTGTTTTGGAACTTGCGTAGAGGCGCCGGTTGCCGATACTTACTCCTGCACATGGGCAAGAAACAGACATTCGAAGACGACGGAGGCGACCTGGAGACACTCCGCAGAGAGTTGCGGGAGACCCAAGTGAACCTCCAGAGGCTGGAGTCGATCGTAGACTCAAGCCCGGCGGTGGTGTTCCTGTGGCGGATGACCGCTGGTTGGCCTGTTGAGTTCGTTTCCCAGAGCATCACGCAGTTCGGGTACACCGCCGAGGAGTTAATGTCGGGCGAAGTGGCCTGGCCGACCATAACGTACGCTGAAGACGTCCCTCGCCTGGAAGCTGAAGTTAGAGATTATCTGGCGGGCGGAGCATCGCAGTTCGATCAGGAATATCGACTGGTCACCAAGTCAGGCGATGTTCGATGGGTCGAAGATCGCAACATGGTGATTCGCAACACAGACGGACAAATCACGCACATCCAGGGCATGATAGTCGACATCACTAAACGCAAGCGTATGGAAACGGCGTTGCGCGACAGTGAGACAAGCCTCAACGAGGCCCAGAAGCTGGCGGGCGTGGGCAGTTGGCAGTGGGATCTCCGCACCGGCCGGACCGTCATGTCGGAAGAGCTGCTCCGCATCTACGGGCTGCCGCCGGACACTCCGCCGGAGGATGTGGAGAATGTGGTGGATTCACTCATCCATCCCGATGATCGGGCCAAAATGCGCGACCTCATGGCCCGTATCCTGGGCGGAAGCAAGGGCGAGAGCATCTCGTTCAGGGTGATCCGCCCGAACGGAGAGGTCCGCTGGCTGGAGGCGACAAAATATACGGTGCACAGACGAGCAGACAACGGCGATCCGCTGGTTATCATGGGCGCCATACAGGACATCACCGAACAGCGAGCAGCCCGAATCGCCCTCCAGCAGAGCGAAGAGAAATACCGTGCGGTCGTCGAAAGCGCCGGTGAGGCGATATGCACTTTGAACGCCGAAGGGAAGTTCCTGTTCATGAACACCATTTGTGCTCAGCGGTTGGGAGGAACCAGAGATGAACTGGTGGGCAAGACGCTGTGGGACGTTTTCCCAAAGGAATTCGCCGATGGCGAAGCAGTTCGCGCGCGGGCGGCGATCAATTCGGATAAGAGCAGTTTGATCGAAACCATAGTACCGCTCGGCGATGAAATGCGCTGGTACCAGATCTCGATGGAACCGGTCAGAGACCATGACGGAGAAACTCGCTTGGCATTAGTGTTCGCTCGTGACATCACCGACCGCAAACGCGCCGAGGAAGGGCTCAGGCAGTCAGAGCAACGCTACAGAACGCTCTTTGAAGGCGCCAACGAGGGCATACTGGTCGCGGATATCGACACGCGAAAGCTCATGTTTGGCAACCCCGCCGTCCGCAGGATGCTCAACTACAGCGCTGAAGAACTGCTCGAAATGACCGTCGAGGACTGCCACCGGCCCGAAGATATGGCACACGCAATGGGTGAGTTCCAGGCCCTGGCCCGCGGAGATCGCCAAATGGCGTTAACCGTTCCGTTCCTCACGCGGAACGGCGAGGTGGTCTACGCCGACGTGGGCGCCACGATCATCCGCCTTGAGGGCAAGAATTGCATGGTGGGTTTCTTACGCGATCTGACCGACGCCCGCCGGGCCGAAGAAGCGCTGAAGACCGCCCATACGAAACTCGTAGCCGCCCGAGACGAAGAACGAAAACACCTGGCCGCGGAACTGCATGACTCGGTCAGCCAAAAACTCATCGCACTGGGCATACAACTTGACAACGTCTCGCGACAGTCGGACCGGAATCCCGACTCATCGCAACTGCCTGACGCAGCGAAAACGTGCAACGAACTCATCGAAGACATCAGGCGCATATGCCGCGGACTCTATCCTCCGGCGCTGGAGGCGCTGGGTCTGATCTCGGCGATGCAACCGCTCGAAGAACACTGCCGCAAAGCAGGATTCAACGCAGCAATACGATGCGATCCGATACTCAGAATGGCGCGATTCTCGCCTGAAATAGAAATCGCACTGTTCCGCATATCACAAGAAGCCGTCAACAATGCGATACGACACGGCGGCGGGACGAACATAGACATCGACATCATGTACATCGACGAGCAACTCGTGCTGGCGGTGGTCGACGACGGCGCGGGTTTCGATGTGTCTGCGGCTGAAGGAATGGGCTTCGGACTGTCGTCAATGCAAGACCGGGCCAGGGCTGTCGGAGCGAGGCTCACAATCGCCTCAGAGCCGGGAGAAACAAGAGTCGAAGTTTCGACAGCAGTGAACATCGAAGAGACAGACGAGAAGAAAGGACAATAATTGGACGCACTTATTTTTGATTTCGACGGCGTGATCGTGGATTCGGAACCCGTGCACCTTGCGACCTTCCAGGAAGTATTGGCGCTCGAGGGCGTCGCCCTGTCGCACGATGATTACTACGAGAAATACCTCGGCTTCGACGACTACGACTGCTTCAAAGCAGTGGCCGCCGATCACGACAAGACTTTCACCGAATCCAAGATTCGCGAACTTACCGAAGCCAAAACGCAACTGGTGCTCAAGGCATTCCAAACATCCGTACGGGCCCTGCCAGGTGCGGTCGAACTGATCGGCCAGATCGCCGAGACCAACCTGCCAATGGGCATTTGCAGCGGTTCGTTGCGACAGGAAATCGAGCTCGCCTCGCAAACAATCGGCGTTCGGGATTGCTTTCAGGTAATCGTAGCCGCAGAGGACGTTCACAACGGCAAGCCCGACCCGGAGGGATATCGCCTGGCGCTGCTGCAGTTGGGTCGCTACGTTCAGGGCGGACCGGATCCGTCGAAAACGGTTGTAATCGAAGATTCTCCGGCGGGCATTGAATCGGCGCGCGCACTAGGCGCAAAAGTGCTGGCGGTGAGCACGTCCTATCCGGAATCGGAGCTGACCCAAGCCGACCGCATAGCAGCCTCTCTGGCGGATATAACGCTGACGGACCTCAACGAACTGATCGCCTGAAGCTCCCAGTTCGCTACTTCCGACCGCCGCGCTG
Source organism: Phycisphaerae bacterium (assembly GCA_030745875.1). Lineage (GTDB taxonomy): Bacteria > Planctomycetota > Phycisphaerae > SM23-33 > SM23-33 > BS750m-G57. The sequence goes on from JASLNT010000061.1 coordinate 20,815, forward strand.
CATCGCTATCACTCCGGTGCGCGCAAGCTCCCTGATCCCGTAGGGACGAACGAGGTCTATGAAGGCCTCGATCTTGTCTTCGGTGCCCGTAAGCTCAACCACCACTGAACTCCGAGCCACGTCGGCGACCCTTCCGCGGAACAGATTAACCAGATCGACAACGGCCGGACGCTTCTCCGCCGGAGCGTGAACGCGAATCAGCAGCAGGTCCCGCTGGACGTTCTCAGTGCTGGTGAAGTCGCGAACCTTCACCACGGGTATAACCTTGCCCAACTGCTTGCGGACCTGCTCCAGCACGGCGTCGTCACCGACAACCACTATAGTCATCCGGCTGAGTTCGGAGTCTTCGGTGCGCCCGACGACCAGTGAATCGATATTAAAACCACGGGCTGCGAACATGCCCGATATGTGCGCCAACACGCCGGGCTGATTCTGCACCAGTGCGGTTATCACATGTTTCATTGCTGTTCTCCAAATTCTGCGAGCGTCCCGGATCAGGCCAGGCGCCCGAGTTCCATCTCGTGGAGGCTCTTGCCCGCGGGCACCATCGGATAGACATTCTCTTCAGGATCGACCGCCACAACCAGAACCGCCGGACCGTCGTTGTAGTCCAGAAGCTCCTGCAGAGCATCGGTCAGACCAGCCGGATCGTCAACTCTGATGCCTTTGGCTCCGAAGCCCTCGGCGACCTTCACAAAGTCCGGGCACGGATGGACCGTGCCTGAATAACGCTTGTCGAAGAACATCTCCTGCCACTGGCGGACCATTCCAAGATACTCGTTGTCCAGTACGATGAACTTGACCGGAAGGTTATGCTGCACAGCGGTGATTATCTCGACCATAGTCATCGAAAAACTACCGTCTCCGTCGATGTCTATCACCGTAGCGTCGGGGCAGGCGAACTGGGCTCCAATCGCCGCCGGAACTCCAAAACCCATCGTTCCAAGTCCGCCGGACGTTATTATCTGTCTTGGCTTGCGGAACTTGTAGAACTGGGCGGCCCACATCTGGTGCTGCCCCACACCGGTGGCGATAACCGCCTCGTGATCGGTCAGCTCGCCGAGTTTCTCTATGACGGTCTGCGGTTTTATGCACTTTCCATCGGACTCGTAAGCCAACGGATAACGCTTCTTCCAGTCGGCGATCTTGTCCAACCACGACGTGCGGTCTTTGGACTCGATGAATTCGAGCATCTTGGCGAGAATGTCCTTGGCGTCTCCGACGACGGGGACGTCGGCTTTTACGACTTTCGATATCGACGTGGGGTCGATATCTATGTGTACGACCGTTGCGCTGGGAGCGAATGTTTCCAGCTTACCGGTGACCCGATCGTCAAAACGGGCTCCGACGGCTATCAGACAGTCGCACTCCTGCATGGCGTAGTTGGCGGTCGCCGACCCGTGCATGCCGACCATCTGCAACGCCAGCGGATCAGTCTCGTCCAGCGTTCCCAGGCCCATCAGCGTAGTGGTTGTGGGCAGTTGGCCTTTTTTCTGGACGGCGCGAAGCTCATCGGTCGCATCGCTGTGTATCACTCCCCCGCCGACGTACAGCAACGGACGCTCAGAGGCGTTGATCACCTGGGCGGCGCTTTGGATTTGGCGGGTATGACCGGACGTACTCGGTTTGTAACCGGGAATGCGCATCGTCAGATTCGCCGGGTTTTCAAGCCTGTTGAGCGTTATGTCAACCGGAACGTCGATCAGGACCGGACCGGGCCGACCGGTCGAGGCAATGTGAAACGCCTCGGTGAATATGCGCCCGAGATCGTCAACGCTGCTGACCAGGAAGTTATGCTTCGTGATCGGTCTGGAAATACCGGTCATGTCCGCCTCCTGGAAGGCGTCGTTTCCGATCAGGTGGCTTTTAACCTGTCCGGTGATGGCGACTATGGGCGTTGAATCGAGGTAGGCGTTGGCCAGACCGGTCACCAGGTTGGTGGCGCCCGGACCCGAGGTAGCCATCGCCACCCCCGTCTTACCGGTGGCGCGGGAGTATCCCTCTGCCATATGTATCGCTCCCTGTTCGTGACGGGAGATCACCAGCTTGATCGGTGAATCGTAGAGAACGTCAAACATCGGGATCAGGGCTCCGCCCGGGAAACCAAAAATGATGTCCACTCCATGGTCCCTGAGCATCTGGTGGATAATCTCTCCACCACACGCGCCGACGAACCCCTGCTCCAGTTCCATATTGTACTTCTTACTGTCTGATTTCGTCATGACTCTTGTCCTTAGAATCCGGTCCGAACGGGATTGGCCCCGGCGAACTGTTGTGAAACTATCCTACAGCCCTGCGTCAGAAATACAACTGTAGATCATTCCACAGGTTTATCGGGAAGAATCTGAAGTGGCGGCCGCCGTACTGAAACAAGTACAGCGACCTACAGTACAGAGACAAGCAATACAACCGGCAGCGCAGACAGACCGTCCGCTGGGCGGATCCCGTTGGAAGCGTCGTATTGTCGGCGATTGCAGGTCATTACCATTACAACCATACTCGCCAACAGGATATATGTCAAGCGTTTCTTGCCCTGGTCATATCGGCCTGCAGACAACCTAATCCCTGTCAACGCCCTACGAGCCCCGCCCTTCCCGATATGCCAATACGTCAACTGTGGGAATTGCGTAAAAAAGTGTGGTTGCTATTGCCACAAAAGACGATATTATATATAATTGGTGATAATTGGTTCGTAGTTTGTCTATTCATTTGAGTTGTTCTATTTTACCGTCTGACGGTAAAATGCTCCTGGAACGAGAGTAAGAGCTAAATGGCCAGTAACTTGTCAACGTTTGCAATAGCTGAAATGCTGCACGTCGATCCTGGGTCTGTCGCTAACTGGATCGACCAGGATCTTCTTAAAGCCCACCGCACACCGGGCGGACACCGGCGTGTAACAGTTGAAGATCTGGTGCAATTCCTTCGTGAACACAAGATGCCGATTCCCTCGGAACTGGACACAATCCCGATCCGCGTACTCATAGTTGATGACGAAGCCGCAATTACACAACTCATCGCCCGGGCTCTTCGCGCGGCCCATCCGGATTACGATATCCATGAAGCCCATGACGGATTCCGAGCCGGTACGCTGGTAGCCACGCTTAAACCGGACGTTGTCGTGCTCGATCTGCGCATGCCTGGAATGGATGGATACGAAGTCTGCCGCCTGATCAAGTCTCAGGACGCCACAAGACACGCCGAGGTCGTGGCGATGACGGCGTATCCGTCACCCGAAAGCGAGCAGCAGATCATCGAATGCGGAGCCCGCGTCTGCATCGCCAAACCGCTGGACATGGCGCAACTGCTGAACGAAGTAGCCGTGTCGCTGTAAACGGCTGGCATTTGGCAACTGGTTCTTGGCAATTGGCGACGGTGAAAACCTGACAACCCCCACAGAACCTGTTTGTCGCCGGCAAGGCCTCCGCTCCCGCCGTTCTCTGAGTCTCTGGATCTCTGTGTCGAGACCAAACAGCCCGAGCGCTTCAGGACTCGCGAGCTTCGTCGGCAAGACAGGACTCGACCGCCAGGCGAATCCCCTCGTCGTAACCCACAGTCGCCTTCCATCCGAGTTCCCTGCGAGCCTTCTCGGGTGAGAAGAAACACTTGCGGCCCATCAACCACACCGAGTATCGCGTAATCAGGGGCGGGTTCTTGCGCCGGAACATGTGTCCGAACAGCTCCATCACAAAGGCGGCGTGTTTGGCGACGGTGTAAGGGACCGTCTTGGTCACGGGCTTCTCGCCAAGACACTCGGCGACTTTGTTCAGATACTGCTTCTGCGTAAACTCACCGTCGCTCGAAAGGTTATACGCCTGCCCGACGGCCTTGTCGGCGGTGGCGGCCAGTATGCAGCCCTCGGCCTCGTTGCCGGCGTAAGTTAAGTTGAACAGGTTGTTCCCGTCACCGATTAGTTTGGCTTTACCGGTGCGAATCGCATTTATCAGCCGAGGCATCGAAGCCCTGTCCCGCGGACCGTATAACCAGCTTGGTTTGACAACGGTCACCGGAAGCTTCCCAGCTTCGTGCGCGGCCCAGACGAGTTTCTCGGCCTCTACTTTAGCGCGGCTGTAGTAGCTCCATTTGTGCAGGTTCACTCCCAGCGGAGCCGTTTCGTCCAGCACCATACCCTCGCCGTCGGGATGTCCGTACGAGCTTATGCTGCTGACATGAAGGAAGCGTTTGACTCCGGCGGCTTCGGCCGCTGCGAGCATATTGGCCGTGCCCTGAATCGAAATCGCAACAAACCGCTCCCACGGTCCCCAGTCGCCAACTTGCGCCGCCGAGTGATAAACCGTCGAGACTCCCTTCATCGCGTCCGAGAGACTGTCGGGGTCTGTGATGTCGCCAACGGCCTTGTCGACGCCCCACTCATCCAGAAGGCGCGTATCGCTGCTGGAGCGAACCAGGACCCGGACGGGCTGACCCTGGGCGAGGAGCTTTTCGACTATATGGCTGCCGAGCAGCCCTGTTGCACCGGTAACTAAGTTCATGGGAACTCCTGTGGTTCTGGCGTTTTATTCCGCTAAGAGGCACGGTACTGTAAGTCGACCGGACCCTAGCGTCAAGAAGCGATTTAGCGCCACAGGGGGCGTTCGAAGCGATCAGCCAGCGCCTGCAAGCATTGTTTTCCAAGGCCTCCGGAAGGCATTGACTTCATATCTGCTGTTATTGAAGTGGGATATGGCAGGCCGCATTTTTATTAGAATTCTCTTGACTAATTGCCAATTGATCTATAACATTCTCCGAATAATCCCACGACGTAAATGCTCAATCTCGATATGCGCCTGTCTTATGAGGATGCGTGTCGTGAAGCTGACAAACCAAAAAACAACGGATTGTCTCACGAATAACCATGGATTTTGTCGATAATCCATTGTTAAGCGTGTAGAATTTGAGACCAATGGATTGGCTGACTGCACGCAAAAGGCTGAAACAGCCCTCTATTACGGTGAGATAATATATGCTTGAAAAGTTACTGCATCCCACCAATCGTCGCGTAAGAATTCTTGTAGGTATCCTGTTGGCCGGACTGTTCTGCATTCAGTGCACACAGTCGGTAACCGGTGGAGGATCGAAACTCGAAAAATCCACCACCGCCTCAGCTGCCGCAAAAATCGAGAAGCTGGCCAGGGAGGATCATGTCGCCTTCCTGGAAATGTGCCTCGATAACTACAACAAGAAATACCGCGACTACACCTGCACGCTAATCAAGCAGGAAGTAATCCGTGGAACGCAGAAGCCCGAACAGTGGATGAACGTCAAATTCAGAGACAAACCTTTCAGCGTCGCGATGCGATGGCTGGATAAGACGCCCAAGGGCGCACTGGCCAACAATCAGGTCAAGAAACTCTACGTACCAATGGGCGATCGCATCCTGTATATCGAAGGCAAATACGATAACAAGATGGTCATCCGAATTTCCAACCCCCTGCTCCGGGGACTACTGGGCACGCAGAAGCGTCCGCCCGATGGAACCGACGCGATGAAGAATACGCTCAGGCCCGTCAGCCTGTTCGGATTCAAACGCGGTATCAAGAGCCTCCTGAAAGTATATCAACAGGCCGCAAAGAAGGGACACCTCAAGCAGGAATTCGGCGGATACGTTAATGTCGCCGGACGAGACGCGATTGTCCTGCTGAGATATCTGCCTCCGAAGGAAAATTACCCCGCGAAACGCACGGAAATCTGCATTGACCTCGAAACGCTTGTCCCCATCCGAATCAAGGGATTCGACTGGGACGGACAGTGCACTTCAAGGTACGTCTACAAGGACGTCAAATTCAATGTCGGACTCGATGAAACAGATTTTACGCCAAAGGCCAACGAAACAGCAGACCCCAAATAGGAACCGCACACAGATGCATTTTCACAGAGCCCGGAGACACAGAGCCTCTGGGCTCTGCTATTGCCCGGACCTGACGAAAGTAATCCTCGCAACTCTGCTGTGCGCCTTTGCGACCGCCGCGCCAGGGTGCTACTTCTCGGAGCACTCGTTTCCAATAGACGCCGATCGGACAGTGCGCGCCAACACGCCGAAGAACCTCACCACCAGAAAGTGGCTCGTCAGCGCTCACGCGGAACTGAAAGACCTCCTGCCCCGCCATCACAACCCCGTGCTGCTGACCGAAGATCTCTCCGACCCGTCAGGCCGCCCAATAGATATGGTGTCCACGTACTCGCTAGAACCCGATAAGCTGGAATCGATGTTCTATAACTGGACGGGGCTGAGTTATTCGGCCCAGGTCACCGGAGCCGACGCGGGAAACACCCCGGCGCCCGAGTGGCCCGGGTTCGTCGACGTCTGGGCGCCTATAAACCCCGAACTGAAACTCGCCGCACGGCTGGGGATGGCGCGCGGACCGGACGGTAAGGTCATATCCGCCGACTGCATCGTGCTCCTGCCCGGACTATGCGGAGGGAACAATGTAATTCGCCAGCGCGATCTGGCGGCGTCTCTGAAGTCCAGCGGACTGCACGTACTGGCGGTGGAAACGCGCGGCCAGGGACAAACCGCCGTACGCTATCCGGACGTCGCGTGCACGTGGGGATTGTTCGAGTCCCTTGACCTGCTGCTGGTGGCCGACTGGCTGCAAGCCAAACCAATGGTCAGACGAACCGGGTTGATCGGCTTTTCTTGGGGCGGAGTTCATGCGATGCTGACCGCCTGGAGCGAAGGGCGCCCGGGCGAACATCCGAGCATAAGTCCGAGACTGTCCCAGACCCTTCCCAATATCCCCCCCGGACAACGCTACCAGGCGGGCGTTCTGGTCTTCTCGCCCATACTGGACGTCGACGTTCTGGCTGAGAAGTTGGCGACACCGCAGTCGTACCTGATGCATCCGTTCCGCGCCGGTTTGCAAAGAACGATAAAGAACTGGAAGACTCTCAGAGGCTTCCCCAATCCCACCGGATCGCTCTACGACGTGGTCAGGTGCAAGAAACTGACCTACGACGGTTGGAGAGACGATCATCGCCGTTTTCTGCGATTCCTTCCGTACAAAGGAGAACCAAGCTACAACCAATTCGCTGATGTACGCGTGCCAATGCTTCTCGTACACGGCGTCAACGATCCGGTAGCTCCCGCCCAGACCGTAGCCCAACTAACCGCCGGCCTGAAGAACCCAAATGTCGCGACAATCGTTCTTCCGACGGGCGGGCATATCGGATTCGCACCGTACGCCAAGGACTGGTACTACAGCATGATCCTGAGCTTCTTCGACCCAATCAGGGGCCCGAAACCGGCGCCGAGGCGCTGAACGGCGCGGTCATGGGAGATTGGTTTGAATTCACATCGGTGTTGAATAGCGACTTGTGCGCCGCATCGCCTTGCGTACAATGATCGCTGGAACGTCACGTTGTTCGAATTGGAGAAATCGAATGATATCTGAAGAACTGTTCTATACAGATCAGCACGAGTGGGCTCGAGTGGAAGGCGCTGTCGCCACCGTGGGCATAAGCGACTTCGCACAGGACGCCCTGGGCGACGTCACGTTCGTTGAACTTCCCAATATCGGAGCGGACCTCGCCAAGGGCGATGAGGCATGCGCTATCGAATCGGCCAAAGCGGCGGCAAGTATCTACGCGCCTCTGACCGGGAAGGTAACCGAAGTCAACGCCCAGCTTGAGGACGATCCGGGGCTCATCAATTCCGATCCATTCGGACAAGGCTGGATCTACAAGATCGAACTTGCCGATCCGGACCAGGTCGCAGCACTGATGGACGCGACGAAATACGAGGAGTTCCTTGCCGGTCAAGGGGACCACTGATGCCCTTCATCGCCAACACCGACGCCCAGCGACAGGAAATGCTGGCCGCCATCGGCGCAGAGAGCGTGGAGGATTTGTTCGCGGACATCCCGCCCGAGTTGCGCTGTAAAGGTCTCGATGTCCCGCCCGGATTGACCGAACAGGAAGTGCGCCGCCGAATCGCCGCCCTGGGTGAACATAATTCAAGCGGTCTGGTGAGCTTTCTGGGCGGCGGGTTCTACGATCACTTCATCCCGGCCGCTCTGGGATCGATTGTCTCCCGTAGCGAATTCTACACTTCCTACACTCCGTACCAGCCTGAGATCTCGCAGGGAACGCTCCAGGCGATATACGAATACCAGTCGGCAATCTGCCGCCTTACCGGCATGGAGGCGGCCAACGCTTCACTCTACGACGGAGGAACAGCCGTCTACGAAGCGATAATGACCGCCCTGCGAATCACCGGGCGACGGAAGGTTATCGTCGACGATTCGGTCAGCCCGATCTATCGCAAGATGGTGCGGTCGTACACGAGCAATCTGGGCATTGCGCTACTGGAGACAGAATCGTCGGAAGGCCTGCCCGATCGGGACGCCATCGCCTCGCAAATCGACGACGACACAGCCGCAGTGATCGTCCAGAATCCCAACTTCTTCGGCTGCATTGATGACGTCACTGATCTTGCCGAACTGATCCACAAACATGGCGGGTTGCTGATCGTCTCGTGCTATCCGATTTCGCTTGGCTTGCTGAAGACCCCGGGCGATATGAACGCCGATATCGTAGTCGGAGAAGGCCAAAGCCTCGGAATGAGCGTATCTTTCGGCGGTCCGTATCTCGGATTCATGGCTACGCGAATGAAGTACGTACGCAAAATGCCCGGGCGCATCGCCGGGCGGACAGTAGACGCACTGGGACGCGACGGTTTCGTTCTTACGCTCCAGGCGCGCGAACAACACATCCGGCGCGAGAAGGCCACCAGCAACATCTGCACGAACGAAGGGCTCTGCGCGCTGACTTCGCTGGTGTATCTGAGCCTGCTCGGTAAGAAGGGAATGGTGGAGTTGGCGGAAGTGTGCGCCCGCAAAGCAGACTACGCTCGCTCGCTGCTCCTGAAAGTACCCGGGGTCACAATGCGATTCCCCGGGCGGTGGTACTTCAACGAGTTTGTCCTGAACCTGCCGATAGCCGCCGACAAGGTCATTCGCGGATTGTTCAATCGCGGTCTGGCCGCGGGGTTCCCGTTGGGAAGATACTTCCCCGAGATGAACAATTGCCTTCTGGTGGCCGTCACCGAAAAGAGGACCAAGGAGGAAATTGACTTCCTGGCCCATTCGCTGGAGGTGATACTGTGAAGCTTATCTTCGACAAATCCGTTGCTGGACGCCGCGGCGTCCGAACCGCCGACAGCAAACCCGGAGCGCCCGCCCCGATCGACAAGAGGCTCCTGCGAAACGAACCGGCTGAACTGCCAGAATTGTCGGAACTGGACGTTGTGCGGCATTTCACGGCACTAAGCCGGAAGAACTACGGAGTCGACACGGGTTTCTACCCGCTGGGCTCGTGCACGATGAAATACAATCCGAAGGTCGCCGACCGTGTCTCGCAGTATCCCGGATTCGCCGACCTGCATCCGCTTATCCCGCAGTTGCCCGGCGGGGAAGTAATGGTCCAGGGCGCCCTGGCGGTGCTCAAGGAGACCGACCGCCTGCTGTCGGAAATATGCGGCATGGCCGCCTTTACGATGCAACCGCTGGCGGGAGCTCACGGTGAGCTTACCGGAGCGATGATCATCGCCGCCTACCACGAACACAAGGGCAACAAGAAGACAACTATTCTCATACCCGACAGCGCCCACGGAACGAACCCCGCAAGCGCAGCGATCGCCGGGTACGACGTGAAGACCGTCCCCTCAAACGCCGACGGCGTGATCGACGCTGACGCGCTGGGTGCGGTCCTGGACGACAGTGTCGCGGGAATGATGCTCACGTGCCCCAACACGCTGGGGCTCTTCAACCGACATATCCGCGACATCGCCGAACTGGTCCACGGCGTTGACGGTCTGATGTATTACGACGGAGCCAATCTAAACGCCCTGCTGGGCCAATGTCGACCCGGTGAAATCGGATTCGACATAGTCCACCTGAATCTGCACAAAACGTTCGCCACGCCCCACGGCGGGGGCGGGCCCGGAGCCGGACCGGTCGGAGTCGTGGATAAACTGGTCGATTTCCTGCCCACGTCCGTAATCTGCGAACGGGCCGACGGATCGTATTATCTCGACTACGACCGCCCAAGGTCAGTCGGATACGTCGCGCCGTTCTACGGTAACTTCGCAATTGTGCTGCGAGCGTACGCCTATATCCTGATGCTCGGAGCCGAGGGGCTCGTGCGCGTCTCGGAAAACGCCGTCCTAAACGCGAACTACATAATGACACGCCTGAAGGACCGCTACGACTTACCGTTCGACCGCATCTGCATGCACGAATGCGTCCTGTCGGCGTCGCGGCAGGCCGCGGGCGGAGTCCGAGCGATAAACATCGCAAAGGCGCTCATCGATCGCGGATTCCATCCGATGACCGTGTACTTCCCGCTGACGGTCCCCGAAGCGATGATGATCGAGCCTACCGAAACCGAATCGAAGGAAACGCTCGACGCGTTCATCGACGCCATGATCGAAATCGACCAACTGGCGAAAGACGCCCCGGAGCAGATCCTCGCCTGCCCGACCACAACGCCGGTGGGGCAGTTGGATGAAACCCTTGCGGCCCGCAAGCCCAACGTAGCGTCGCTGGACCGGTCGGAGAGCCCCGATGACCAGTGACAATCACTATGACATAGCGATTCTGGGCGCGGGTCCGGGCGGTCTGGCCGCGGCGATGCAGGTGGCTCGACGAGGCCGATCCGCTTGCGTTGTTGAATCGGGCCCCACCGGGGGAGCCTGCCTGAACGTAGGCTGCATGCCGACCAAGGCGATGCTCGCAGCCAGCGGATTGCGCCGGCGGATCGAAAAATGCGCCGAGTTCGGTCTCGCCTCAGACCTTCCGACGGTCGACCCGGAAGCGTTCATGCAGCGAGTGAACCGGGTCGTCGCAACTCTTCGCGAAAAAGCCCACAAGACCCTTGCTGCAAATAAGCATATAACTCTAATTACCGGTCGAGGGCGCCTGACCGGTCCGACCGAGATAACCGTCCTGACGGCCGATGGAGATATCAGCATCAGCGCTGAATCCATTATCATCGCCACCGGCTCGAGACCGATCAGACCGGCGTTCGGGCCATGGGACAGCGACTGCATGATGACCTCCGATCAAGCCGTCACCGCAACCGATCTGCCCGAGAGCATTCTCATCGTTGGCGGGGGCGTGATAGGATGTGAATTCGCGACAATCTACTCCGAAATGGGCGTTGAAACGTATGTCGTGGAGATGCTCGATAAATTGCTGCCCGAACTGGACAACGACGCGGCGACCGCGGTGTCGGCCTCATTGGTCGATCGCGGGGTGGAGATTCTCACCAGTCGGCGCGTCGCATCCGTAACCGACTGCGAAGGCGGCGCATCGGTCGAACTGGACGACGGACGAACAATTAAGGTCCACCGCGTGCTGGTCGCCGTCGGACGGGAAGCCGCCATCGGCGAAATCGGCCTGGAGGAACTTGGCGTGGAAACCGCCAACGGAGTAATCGCTGTCGACTCGCGCTGCCGAACGAATATCGAAAACATCTACGCCGTAGGCGATGCAGCCGAGACCCGCCAATACGCACACCTTGCCGACAGAATGGGTCTGGCGGCAGCCGAAAACGCGATGGGTCGGGCAATGCTCGACGACAGGACTGTCGTACCCGTAGGCGCATACACGCATCCGGAAATAGCATCGGTTGGCCTGGATCTGGCCCGGGCGAAGGAGCAGTTCGGATCGGCGCGAGCGTTTCGATATTCGTACAAGAACAGCGGTATGGCGCTGGTCTGCGGCCGGACCGAGGGACAGATCAAACTTATCGCCGACCCCGAAAGCGGAACGATCTACGGCGCGCTGTGGATAGGCCCCAGCGCCACCAACATGATCGCCGAAATCGCACTGGCGATGCGGAATGGGTTGACGCTGGAGCACATCCACGGGACTATCCATCCGCACCCGACATTCCAAGAGGGTCTGGCGGCGGTTGCGGCGGCCTGGGCCGCTCAGGCGATGAGAAAGCGGACCTGACAATGAGCCAGTTGGCGCATATCGATCTGGGGCAATGCAGCTATCAACGGACGCTTGATTTCCAGCGCAGTCTGCTGCATCGCGTACAGAACTGCGATGAGGACACAGCGTATCTGATTCTCGTTGAGCATGTCCCGTCGGTCATAACGCTGGGACGCCGGGCTCGCGCCGAACACATTCTCTCAGCCGATGGGATCGAATTGATAGAATCGCAACGCGGCGGAGATGTTACGTGGCACGGACGGGGGCAGTTGGTGGCGTATCCGATTGCCCGCCTGACAAAGCGCCGCCGAACGGTGCATGGATATATACGGAACCTGGAGGAAGCGATAATCGCCCTGCTGGCGCGATTCGGCCTGAGCGCAGAAAGGCGGGACGGGCAGGTGGGCGTCTGGATCGACGAGCGTAAAATCGCTGCGATCGGAGTCGCGGTAAGCCGCTGGGTCACTTACCACGGATTATCTCTGAACGTGTCGGCCGATATCCGCGGCTTCGACGCGATCGTACCCTGCGGCATCCGCGGAGCCAGGGTCACGAGCATCTCCGAGATGCTCCGGCGCGACGTACCGATATCGCAGGTCAAGGAGATGCTTGTCGACGCCCTGGCTCGGACGCTGGATTTTGAAACTGTCCGCCCGGTCGAACCGCAGGAGTTGGGGTTCGCCCGCGATGATGATTCGACCAAATCCGGAAAGCGTCTGCCCCGCTGGCTGCGAAAGCAAATCCCCGCCGGGCACAACGCCCTGAGGGTCCAGCGCCTGATCGAAAAACTCAACCTCTCGACAGTCTGTCAAAGCGCTCAATGCCCCAACCGCGCCGAGTGTTTCGACAGCCGGACGGCGACGTTCATGATTCTGGGCGACCAATGCACTCGATCGTGCAGTTTTTGTGCGGTCAGCGAAGGTCCGCCGGAGCCCGTCGACCCCGATGAGCCCGATGCGGTGGCCCGAGCCTGTCAAACCCTTAACTTGCGACACATTGTCATCACCTCGGTAACGCGGGACGACCTGCCCGACGGCGGCGCGGCGCATTTCGCGCGTGTGGTGCGGGCGGTGCGCGATCGGCTTCCTGAATCCGTGATCGAAATCCTCACGCCTGACTTCCAGGGCGACCCGACTGCGATAGACAGCGCTCTGGAATCCGGATGCGACGTGTTCAACCATAACATTGAAACAGTCGAGAGGCTCCATGGCTCCGTTCGCCCGCAAGGCGATTATCGGCGCAGTTTGTCGGTGCTCGCTCGCGCCGCGGGAAACGGGCGGGGCGTTCGAATCAAGAGCGGGCTCATGGTCGGGCTGGGCGAAACAGAACAGGATGTCCTCAAGGTCTTCCGGGATCTTCGCGACGTCGGGTGCGAGATACTCACCATCGGGCAGTACCTGGCGCCCTCGGACGATCACCATCCGGTTGAACGTTATGTCAGGCCCGATGAGTTCGTTGAAATGGAACATCAAGCCAAGGACATGGGCTTTTCAGCGGTGGCGTCCGGGGCCTTCGTCAGAAGCAGTTATCGCGCCGGACAGCTCCTTGCGGCCGATAAGCTCAGTTGCGCCCGAGAAGGCGAGCGACTTCCGCAGTAGTTGTAACGCCCAGATCGACCGCATTCTGTGCGGCGTGGGCGAGCGATCCGGGTCCGGCTTGTGCGGCGGCGCGGGCGAACTGCTCGGAGGAACCGCCGGTTCGGATCAGATCGACCAACTCCCCCTCGACAAAGACAACACCGCTCAACACCGTTCTGCCGGACCAACCGGTGTCCCCGCAACGATCGCAACCACCGTCGCAATGCTCGCATATCGTTCGCACTGCGGTTTGGGCGACAATCGCCTTCAGGGTAGCGCCCAGCGGCCAGGGCTCCATACCCATCGCCAGGAGTTCGTCGATGGCGGTCGGCGCCGAATCGGCGTTAATGCCCGCTATAACCAGCGCGCCGTCGTGAGCCGCCTCGAACGCCGCCGTCGCCGTCGCCGGGTCACGGAGTTCGCTCAGGACGATTATGTCGGCGTCCTGCTGCTCCAAACCCGCCAGCACCGCGGCGCAAGACAGGCCTGCAGCCTGATCGATTTGAACCCGGGTCGCGTCATCCAGCTTCGGCCCGGCGTGCTGCTCAATAACAATAACGCTGCGTCCGTCAGTATCAGTCTCGGCCAGTAACGCCCGAAGCACCTGATCCCGGCCGATCTTGCGTCTTGAGGCAACGACTATCAAACCGTCGCCCCGGAGCAGTTCTTTCAGCCGCGCGCGTGCGGAGTCTTCCAGAACGAGTGTGTCGCAGTCATGGGGCATGTGAATCACGAGCCTGAGCCCATTGGCGGTGGGCAATACCGACAGACGGAACTGGAGTTGCAGGCCTTCCACCGGCCTGGAGAACTCCACGGTGCGGGGAAGGGTCAGGTCGCCCGGGGCAATGTCGGGATCCGCACGATTAAGAAGGCATGCGATGATCTCGCGCCTCATAAGGTCGGACAGACGGCGATCGAAGTTGGGCTTGTCGTGCAGCAATCCGTCTATCCGCAACTGCAGTCTGAGCCCGTCGCGATGCGGGGTAAAGTGGATCGCCTGTGCTCCGTGCTTCACCGCATCGGCCAGAATCGCGTCGCATATCTGTCCGGCTTGCGGTTTGGAGGCCTCGGTTTCAACCGGCGTAATCGGAGGAGGAGAATCCGCGGGCTCGGTTTCAATCGGGCTGGTCGGCGGGGGAAGGGGCGTCGGATTAGATTGATCCGTCTGATTCGGCGCGGGGTCCGACGCTGTCCGCATCGCTTCAACCGGAGCAGCTTCATCGGAAACGCCCGTTTTTCTGTTGCGTGCTCGACGGTAGGCTTCATCGCGTTGCTCCGCGGTGAGGGCTTCAACAAGGTCCTGACCGAATTCGAATCCCTGGTCTTCGAGGAACTTCACTAAATCGGATTCGCTGACCCGAACGGAGCCTGAGGGAGATCGGCTGGAGTTCAGCCAGCCTTTTTCCATCCATTGGACAACCGCTCCCGGAGCCGCCCGGAGCAAAGCTGCAATCTGGTATGTGCTGAAGAATCTCTCAGTCATGGTTCACTTCGTCCGGCGACGATTCCGCAGGGGCGCCGATCCGCCTGATAGCGCACAACTTGCCGCAGGCGGAGAATCTTGCAGCGCCCCCTATTGTGTGTCGGGACAATCAGGGGCGCACTTTACTTGCGACAGCACGTCAATTGCCCATCCGTGCGGCGCATTAAGCACGTGTTGGAGGGCGGTTCCTGCCGATAGAGTAAACTGAGAGTTTGTCCGACCGCCTCCAGGCCGACGGGGCGGGCGCCGCTACGCGTGCGCGTGTGAATCGACCGGTGAGAAAGGCAAGAAGTTCGGGAGCACAGGAAAAACATGCAAGCCAACGATGAGACGCTGACGAGAGTATACAACGCCGCCCAACTCGCCGTAGAGTTCGCGGGCGGAATGAACAGAACCGCTTTCATGGTGGACGCCAAAACCCATTCGGCGGTGCTGTATCAGTTGCTGGTTCTCATCCGTGCGGCTGGGCTGCTTGAAGATGAGTTCCGCACAGAACATCCGGATTTTCCGTGGAAGGCGATCGACGACCTCGCAGCCAAAGGCGACGACATCGAACTCAACGACGCATGGGACATTCTCTGGAGTGACATTCCGAGAATAGTCACCGCGGTGGAATCCGTAATCCCTCAAGGGGGCGATTCCTAGGCGGCGCGGATCAGGATACACGTCCCGGTGAAGGGGTCAGGCTTTGGACGATGCAGTAAAGGCGCTAATCACCACACCTTTGACCACCCGTTCGGGCGGCCGGCCCGTAGTACGCATGCCGCTTGCGGCGCTTGCGATCGCACTCGTGCTGGGCATCGCCGCCGGACTGACAGCCCCCATGAGCACAGGATTCTGGCTGGTGCTTGGAGCGGCCGGGCTGGTCACGGCCGGAATCACCTTCAGAGCCCGTCGACTGCACCAGGCGTCAATGGCTGCTGCGCTGGTCGCCGCAGCTGCAGTCGGCGCCGTCCACGTTCGCCTGGCCGGCGGGACAGTCGGACCGGACCATATCGCAACTTTCACGCCGGCCAGGCCCATGCTCGCAACCATTCGAGGACGCGTTGTTACTGCGCCAAAGGTGTTTAAGAGCAGTAACGTACCGGGGTATCCGCGCCCCGATCGCACGAATTTTGTCCTTCGCGCGAACAGCATTTCCGCGGAGGGAGCCTGGCGCGACGCATCAGGTCTTGTGCGAGTTACAATCGACTCTCCGGACGTAAACCTTCTTCCAGGCGTGCAAGTTGAATTGGTCGGGCGCCTCGGGCGATTCAGCGGGCCCGATAATCCCGGGCAAATGGACTGGTCGCAATTCGCCCGGCGCACGCGCGTGTTCGTGCAGATGTCGATACCGACCGCATCGGGCGCAACGGTGATTGACACCGAGTCAATGTCATGGGTGTCGGTGGCGTTCTGGCGTCTGCGGGCGGCGGCAAGGCAGCACTTGCTGGCCTGCGGAGACTCCGACCAGGGGCATCTCCTGGGCGCCCTGATTCTCGGTGAGCGCGATCCGGCGCTCAGATCGCTCAATGAAACAATGGCCCGAGCGGGAATAGCCCACTTCCTGAGCATCTCGGGCCTGCACGTGGGAGTCTTCCTGGGATTCGTATACCTTCTCTGCAGCCTGCTCCAGTTTACTCCCCGCCGATCGGCGATTGTGGTCCTGGCGGTGCTGGGGGTCTATCTGCTCCTGGCCGAACCGCGGGCGCCGTTGCTGCGATCGGCAATAATGGCTGGCGCATTATGCATATCCGTGATCGCACACCGCCGGTACGCCTCACTTAACGCGCTGGCCGCTGCGGGGATCATACTGCTTATGATCGACCCGCTGCAGATCCTGTCGGCGGGGTTTCAGTTGAGTTTTGCTATCGTCGCCGGGCTGATCTTGCTGCACGAACCGTTGCGATGGTTCCTTTTTGGACGATGGATCGGACGGCGCGGACTGATGGTGTTCCGCGACAATCAGGCGGTGCGGAGGTGGATGTGGTTCTCGCTGGGCGACACGCTTACCAAGGCGGTTGCGATGTGCCTGGCGGCGTATCTGGTGGCCGCTCCGCTTGTGGCGTTTCATTTCGGTCTGTTCAGCCCGTACGCTCCGGTGCTGAGCATTCTTGTCTTCCCGCTGGTGCTGGCGATTCTCATACCGGGATACATAGCGATCGCCCTGGCCTGGCCGATGCCGAATCTCGCCCATTCGGTTCAGACCCTTGCAATCGGCGCCGCTGACCTTCTGTCCGACGCGGTGCGGGCGATCGATCAGTTACCCTTCCTGAGCATACGTCTCCGCCCTGTTGGCGCGGTGTGGACTTTGTTGTGCTACGCGACAATTACAATGATCTGGCTGGCTGGGAGATTTCGTTTCGGACGTGTGATTGCGGCGGTGCTGGCGGCGGCGACTATCAGCCTGGGCGTTTACACGCAACGAACCGCCCCGATCCCGGCGCCCGGGACCGCCCAACTCGACATGCTTGATGTCGGGTCCGGGCAGTGCGTGCTGCTTAGAACAGCATCGGGCGGGACGTGGCTGATTGATGCGGGCACGCAGGGCGGTTTCGACGTCTGGCCGCAGATTCTCAGACCGTTTCTCCGCCAACAGCGCCTGGAACGCCCCACTGGAGCGTTTGTATCACACGCAAACACCGACCACTACAACGCCCTGATCGGTCTGCTGGGCGATGGTCAGCTTGAGACAGTGTATCTCAACGATTACTTCGGCCGGGCAGACAACCCACCGACCGCCGAAGCCAACATGATCAACATGTTCGTGGATCATCGCTGCGAAATCGTCCGCCTGCGGGCCGGGTCCAGCGTGCGGCTCGACCGGGAGACAACCGTCGAAGTTCTCTGGCCGCCCGCATCGCAACCGACCGACCTGAGCCCCAACGACACGTCGCTCGTTCTGCGCGTGGTCTGTGGAGGCAAACGAGTACTCTTCACCGGCGATCTGACCAATATCGGTCAGGAGCGTCTGCTCGACCTGGGCTCCGATCTCAGCGCCGACATTCTCGTCCTTCCCCATCACGGATCGTGGACCAAATCATTGCCCGAATTCCTCCAAGCCGTATCGCCGACAGTAGTCCTGCTCAGCGCATCGCGGGGCCTCGACCGCTACCACACACCCAACGCCTCCCGCGATGAATTCATCAACACGCTACGCAGCAGCAAGCAATACTACACCACGCCAAAACACGGATGGATACGCCTGACATTCAGCAAGGAAGGAACCATCCGAGCCGAAACAATGCGCCAGAATCGCTGATATCCTCAAACCGTGTGAAAACTCTGTAGAAACACCTCGCCATCGGTTAAGTTGAAAGCCATGGGCATTAACTCCAGTTCGTCAACCAACTCGTCCGACGCCGCGAATCGGGCGACCGGTCGCGGCAGCAGGTTCGCTATTGCGATCGCCATCTTGTATGCGGTCCTGCTGGGCGGTCTGTGTTGGGGCGGTACTGCGAGGCATGTTCTTTATGTCGGCTTGCGTTCGGCAGGATTTCTGGGCGTTTACGCGGCTGGACCGTTGGCGGTTGTATTGTGGGGAGCGTTCATGGCGCGGAGACTTCTTGCTCGCAGGAATAAGGGATCCGTCGTTCGGGCGGGGCTGAAATCCGCCTGGATCATCTTCGGAACGATCGGGCTGGTGTTATGGATTGTTGCAGCAATTCCGCCCAACTCCAGGGCGTTCTGCGCAGGCTACTGGATCCACGCCAGGGTATGGGTCGACGTTGATGAAATACGCACCTGGGCGGCGGAACGCAGCCCGTCAACCGACAAATACGAACCGATCGACGCCGAGCAGTGGCCGGAGTCTCTGCGGCGGGTATCTGTGTCCGGAGGCGTGGTTACGTGCGATCCAAAGACATTAACCGTCATATTCTACGAGGGAGGCCAGTACGGACACTGGGGCCTGACCGTCGCACCGCCGGGAAGCACACCTTCGGACAGCGTATATACCGTCCGGCTGGAGGACGGTGCGTGGGTGTGGTGCGAATAGCGGTGAGAGACAATTATATTGGAATAATCTTAAACCCGGATTTCCTGGTTTAGGTTTCGTCCTTGGGTATAATAGAGCATCGTTCGACCGCATAAACAAAGGGTTTCCTCAAGATCAAAGGCAGCAAAACTGGAGAATCCAATGGGTGAAAGCGGCAAGGATGCCATTCGCG
>JASLNT010000062.1 GCA_030745875.1 Phycisphaerae bacterium
CGCGAATGGCATCCTTGCCGCTTTCACCCATTGGATTCTCCAGTTTTGCTGCCTTTGATCTTGAGGAAACCCTTTGTTTATGCGGTCGAACGATGCTCTATTATACCCAAGGACGAAACCTAAACCAGGAAATCCGGGGTAGAATCAGTCCCAGCGGGAAGATGTTGTGCTTCGACGATACTACGGTCTACGGCTACGGGCAGTTCCCCGAATACAGCAAGTGGAGTACGCCGCTGCGATACTCCCTTTTTGCGGTAAACAAGAAGCCCAAGAGCTACAAAGGCGGCACGGCTGATGCGGAACTGCGCAAGACCAGGCCGAACTGGAGAAAGTACCGGACCCTGCGGTGTCCCAAAGTCCAGTTCGATTTCCGCTGGAAGAGCAGAGTTCCGCTGCGGGCAAAGGCCATCGTCAAGACAGCGGACGTGCTGTTCCTGGCCGGGCCGGAAGATGTGCTGGACGAAGAGAAGATATTCTCTGATCCGAATAGTGAATCAAACAAGACTTTGCTCCGGAAGCAGAACGAGTTGCTAAACTCGCAGAAGAGAGGCAAGCTCCTGGCCGTTTCGGTGCGCCACGGCGCTGCGAAGCAGAAGATCGACCTGGCGTCGCAACCGGTTTGGGACGGGATGGCCGCGGCGTACGGCAAATTGTTCATGTGCTGCCGGGACGGGTCGGTGGTCGCCCTCGGAGCCGGGAAGAGCAAGGCGCAAGGACGCAGTCGGCCTGAGTCGACTTCAACCACGCGTCGGCGAGATGCGGCCTTGTTCACCGAAGATTTCAATGGGATCAGAGACGGCGGAAACGGCAGACAGTGGCAAACTAACCTGCCGCTGAAACACTCCGCCGGTCTTAGCGGCTGGACAAAGGCGGGGCACAATTCCATTCATGGCGTGCAACACGCTGACGGGGATTGGGCTCTTCAGTTGGTCGGCTCGGCAGGCCGAGACAATGTGCTTACGCTGAACGTCGGTTTTTCCGCAAACGTCAAGGGGAAGACCTATGTCGTGTCGTTCGATGCAGGCCCGAGTGTCTGGGCCGCTGGCGGGCAGGCGACAAAAGCGGGCAATCAGTTCTCGATCGAACTTCTGCGTGCAGACAACACGGTGCTTGCAGCGAACAACGTTTCGCCCGGCCCATGGGGCGCAAAGCAGGCCTTCTCCAACCGGACGTTCACGTACCGGGGCGACGGCTCGGGGGGTCTCAGGTTCAGGCTCTCGCCCGTTGATTCAAAAAAGGCTTGCTTCCATGGGGCGATCGACAACCTGCAGGTTTTTGGCTCGGAGGCGGAAGCCAAAACCGCTGTCCGGAATCGCGCTGCAGCCGGGGAAGAGAGAAAGAAAAGCCGGACACGGCTACTTGAGCAACGCACCCCGCTGGAAAAGGACTGGCTGTTTCAGGCCGGAGGCAATCCGACGATCCAGCGCGTGAAACAGGAAATAACCTGGACGCGCCAGTTGGCTGAGCGGATCGGGAAGGCGTCGAAGACACTCGATTTGAGCGCCGAGTTGAAGCAACTTGGAGAGTTGGAAAAGAAGCTCGGTACTGAAGCGAAGGGGCTTTCGGCCGGTGAACTCTACCTGGCGGTGCGACGATTGAAACGCACCATAGCCTTCAAGAATCCGGCAGTTGATTTTTCGCAAATCCTGCTTGTTGACAACCCTTATCCAAGCCACCGGCACGAGTCAGCACATCGTCACGGGTATCGGTCCGTCGGTAAGGGAAGATTGCTGATCCTGGAAGGTCTGAATCCGGATAGTCCGGTAAAGTCATTAGTCCCGGAAAAACACGCCGGCCTCCTGTGGCGTCCGGACCTGTCTTTTGACGCGAAAAGAATAGTGTTCTGTCTCATGCCGAGCAAAGACAGATCGTTTCATCTGTATGAAGTCAACGCTGATGGTACGGGCTTCAAGCAGCTTACGTTCGGGGATTACGATGATCTTGATCCTATCTATCTTCCTGACGGCAAGTTGCTGTTCCCCACGACGCGGGGGCACACCTATGTTCGGTGCGGTCCGACCCACCATTCTCCCGTACTGGCCCGGTGCGATGCTGACGGCAAGAACATCTACGTGATTTCCAGGAACAACGAACCGGACTACTTGCCCGCCCTGCTGCCTGACGGACGGGTGATATACACGCGATGGGAATATACCGACAAGGAGCAGAAGCGGTTGCAGTCGCTCTGGACGATGAATCCGGACGGCACGGGCGTGGCGGCCTTTTGGGGCAACCAGAGCGTCTGGCCGGACATACTCGCCGAGCCGCGTCCCATTCCCGGAACCAAGAAAATCATGTTCACCGGCGTGGGGCATCACAGATGGTTTCAAGGTTCGATCGGCATTATCGACCCGGCCAAGGGCATGAACTATCCCAACGGTCTGACCAAGGTAACTCGGGAAATAAGGTGGCCCGAAGTTGGCGACGGTCCAAAGGAAAAGGCAGAGACAGCATCCTATCGCCCCGGGCCCTACGGAGCGTACAAAACGCCCTACCCCATCAGCAAAGAGGATTTCCTGGTTTCGATCCTGCAGCCCAGGACAAAGCTGTTTAGCCTGTATTTGATGGATTTATGCGGCAACCGCGAGTTGATCTACACCGGCAAGCATAATGTCTGGCACGCCATGCCGCTCAAACAGCGCACAAAGCCGCCGGTGATTCCGGATCAGGTGGACTGGCCGAAAATAGGACCGAACCAGCCGCCGCTGAAAGACGGGATTCTCTACAGTGCAAATGTATTTGAAGGCGCCCCGCTGCTTCCCAAAGACAAGGTCAAACGCCTCAGGGTGCTTCAGATTGATCCGAAAACATATACGCCCTGGCGGAAGACTTATCAGCACTCGGGGCCGTCCATTTCCGTTACCCAAGCCGATGGCGTAAAACGCATTCTCGGAACAACGCCTGTGGAGGCCGACGGTTCAGTCTGCTTCAAGGCTCCGCCGGGCGCGGCTCTGCATTTCCAACTGTTGGATAAGGAGTACCGCTGCATACAGACCATGCGGTCGTTTACCGGCGTGATGCCTGGAGAGGCCCGTGGGTGTGTCGGCTGCCATGAAAGTCGCAGTTCCACTCCCGCCAAGGCCGCCGGGGGAAATGTCGGGCTCGCCATGCGCCGCGGCCCGCAAGTCCTAACGCCTCCCCCGTGGGGCGCGGAGGTAAGCATTGGCTACGAACGTTTCGTCCAGCCGGTGCTCGACAAGTACTGCGGCAAGTGTCACCAGGGCGACGGAAAGGCCCGCAAGAAGCTGGATCTGACTCTTCGGCAGTCCAACCTGATCGACCCGGTCTTCCCCAAGCTCCCACCGCAGTTCAAAGAACCGTACCTGACCCTTGTTGGCGGGGGCAACCACTGGTATCAGCCCGTAAGCAAGAAGTTGCACAACAAGCATGGCCTGCCCGCTTCCATTTCCGGCTGCCTGATTGTGGAGGGCTACCGAGAGCGAACTCCCGCGGCGCTTGCGACTCTCAAACCGATGACGCACATGTCGTCGGCGAGCCTGCTGATCAACAGGGCCATGGACGAAAAACACATCAAGGCCAAAATGGACCCGAAAAGCCTTCGCCGCCTGATCGGCTGGGTCGACGCCAACGGGCCGTATCTGGGCAAAGAAGAGATCCGCCAAATGCCCGACCCAACTCCAAAAGCGCGGGCCAAACTCGTGCCGGTCGTGAGACCGCGATTGAAGACGGCGCCGCGAATCAACCGCTTCAATATCCGCCAGGATGGAGACTCAAGCAAAATCTATCTGAACCCAACGGCGGCCAAGAGCTAGAAAGCTCACCGTTTCTGGCGCACCTTCGGCGATGGCGTCAATCTCCCATCCAGCGCCGCTCTGGCGTAGGCGGCGAAATGGCCGTGAACATCGCGAGTATACGCCTCGAGAATCGCACGGGCCTTGCCTTTGCGGTCACCGCAGTCCAACAGCAATGCAGCCAGGAGCACTTCCCTGAATTTGGCGTTGAGCCCCGCGTTTGTCGTCGCACGCTTGGAGACGCGGCGCGGTGAGTGCGGCTTGGCCTGAGGCCGGTAATAGTCAGCTAACTCCGCGTGTCCCGCCATGCCGGACTTGTCGAGCAACTCCGCCAGGGGAACAGCCAACGAGGAATCACGGTTCATGCGCAACGCGATGCAGATGGCCTTAACGTGAGACAGATCGCTCCGCCCGTCAAGCAACTTGAGCTTCTCAAGCAACGCCGGCACGGCCTTGGCCTTTCGCGTGAATCCCAGCGCGATGACCAGCCGGTCGACCTCTGTGAAGGTGTTGGCTGTTTCACGCTTCGAACTCATGCTGTAGCCTTTACCCCACGTCTTGCTCTCTTTAACGGCTTTCAGCAGCGTCTGCAGGCCTGAATCGTCACCGAGGACACCGAGGACAAGGGCGTAGTTGAGTTTCTCGTCGGGGCCGCTGGCGCCGCGGTGGGCGGCCGCCAGTAGCGGAATGGATCGGCGGGGATGGGACATGACCGCCGCCAGCGCCGAATAGGTCCGGTCGTGGCTGTCGCGTTTCTGGTTGATCTCGATCTTGAGTTCCTTCAGCGCCGCGACGGCCTCTTTGAGCCTTCCAGTACTGAGCGGATACGAGTCGGTGTCGCTGAGCACGCGCTGTTCCAGCACGCCCTTCTTAACCAGTTTCTTCTGCAGAGCTTTGATGTCGACCTTGCGGACATCCGTTCGGCCGGCGGCCGCCAAGGCCGCCGCAGTCCCCGCAGCATAGCCCTGGTTCTCCAGGTCCGCCTGCATTCGGACCAACGTCATGGCGTCCCGATCGGCGCTGGCCCCCAGCCCGGTCACAAGCAGGCCCTCAATGCCCTTGGGAATCAGGCAGCGGTAGGGCAGATCGCAGACATAGGCGGGCCCTTTCATGTCCTTGACCAGCAGCATCTCCGTTGTGGGAAACGCCCCGGCGTCGAAATTGCTCAGGTGGTGACTGATCGTGTCCGGATATGTTCGCCCGTTGAGGATGTCGGACGTCTTCAGGAAATACTCGCCAACAACTCGCCGTCGCTCGCGACTATCTATCAGTTGTCCGCCGTCGTAAGAATCAGATCGGCGCTGCCTGCCCCATAGCAGGAGATGCCTGCGATCGAACAGATCCGTATCGTCGGCCATTGTGTAAGCGGTGTTGACGTATCTCGCGCCCAGATCGCGGTGGGGATACCCCGCCACTTGCACTGAAAGGTCGCCCAGTCTTGAAATGCTGTACTGAGTCTCCGCGCCGGCGGCGGCTGCTATGTCGGCATTGCCCGTGCTGTCGATTACCGTCTTTGCCAGCACCACCCCGCGTCCGAACGGTCCAGCCACGACCACACCGACCACTTTGCGACCGTCGACAACCGCGCCGCAACCAAAGCAGTTGAACCAGATCTCGCCGCCGGATTTCAATACTTCCCGTCGCAGCCATTCGGCCTTGGCGGACGGATCCCACGAGCCGCCAAGCTGCTTGCCGACTTCCCTCGCGTAGCCGTTCCGCAACGTGTTCGGCGCAGAACCGGCGCTGATGTACTTTGGGCTCACATAACCGGGCTTCATCTCCTTGCCCTCGCCGCTGCGATAGCCGTACCAGTACTTGCTGATAAGCCCGGCCGTACCCACGCCGCCCAGCTCATCGAGATACTCGATGACAAGCGTCCTGGCTCCGTTCCTGCCGGCCGCGATCGCGGCGGGCGCTCCGGACGTGCCCCCGCCTACGACCACAACGTCGAACTTGCCCAGAACGGGCAAGCCGCGCGGGCTCAAGGTGACTTTCGGCTTGTCACGAAATCGAACGCCACTCTGATGCTCCCGGATCGACAATCGCGCCGGCTTGGCATCGGTGCTGCGGACATCGATCCGGCGGGATCTGGTTGAATTGGCTGCGTCGCCGGCGGCCGCGGCCCCGATACGCTGGCCGATGACGGCCCACTGAGGCGGGCGCAGCGCTGCTGCCATATGCTCCCGAGGCAGCCCGGCGTAGCCGCTCAGCACGAACCACGACTTCACCCCGGTCGGTCGGAAGAAATCCAGCTCAATCCGGTCTCCGCCCGGCCAGGCCTTCGGCGCGGCCGGGCTCGCTACGACCGCATCCTGCGGGATGTGGAACAGGCACTCCGAAACGTCGGCCACCCCCTTGCCCCAGGTCAGGGACCGTGCTTTATGAAAGGCTTTGCTCAGGGATCTGAATCCAGCGTTTTCCAGATTCATACTGAGCGTGTACTCGTAGACGGGGAACTCGGTTTTCTTTGATGTGTAGCTGACAGGGAGCTTGCGGCACGACACGCCATTGGCTGGCCTCCCGCCTATCTGGACGTACTTGAAATCACTGGCCCGGGCGGTAAATGGCCTGAATTTGGCTTGCGTACACCGCGTTATGGCCGCCTGGTCCGTGGCGTCGATGATCACCTTTGCACGGATGATCTGGCGCCCGCTTCGATTCACCATGACCACACCGGCAGGCCTGCCCCCTTCAGCAGCGAAGAGGACGTCAACGGCATAGCAGCCGGTCAGGACCTGCACCCCCGCTCCCAGAAGCGCCTTGTCAAGAGCGTTCTTGACCTGCATGGGCGCGGCAACCCGGCTCGCGCCAAAAATCGACCGCGTCAGCGCCGTTTGGGGTTTCTCGCCCCGCTCAAGCCAAAGCCGCTGGGTCGCGCACAAGTCATATCCGAGATACGGACGCGATGCGATCAGCAGGACACTGGCCCCTTTTCCCGCGGCCTCGCAGGCAGCCTCCACGCCCGCGAGAGATCCACCGGCAACCAGGACATCCACATCATACGCCACAGGCAAGGTCGCAGACGTCTCGACGACTATCTCGCCGTCCATCGCTCCGGCCGCCGCGGCCGAGCCGCCGCTTCCCAGAAGCAGAATCATGGACGCCAGTATGCATATCGCCGTTCTCATTGTGCTGTCCCTTACAAGCCGGTGGGCAATCCAGATGATTGTATCCGATGCGGTGCGCTGGACAAGCTGAATCTAGCCTCTGGGCGGCTCTGTGTGTGACTAGATTTCCTGGCGGAGATCTTTTCACACACAGAGCAGTAGAAAGTAGTGAGGAGAAAGTAGAGCAAAACAACAACATCAACGGCCTAACCAACGTTGAGCAACATAGCGATTTCTACTGCGGTCCACTTTCTACTCTCTACTTTCTGGGAGGCGCCAGATGATCGTTCTTACACCAAGATTTAACCAAGCCACAAAAACTAGTCACACATGCGGCGGGCCATGGGTTCGAAGTTCGCCTTTCCAGACCGGGGCTGACGCGGAAAGTGCGCTCCAGTTTCCCCTTAAGTGGTCAACAATCGCTTTATCGCAAATAGCTCATAGTTGGGTTTGGCTTGACAAATCCTGAGCGATGCAGTATATATAAAGAACGCTGCCGTGAGCCGGCGGCCAACGGGAACCGCCCGCTTGAGGAGAAGCGGCGCGGTTGAATATGAAGAGGGATTTGAGCGTTCTGCTCACCGTATCATCTCCCTGGTGTTTTGCGTCCAGGTTTTTGTATGTGCATGTGTCGGCATTGCCCGGCGGATCCGCCCCGCCTTCGGCGGATCTGCGACACGGCGGACCTTCGGCTGTCAAAGCAGAAAGGGATGAAATGAAGAATACACTTTTAGCGAAATTGGCGGCAGGGTTCTTTGTGATTGGCGTATGTGGAATGTTCACCAGCACAATGGCCGTGCCTACATTCACGTTTTCGCCTTATGAAGACGGAAGTAAAACCCTGCTTACATTGAGCGGCCAGACGGACGACAGAAGTGATCCCAGGACCGTTCCTGATCCTTTCGGTACTACCCGTACATATAATCTCGTGGTTGATGATTGTTTAGAGTGGTACATACAAGGAGTCGATCCGGTTGAACATGTCAATGAGAATGGCGTGAATATTTGGTATTACCCGGCCTTTACCTTCACAGGAGGATTGGAGGGGTTGACGGTGACCTCAACACTGGCGTTCGATCCGATAGACAGCGTCCCGCCTGAACATTATCCGCCCGAGGAATGGCTCGAAGAAAGAGGTTATCCCCGAACGGGCCTGCTTTCACCTGTAACATATATACAGCTCAGTACAGATGGTCCTGGTTATGGTACAACGGGCCCTTACGGGACCGTCCCCTTGGATGAATTTGTTTTTCAGTTCACCGGGTTCACTGGAGGACGCTGGGCTGAACCAGGGGGGTTAAGTCCTTTTTTGTTTAGTGAGACGCTCAGTTTTAGCGGCAGCGCCATCCTGGACATGGACTTTAGTCACTTAATTCCCGGTACATACAGGGGTATGTACATGGGCCAACTCTGGAATGATCCGCCTTATATTAGAGATAAGCTTTTTGGCCCGACCTTCGAGATTGTAGTCACCCCCGAACCGGCGACGATGATTGTGATGGCCGCAGGCCTTCCATTATTGCTGAAGCGTAAGCGTAAGTCCCGATAAACGTCGGGAGCTCTTGGCGGGTTGGCGATCTCGCGGCGCCGAAGACGATAGGCCAAGACGCTTGATACAGCGGCGATCGGCTGTGCGGATTAGCAATCTCGGGCGAGCAACCTCCACAAGTTCTAATCGCTTTCATCGCCGCTTCAGCACGAACACATTGCCCGGTTTCTGCGCTACCAGCCCTTTTAGCACGAGCATTGTCATCGCCCCGGCCGCTACTCCGGCGTTAAGATCCGTTCGCTGGGTGATCTCGTCAAGCGACATCGACCCCTGCGACAAGGCCTCGACGATTTGCGTCTCGTTGGCGTCCAGATTGTCCGGGAGGATCAGCGGGGTGTCCTCCTCGACGCTCATCGGGCCGCCGACGTGGCCTAAGTGTTCGAGTATGTCATCGAGGTCCTGAACGAGGATCGCTCCGTCGCGGATCAGAGCGTTGGATCCATGGCTCATTGGCGAGTCGACTCGTCCGGGGAGGGCGAATACTTCGCGGCCTTGTTCGGCGGCCTGGCGGGCGGTTATCAGCGATCCGGATCGGTGGGCGGCTTCTACTATCAGGACGCCGAGCGACAGGCCGCTGATAATGCGGTTGCGTTTGGGGAAGTTGCGACTCTCCACGCCGCGCATCATTGGTATCTCCGAAATCAGAGCCCCGGTCCCCTGGGATACAATCTCCTCGAACAATTTCGCGTTCTCGGACGGGTAGAACTCGCCCAGCCCACAGCCCATGACAGCGATCGTCCGCCCGCCAGCGCTTATCGCGCCTCGATGACAAGCGGTGTCAATACCTCTGGCACCCCCGCAGTGTACGGTATGGAAACCCCCTCCGAGATGCGTTCTGGCGGGATTTCCAAGCAGCATAATCGAGGATATGAGGCGGGAGTCTATGAAATGGCATACAAGGAACTCCCTCGTTGCGGAGTAGTTAGGAGGTATCTATCACGTGCAATCCGACATTGGAGCGGTGCTGGGGCTTCACAATCGTTGTTTAGGTGTCATAGGCTGGCCGCTGCAGCGACTTGTTAGCCAGCTGTCATTCGCAGTCCCCGGTATAGATGGTCCCCTTTGCGCCGCATGTCTGCCAGTCCCTCCAGTAGGCAATGCGACTCTTGAGGAAGGCCTTCCTATCCGCCCCAATCTCATCGCTGCATGTAATGGCATCTTCAATTCCATCAATAAATACAAGTCGTTCACTTAGATTCGGCCCAAGAGTAAAGGTCGGAGGTACATAAACAGCCTCATACTGATTTTGGGATCCCAACTTCACAGTAATCGCATCGCTGAGGTCCCTATCGTATGCCAGCCTGTCGTAACTCATAAGTTCCATGTGCGACCCAAGCAAAGAATGCCTATCCTTGGAGCGAGGGTGGTCTGATTCAAACTCATTCCGTCTCCCATAGACAAGAATCATATGCAGCTCCATCTGCCGAGTCCTTCTCATGTAGTCGGGAATCCCATATTTCTCGACAAATAACTGCACATTGCTCGGGTCATTAAACCATGTCTTCCACTGCTCCAACTGATTGCGTGCCTGACTGAATTGGGCCGTAGGGACGCCTGCCCTAGTGAAGATCTTCTTCTTAGCCCGGATTTCCTGGTTTAGGTTTCGTCCTTGGGTATAATAGAGCATCGTTCGACCGCATAAACAAAGGGTTTCCTCAAGATCAAAGGCAGCAAAACTGGAGAATCCAATGGGTGAAAGCGGCAAGGATGCCATTCGCGT
>JASLNT010000063.1 GCA_030745875.1 Phycisphaerae bacterium
GAAGAACCTGTCGACGGGAATTGTAGTTGTGCCCGGCGACACGAACGGGGACCAGATAGTCGACGACGCGGACCTTGCGATCTTCAAGGCGCAGTTCGGCGGGGATTGGAACGGTGTTGCGCTTGAGGATCCGGACTACGACAACGACGGCGATGTTGACATCGATGATTTCGTGGTCCTTCGCGCGAACTTCGGTACTGGTGTTGTTCCGGCCCCGCTGGCTCCTGATTTCTCAGCCACTCCGGAGCCCGCGACGATGAGTTTGCTTGCAATCGGAGGTCTGCTTGTCATTCGCAGGCGTCGTCGGAAGGCGTAATTGCCCGCGGGCTCTCGCGACGGTAGTATGGTGTGATGCGTTTTGCGAGATACATCGCGACAATCTGGTGTTGCCTTCTGGCGATCGGTTTGGGCGGGATCGTCAGGGCCGGGGGTGAGGCGACCAGTCGCCCGGCGAGACGTTGGGGACCGGTTAAGGCGGGCTTGGCGCTGTCTGTTGAGTTGACCGGGGCCGTTGATCAGGGCGGGAAGTGTGTTTTGGCTCCGGCGCTGCGCAATACGGGGCGTGAGGTCGGGAGGCTTTGTCCGCAGGCTGATGCGGTTGCGTGGTTGATTCTGAAGTTCCTGCCTTCCGGCGGAACGGCGGGTAAATACTATTTCAGCAGTCGCGTTCTTCCCGGCTCCGCCAAGGGCTCTCCGATCTGGCCGAGGTCATTGGCCTCGGGCGGGCGGTTGGATTTGGCTCGGATGGATTTCGGCGGGGTCCGGTTGCATCCTTATAGCAAGGGCGTGAAGTTTCTTTCACATCATGTAACGGGTAAGGGGAGTATTCCAGAGGCGGTTGGCAAGTTGCGGGACGTGTTGGGTGTCGGTAAAGCCAATCTGCAGTATATGCTTTACCTTCCCCGCAAGGACGATTCGCCGGTCCTGCTAAAATCGGATTTCCTGTCGATTGAGATCGGTCCTCCGGATCTCACGAAGCTCTCTCTGTCTGCTCGCAAAGCGTTTGTAGACAAACTGATCGCGGGATTCGGCGGCGATGCGTTCGGCGGACACGCCGCTCATAGAGTCGCCGTGCGTCTGGGGGCGGAGATCGTAGACGACCTGATCGGCGCCATGAAGACCCGCGCCGCCAAGGGCGCCGGGCGGATGTGGTTGGCTACTGCGTTGGCGGATATTCGCGACAAGCGCTGTGCCGCTGTGCTGATAAAGTTGATTGACGAACCGGGCGGTGTGGGGCATGTTGTTGCTTACCACGGTCCCAAGCAGCGTAATGCGGAACTCGACGCGGTAATAATAGCGCGCGGGTCTAAGACAACTGATGCGAGAATGACGGCCCTGGCGATGTTGGGCTTTATGGTGTTTCGCGGGCAGGCCCCGCGCAAGTTGCTGGATGCGGGGATCAACAGCAACGATCCGCGCGTACGCAGTACGGTTGTTGCGGCGCTGTCCAGGAGCGCGAGCCTCGAGAACGTTAATGGGCTTGTTCTGTTGCTGAAGGACACCGAGGCGCGAGTTCGATCTGCTGCGGCTAGGGGGTTGGGGGCCATGGGCAATCGTGATGCTTCGGTTGTGGGGGGATTGATCGCTGCTTTGGGGATCGAAGGCGACGGGGCGCGCAGCGATGTGTGCGATGCGCTGGGCAAGCTCACCGGTAGACAGTCGCCTTACGATAAGAACGCGCCCTCTGACAAAAAACGCAAGATCGTCGCCGGATGGGTCAAGTGGTGGACCGCTGCGCGCAAGAATCACCGCTGATACCGAGACTATCGGGCGATGCGGGGATTTCTTGAGCTTATCTTTCCGGCCTTAAGAGATCGGATTTATTAAACACGATCACTTCGGCTCCGCTTTGTCGGGCTCTTTTGGCGATTACCCCGGGATCCGCGGGCCAACTGGAGTTGTCGACCCATGGCGCTACGTATGTTGTGACGAAATACGGCTGTGTGGTGGCGAAATGTGCGGTGGCGCCTTCGAGCATGCTGTCGGTAAGGGGCACCTGGTAGAGTTTCTGATACGCAAGTTTCTTGTCGTCGCTGGCCGATTCTTTGGGTGTGGAGAATCCCATGAGTCCCGCCGACGGACCGTGGGCTCCTCCGACATTGCCCAGAACGGTCGTCGCCAACCCCAGCAGCGCCAGATCGTTCTTGTTGTAGAAGTTCACGATCCCACTAGAGCAATGTTGCAGCGCCCTGGTGATGTCGTGGTTGCTGGAGATACTGGCCGAAAGGAGCACCAGTCCGGTGACTTCCCTGCCTTCGGGCATTGCCGCTGCGGCGAACACTGCGATACCTCCCCCACCGCTGTGCCCAATAATATGGACCGGTCGATCGGGGTACTTGTCCTGGTATTCCATTATCCGCTTTGCGATTCGCTCTCCGGCGATGTAATTGCCCAGGAAATCGATCTGATTTAGGATCATCCCGACGCCCGGGACCGGTCTGCCCCAATGCCAAATCTGCAGACTGTGACCAACTCCCGCCGAATCCAGTCCGTCGCGGACGTTCTGGTTGGCTCCGCTTTCGCCCTCGATTCCGGGCAAAATCACCACCAGTCCGGCGTCGAGGCGTTCGGGTGTCATGAATGCTGAATTGTTCTCGCATCCGCACAAGACGGCTGCGACCAGTCCCGTCAGGCAAATTACCAGTTGTTTTT
Source organism: Phycisphaerae bacterium (assembly GCA_030745875.1). Taxonomy (GTDB): domain Bacteria; phylum Planctomycetota; class Phycisphaerae; order SM23-33; family SM23-33; genus BS750m-G57. The sequence goes on from JASLNT010000063.1 coordinate 2,653, forward strand.
TCATAGATATTTTCCCATTTTTCTTGTTGCCTGCACGCCATGGCCAGTTGATTATGTTCGAAGTGTACAGCCGTAACAGGTATCTGCAAGAGAAACTCGGTCGATCGGGCGATATCCTTGAGAGCTAATAGAGAAAAAAAAGTTGAATCGGAGTCTGGTCTGACCGAATATTTAAGTGTACGCGGTGGGTTTCCGCCGGTGTGACAAGAGTTTCTGAAAGCGAGCCGACATGTCCTCAGGCGATCCGGGATATTCAGGAATTGGCGGTGACGAGACAGAATTGGTGCCCGCGGTGTTTGCACGCGACGCCGAGGAGGCCCAGCGCTACTGCGAACTTCTTGCCGATCATGGTATCGTTGGTATAATCGCCGCCGACGGAGTCGATGCGGGCGACGCCGAGATCAGCGGTGACGTAGGTGAAGGAACAGGCATGACCAGCGGTGTGGCGGTGCTGGTCGAGGACGCCCTGCTCGACGAAGCCGGACTCGTAATAGCAGATCGCGAAGATCTCGCCGAGTTCCAATTCGGCGAAGATGATGAAGTTGAAGACGAAGATGACGAGTTGGATTTCGCCCAGGGCATTGATTCGGACTTTGAAGACGACAGCGGTCCGGTCGATCTGGGCCTTATATCCAGCGGACGGGACGATGTCTCTGGTGCTTTGGGGGACGAGGAAGAAGATGACGACCTTGGATTGGACGTGGAATTCGACGATGAATTCGGTGATGAAACTGATGTAGATTAACTGCGGATGGCCTTATATGCCGATAGAAGCGTCGTGGGACTGTAGATGGAACTGAGCGGAGATATATCATGGAAGATATGAATAGTGAACAGGTTGGTGACGAGCAGGTTGCGGGCGACCAGGCTGCAAACGACCAGGATCGACGCGATGAGACTCGTCGCAATGGAGAGCGGAGGAGCGTTGTTGATGCGCGGCTTGGTGTGGATCGCAGAGATGGCGTGCGGCAGTGCGAATCAGATGAGAGGCGCGCTGAACTGAACCGTCGTCGCGGGCCCGGCAGGCGTCGCAGCGACGCCCGGCGGTCGGCTGAAGAAGGAGAGATGAACGATGAGCAGTTCAGCTTTCTTATGGCGATTAACGAGTATAAGCGTCTGAACAAGCGCCCGTTTCCCACGTGGACCGAAGTTCTGGACATTATTCACGCTCTGGGTTATAGAAAAGTTGCGGAACCGGAAAACATACAATGATTGTATTCGTATGATGTATTGTGTACATTCTCGGAGTATCTAGAGGCGCAGCGAGCGGTTTGCCCGATGCGTCCGAATTGGATTTAGACAATGTTGCTAGGTAGCGAATATTTCGGCGCCTCGGTTCGAGTGGCCACCGTGATAGTTCCCATAGCCGGGTATTTCTTTATCCTTGGCTTGCTGAATACAAGGCGGCGTCCGCAGATTCTGACCGGACGCTTGGATTTTTCGCTGCTTATGTTGGCGCTTTGTCCCGGTTTTGTCTTACCGGTGCTCGAGCGCTTCGGTCTGACTCCCGTCAGCGCGACCGCCGCGATGGTGGTTCTGGCTGCGGGAGTGTGGTTCCTGGGCCCGCGCGGGCGAAGCTGGGTGGTTTACAACCTCTCGCCCGACCAGGCTGATCGCGTGCTGCGGAGGGCGATGGACGCGCTGAGTTGGCGGTATAGCGCTACATCTGACGGATACAGCGTTGAAGAACATGATATTAACCTGCGTGTAAGCGGTTTCTGGGTGCTCCATAACGTTTCGGTGCATCTGACAGGCGGATCGGACGCGACTTGTCGCGATTTCGCCCGCGAATTGGGCGCCGCAGTATCGCGGATATCCGCTCGAGCGCAGGCGATGGCGGTCGCCATGCTGTTGGTTTCGATCGGCATGCTGGTGGCTCCGCTGGCGATGGTGGCCCACCGCGTTCCGGAGATCGTACGTTTGCTCGCGGATTTATGGTAGTTGTATAGTATGGGCGTTTGTAAATATAACAGACGATGAGCCGCGCCCCTGTGTGATGGTCTTGTGGGACGGTTCGTCCGGGAAGTACTTTTGTCTGAAAGGCTGCACGTGAAACATATATGGCTGACAACGGTGGTGCTTGTTGCTGCGACGTTCCTTGGCGGATGCAGCACGGCGATGAAAAAGCGATTTGGCAAGATGTTCGAGACCAGCAAATATCGCTTCATGGATTCGTCCAAAGTTATCGTACCACACGAAGGTTCCCCGGTGACGCCCATCTACGCCAATTCCGGAGATGCCGACATCACGGATGAACTGCCTCCCAACGCAACCCCTCCCACGCCCGAGGATCTGACCTACAGCGACCGCGATTACATCATCGGACCGACAGACGTTCTGGATATTTCCGTTCTGGACCTTCTGGAAAACGGTGTCGAGACAGTGCTTCGACGCCAGGTGACCACGAGCGGTCACATTGATCTACCGCTGCTGCCCGAGAGGCTTAAAGTCGAAGGCCTGAACAAGGAGCAATTGACCGAGACGATCAAGGACGTTTATTCCCGCGATGTCCTCAAGAATCCGATCGTGTCGGTTACAATCGCCGCTCGCAGACAGAGCACCTACTCGATTCTCGACGCCGTCGCCAGCCCCGGAACGTATCAAATCGAGCGCAGAGACATGCGTCTGCTGAACGCTCTGGCGGCCGCCCGAGGCATTACTCAGCAGAATATCCGGTATATCTATGTGATTCGCCCTCAACCAGCCAAAGTGTTGAATCCCACGACGACCGGAACCAAGGGCGCCGGTCCGGCTGTGGCGCCTGTAGCGGCCAGCAGGACCGCCCCGCCGCCAGCCAGCCGACCCGGGACGGCAACAGCTCCAAAGAAGACCACCGGCTCGAAGGTTGATAATGGCGATACCAGTGATGCATTGCGGGAACTGGGTAATGCGCTTACCGGAAACCCGGGCGACGCTCCCAAGACCAAACCCGCCGACAGACCCGGCAAGAAACCCGTCGACACGACACCGGCTCCGGTGGTCATGCCCACGTTTGCTGAGACCTCATCAGTAGCCGCCGCCGCCTCCACATCCGCCGAAGCCGGTCCTCAAGCCGATGGTCTGAGCGAGAAATGGATATTCGTTGACGGTAAGTGGATCAAGTCGATTCAAAAAGCTCCGGTTGCAACGCAACCCTCCGGGCGAGGAGCCCCTACGGTGACACCCGTGCGAGTCCTGCCGCGAACGCAGAAGGCGACTCCGGTTGTTCGCCGCCGCCGGCGCGATGATCCGCTCGAAGACCCCTACCAGTGGAAAGACGCTGACAGAAGCAATCTGGCCAGAGTGATATTCATTGATCTGCAACGCCTGCTACAGGGCGATGCGCGTTTGAACATAGTAATCCGCGACAATGATATTATTCGCGTTCCGTCGCTTGAGGTCGGTGAGTTCTACGTAATGGGTGAAGTTCAACGCCCGGGCGTCTATACGCTCACTGGTCGAAAGGTTACGATTAAGATGGCCTTAGCGGCTGCGGGAAACCTCAACGCGCTAGCCTATCCGGAGAACAGCACCCTGGTCCGACGCATCGGTCGCGATCAGGAGCAGACCACCGCTATTAACGTCAGAGCGATCGTCGCCGGCACGGAGCCCGACCAGTTCCTCAAGCCTAATGATGTGCTGGAAATCGGGACGCACTGGAAGACGTCATTCCTGGCTGTTGTTCGCAACGCTTTCCGCGTTTCATACGGATTCGGTATGATCTACGACCGTAACTTCGGTGCGGCTCGCAGAGCGGGCGAACAGCTGGACGGCTATCGGTTCTCACGTTGGTAGGCTTTCCAGCCGATCATATACAGACTATGTCTCAGAAGCCCAACCAAGCAGAAGCCGTTCCATCGCGATCGGCGGGGTCCTTGGTCGATATGGTCGGAGTGTCGCAGACCCGCTCCGTCGACCAGGCGTTTTCTCGGTCGACCTGCATAAAAGTCGCTGTTGTGACCCTCCTGCTGTGTGGTCTTAACTTCTGGCAATTCAAGAGATTGGTGGCTGGTTGGCGAATTGATCCGAACTGGTCGCATGGGTTTCTAATCCCCCTGTTCAGCCTGTATCTGATATACACCAGATGGGACCAGTTGAAGGCGGCAGAGCGACGAGTATGTCTTTGGGGACTTCCGGTTTTTCTGCTGAGTCTCCTTGTACTGGTGTATTCATACTACCCGCTGGGTACATACTGGTTCTGCCAACTGAGTATGATTCCGCTGTTTCTGGGCGTCGTTCTGTACCTTGCCGGACCGTCCGTCCTGAAATTAACCTGGGTTCCGATTGTCTATCTAGTGCTCGCGATTCCGATTCCCGACATACTCTACCAGAACATTGCTTATCCGTTGCAGGAACTGGCCGCCAAAAGCACGACTATTATCCTCAGACTCTGCAACGTCACGATAGATGTCAGCGCCAGCAGCCTGACCATCACGTCCATTAGCGGTCGTGAGCATCCGTTGCAGGTGGTTGAGGCGTGCAGCGGAGTTCGGTCGCTGATGGCTTTTGTGGCGCTGAGTGCGGCGATGGCGTATATTGACGATCGTCCGGTATGGCAGCGGTTGGTGCTGGTCTTCTCTTCGCTTCCGATCACTGTACTCTGCAACATTCTTCGCGTAACGGCCACCTCCACTATGTTTGTGATCGACCAGCCCGATCTGGGCAAGGATTTCATGCATACGTTCATGGGAATGGCGTTGCTGGTTCCAGCGCTGCTTATGTTGCTCGGGCTGAGTTGGTTGATGAATCACCTGTTCCTCGACGACGAAAACGAGCATACCGAAAGCGACGATCAGGAAACTCCTTCTGAGACGGATAACGCACAGGGGGTCCGGACATGAGCGACGCAACTCAGGATTCCCAAACAACCGAAGTATCTGTTGGACAGTGGTGTTCGCAGAACCGCCATTTCCTGGTTGTGACGACCACTCTAACAGTCGTATGGGCGGGTTGGGCGCTCATAATGTTCCTGTTGGGAATGGTGTTCCACAAGGAGGCGGTAGCCTGGCCGGCGGGGGTTGAGGTGCATCCGACCGAGTTTCGCATGCTCACTCTCGCCACGAGCTTCGGACCGGACAATCGGTTCGAACTGGCCGGCGACGGGGAGTTGTTCTATCCCACTGGAGGAGAACTGTTCCTCACGGATAAGGGCGAGCTTCTGGTTGGTGAAAAGGGCGTGTTGACGTACAAGAATCGCAGCGGTTTCCAGCCTTTTAAAGGCGAGCTAAGCCAACTGAGGCGCAAGAAAAACGACAAACCGGTTCTGGACGGAGTACCCGACGGTGAGAAGACCATTATCGGAGAAGTGCTGGAGTCTCTGGCGATCGGCACATCTCTGGATTTCGATAACTACGACGACCGGAAGAGTACGTGGTACGTGTCCAGGACATATGTCGACAGGAAGACGCCTCCAGGGCGAAGATACCGCATGTGGCAATTGGACGTGACGTATTACACGGGAACGTTGGACAAGGCTCCTCACTTCCCCGAACGATGCCTCCGGGCGGCCGGTATGATCATCAAAGAGACCGGTAATGTGAAGTTCGACGCCAGCGGAGCACAAGCGCCCTGGGGGCAAGATCCCGTCACCTGCCGTTCGGTGGAATATCACAATCCCCGCGGAAGTTTGGAGAACCGCCACGTCCAGTATTACGTATATTCTTTGAACGGAGCGCCGGAGTCATCGTGGAAGCAGGTGCGTCTGAAGGTGGCCTCGGTTTTTGGTAAGTACGCCTATTTCGCTAAGATACAGTTCCATCCGCTGAATGAAATCGACAACAGTAATGAGGCGAAAACCGCCGCCGAAGAATTTGTTAGGTACATGTTGCCCGAGGTCCTCAAGTCATTGCCTACGCCTGAAGATATCAAAAGGTTGGAGTCCGGACCCCAGCAAGCCGAAAAGAACAGTAACTAGTACAGTTACCTTGACATAGAACGGATCACGTGATGGCAAAACGCAAGAAGAAGCTCAACAAGAAACTTGTCGCTGCTTTGTCGGCTGTGACGATTCTGCTCCTGCTGATGATCGGATGGGGACTCTACAGATACGGACATATCCTGTTTCCCAAGAACCCGGTACCGCACGCACAAGCCGGTTTGGAGGCGTTGGAGAACGGTAATTACAGACTTGCCGTCGAAGAACTGAAGACCGCCGCCGGGGCCTCCGGCGGCAACGACACCGAGTCCAGGAAAGCCAAAGCCAAATACTGCTACGATCTTGGTAGAGCCTACCTTGAGTGGTACAAGAAGGGAGAGGGGATGTCCGAAGGCGAGAAGCGAAAGCGCCTGTTGCAATGTATTGGAGCGATGCAACAGTCCGCTACGCTGGACCGTACGTATCTCGATCCTCACAAAACTCTCTACAGCATATATTGGCAGATTGCCTACGGGCAGTGGCGGCAGGGACAAGTGGGCGTTAACTGGAGACAGTTCATTGAAGCGGCCGATGCGTTGATCGGTGTCGACACCGAAAACGACATAGCCTACTACAGGCGCGCCGTAGCCTGGGGCAGCATCGGAGAAGAGACTGCCGATCGCGAGGCGCTAAAAAAAGGACTCGCCGACTTCCGCAAGGCTATCGCCCTGAACTCCACGAAGGTTGATTACTGGGGAGCGTGGTTGATGCTGCTGCAACGGACCGCGCGCAAAGATGCGACCCTCAACGTTGACGCCGGATTCCTGGAGGCGTTTAAAGCCAGTCCTCATTCAGCCGCACTGCGAATACTATACGCCAATTACCTGAGAAGGAAGGACCGATCCGACGAGGCCGAAGAGCAACTGCGAGCCGCCATCAAGTGCGAACCGACCAGTCCCAGCGGACACATCGCAATGGCCAGATTCCTCGCGAGATCTGATCAGCCCGATGCTGCGCTCAAGGAGCTGCAAGCCGCCGCCGACATCGATCCAACCCTGACCGATATCTATCTGCAGCGCAGCGCGATTCATCGAAAAGGCAGAAAGCTGGACGATGCGATCAAGGCGCTCCAGGACGGAGTTGCGGCTTTACAACCAAGACTATCGACCGTCGCGACGACACGACCGGCCGCCAGGGAAACAAGAATGCTGACCGAACAGATGAATCGGCTGCATTTTTCGTTGGCGAATGTAGCCCTTGACCTCAGGCGCGTCACGACCGACGAAGAGAAACAAACCGCGCTGGCGACCATCGCCAAGGCGAGCTACGATAAACTAGACAGCCTTCCTACCAATTCACCGCACCGGGCTAAAATCGCCGGACGCCTGGCCATAGTCCGCCGAGACCCCGTCGAGGCGATCAAGAATCTCGAGACGGCTTACAAGGCCTTTGGATTGGCTGATCTGCAGACCCCAGCGCTGCTGATAACTCTGTACGACTCTGTAGGTATGCCCGGTAAGTCCGAGAAGGTGCTGATAAAACTGCAGAATGCGCCCAGGCTCCAGGACAGCGTCGAAGTGATGCTGGGACTGGCCCGGCTGAGGGTGCGTTACAAGGACTACGAAGGCGCCGAAAACTACGTTAACAGGGCGCTGGGCACCGATTCACAAAACACAGCCGCCCTGCAACTCAAGAATGAACTACAACTGTTGAGAGGCAAGAAGATCACGGTCGAACAGGCCGGAACGCTCTCCGCGGCCGGCATCAGGGCGATGATCGATCAGGTTGATCTCAAATGGATTGACGGACAATCCAAAGAGGCCCTGGCGATGCTGGCCGGTCTGCGGAAGGCATTGCCCAAGAATCTCCTGTTGGCCGAACGCGAGATCAACATGCATTTGCTTCTGGGCGATAAAGAAAGCGCCCGAGCAATTCTTACGAGCATGCTGGCGCTCTATCCGGACAATGAGAATATGAAATTCCAGGCCGGGCTGATCGATAAGACCACCCAAGAGCGTCTGGAGATGCAATTGGCGCGTGTTGACGAGAAGGTTGAGGATCCGTTCCTCCGCGCCTGGACCAAGGCGAGGATCGCATCACGGGCCGGTAATAGGGAGATGTACGACAAGTTCCTTGCCGAGGCGGTCGCCCTGCAACCTGACAATCCCGGTATTGTCGCCCAGCAGTTCCGCACTGCCTTGCAGAAGCAGGATTGGGATGCGGCTGTGGCGGTGGTCCAGCGCGTTGAGAAAACCGACGAAGTCCGGGGCAAGTCGATGCGCGCCCAGATGCTGGTCCTGCGAGGCCGGCACGCCGAAGCAATCGACGTGCTCGTACCGCTTCGCAAGAGGAATCCGGATTCTAAATTCGTTCTCCGTATGCTCGGTGAATGTTATCTGTCGACCAAGGAGATCGATCTGGCCGAAGATGTCTTCGGCGTGCTTGAGAGCAATGATCCCGGTGATGTCAGTGCTCTGATTGGTCTGGCGATTGTCACCCAGCGCCAGGGTCGGATGAAGGATAACGAGAACTACGTTCTGCGGGCTTATCGAAAACCCGCCGGGCGGAAACACAGTTACATCAGCAGGCGGTATCTGGAACTCCGGGAATCCCGCGCCACCGGTGACGAAATCAGCAAGATCATCGCGCGACGTGAAGACCTCCATAAGCTCGGACCCAAGGATCCCAACTATCTCAACAACCTGGAACGTCTGGCCAGACTCTGTGAGTTTCGTACGCGCGACTTGGCGCGTGCGGGAGAACTCTATCGCGAGGCCTATGAGAAGACCGGGCACTCCCTGCAATGGGGAAGGACGCTGGCGTTTTTCCACGCTCGCAATGGAGAATCCACAAAAGGCGAGGCCATCTTGAAAGCGGGCATCGCTGAATCCAAGAGCGCCCCCGCGAAAATCGCCTGGCTTGTCATGCACGGGGAATTCCTGACCAGGTACAACCCCAATCAGGCCATGAGGGCCTACGATCAGGCCTCCAAGCTCGATCCGAACAATCCGCTGCCTTACAGGGCGAAGGCGTCGCTGTTTGCACAGGTCGGCAAGTGGTCCCAGGCGGTCGAACATATGTCTGCGTACGTCGCCAGAAAAAGCGAGGACATTCGGGGGCGAAAAACCCTGATACAGTACCGTATTAACGATAGGCAGTATGACAAGGCCGAGAAAGAGCTTGAGGCGCTTCTGACCCGAAACCCAACTGATGCTCAGGCGTTGCTGCTCAAGGCCGTTCTGTTCAGATTGCGAGGGAGCCCGGCCAAGGCGGTCGCCATTGCCAGCCAGGCTATCGAGAAACACCCTGAATTCGCTGCGGCCCTGTCAGTAAGGGCGCGTGCGTACCTCGTAATGGGTGAGCTTGAAATGGCCAAGAACGATCTGGAAGCCGCCCGGGCGCTCAGCAAGACACCGCAGGTCTCCATGGAGCTTGTAGACGTATACACCCGTCTTGGGCGGGATGACGACGCGCTTCTGACCCTGAAATCAGTAGTCGCCGAGTATAGAACTTACGAAGCGGCGTTGTATGGGCTGATTAACCGGTACATCCGAAGCAACGACTGGGCCAACGCCGAAAGCAGATTCGCCGATGCGCACAAACTGTTCCCCAAGCAACCGACCTACTGGATGGTGGAGGCGGGGATGTGGCAAAAGCGAAAGCAACACGACAAAGCCATCGCCGCGCTCGGGCAGGCGTTCGCCCTGGATAAAGAGTCCGCGCCGGTTGTCAGGGCGTATTTGCTGGGACTGCTGAAAGGCGAGAAATTCGACAAGGCGTTGACTCTGGCCGAGACCTACAAAACCAAACCGCTATGGGACGTCTGGGTCAACGCGATAATCGGGCGGATCATGGTTAGCAAGAAACAGACCGCCAAAGCCGAGGAATTGTTCGTCAAGGCGGTCGAAAAAGCCAACCCGAAGGAACTGCCCTTTGTTGTCGCTCAGATTCGCGCAGCCTATGGTCCGAAGGTATCGATCGATCGCGTGTTGGCCTGGTCGAAAACGCGATCTTCCGAGTGGTACGTTCCAATGCTCGTGGGCGACCTGTGCAGTGCGGCGGTGGCCGATCCCGAGGCGAAACTCACCTCTGCAGAACGAACGAAATACTTGAAGCTGGCGACCGACAGTTACGTTGCGTCCGTTGGAAAAGCCAAGAGACCTGTAGATATAGCTATGTTGTCCAACAGATTGGGCAAGGCTCATTACGACAGCGGTCAACCGCAATTGGCCGAAAAAGCCTACAAGAGATGCCTTGAAATCACACCGGAGGACAATGCGGCGCTTAATAATCTCGCATATTTGTACGTAGATGACCTCGATGAACCGGAAAAGGCCCTGCCTTATGTGCGAAAGGTTATCAGACTAAGGCCGCAGGACCCTAACGTGCTGGACACGTACGGATGGGTGCTGGGCAGACTCAAGAGGTACGCCGACGCAAAAAAATACCTCCAGAGGTCCATTGAGCGCGATCCGGAACTGGCTGCCTGCCGATACCATCTGGGATGGGTCTTCGAGCAGACACAGAACCGGACGCAGGCTCTCAAGCACTATCGCTTGGGACTGGAGTTGGTCCGCAGCACGCCGCACCTGCCGCTTTACAAGCGGTTCCAGGACGCTCTGAAGCGTCTTGGCGTATAATGAATACTTGAATTAGTCCGGAGAGACGCACATGACAACACTGCCGACACACGAGCGCAAACCGAGTATTGTGGCTGCGGGACGGACGCCCCTGCCACCGATACAAAGGTCCGGTAGGCCCGCCCCACAGGGCGGGGTGACCGGGCGGGATGTTATGCGGATTATTCGCAAGCATCTCTGGCTGATCGTTATCTTCCTGTGCGTATTTTCCGTCGCCTCGGTTCTGGGTACGAAATTCTGGTTAGATTATTCGCCCACATACACCTCTAGAGTTCGCCTCAGCGTCGCCCCGCCGCGCCTCAGCGTTTACACCATCGAGGCTCGCAATGTTGCGGCCGACCTGGATATCCGAAAACAGTCTTTCGTGAGCACCGCCAAGCACGGAGCCGTGCTGACAAGGGCGATTAATGAAGATAACACCGACGATGGAAGGAAACGGGACCGGATAAGAAAAACACGCTATTTCACTGGAGATCTGAACAATACCATCAGGCTGCTGCAGGATGAACTGTCGGTCTCGTCGCTACGGGATACGGATATGATCCAGATCGCGCTGAGCGGACCGGATCCCAACGTGTTGCCCGACGTTGTAAACGCCGTCGCCGATGCTCTAGTGTACGAATCCCGTCAGGCGTCCAGGTCGGAGCGGACCAAGTCAATGATCAGCCTGACCAGTCAGCTTGAAGATATCAACGGTGAGATTGCCGCCAAGAAGAAAGCAATTGAACAGATTCGGGGCCAATCGGAAGTGCCCCTCATGCGGGAACGTCGCAACATCACGCAGATGACTCTGCAGTCGCTGACTCAGGAACTTACGCAGCTCAGGCTCCTGAAAGCCCAAGCCGACACAGCCTATACGGCGCTGAAGGAACAGCAGGAGAGCGGTAATCTTAGCTCGTCTGCGGAAGTATTGCAGGCGCTGGAGCAAGACCCCACGTACCGTTCACTGGTGGTTACCAAGAAGAACATCGAGATTGAACTCGAGAGCCTTCTGAAACGCCTCAACGAGGGACACAGGAGCGTCAAAGCCGCCAGGGCTCGCCTGGAGACCGTTGAGGCTAAACGGGCGGAAGAGCACGCCGACCTCGTTAAGAAGCAGGTCACCGCGATGCTCCAGCAACAGGAATCTCAGGTCACCGCAGTCAGCGAGCGACTACTGTCGGTGGGGAACCAGTACAATGAAGTGTCGGCAAGCTTGAAAGACCTGGGCGTTAGTCTGACCAAAATCACTACACTTGAAGGCGACATCGCAAGATTGCAGGAGAGAGCTACGCAGGTTGATAAAGCCCTGATGGAATTCCGCATCGCACTGGGCGATCTCCCTATCCGTGTGCGCGCCGTGGGCGAATTACCCATGGATCCGTCCTGGCCGAGGTACAGCATCATAGTTCCGGTGGGCGTATTGCTGGGGCTTGGTCTCGGGTTGGGACTGGCGTTTCTGATGGAGCTGATGGACACGTCCATCAAAAGCCCCGCCGACATCTCCACGAGAATCGACCTGCCGCTGCTCGGAATGATTCCGCACGAAGACGATATGGACGAAGATATCGCCGACATGAGAACTCTCATGTTAACCAATTCAGATTCGCTCGCTGGTGAATCGTACAGGCAGATCCGAACGTGCCTGTTGTTCAGCGGACCGGCCAGCCAACGCCGCTCCCTGATGGTCACCAGCCCGGCTCCGGGAGATGGAAGAACTGCGGTGACGTTGAACCTGGCGACTTCGATCGCACAGGGAGGGCGAAAAGTCCTTGTTGTAGACGCAAATTTCAGGCAACCTTCGCTTAGCAATCTGTTCCCCCAGGCTCCGGCCAATGGACTCAGCAGCGCCCTGGTCGGACAGGGACGGTGGGAGGACGATGTCTACGAAGTCGACAGGAACCTGTCGGTAATGACCGCAGGTCCGCTCCCGCCCAATCCCGCCGAATTGCTCGGCAGCGAACAGATGAGAACGATTCTCGGTGAAATGACCGCCAAGTACGATCAGGTGATCTTCGATGCGGCTCCGGCGTTGGTGGTGACCGATCCGTCTGTGCTCAGCACCCTGGTTGACGGTGTGATCATCGTTATACGCGCCGGAAGCAGCACTCATGGAATTCTGCAGCGTACTCGCGATATCTTCCTGCGAGTTGGCGCACACGTCGTCGGAGCCGTGCTGAACTGCGTGCGGGTCACCGCGGGCGGGTACCTCAAGAGGAACTACAGCACCTTCTACGAATACCGAGGCGAGCAGCTTCCCGCATCGGTCGCCAGGCAAACGCCCAGAGCGCCGTTCCCGCCCGAACCGCCGACGGCTGGAGATCTTGCAGCGTCCAGCGAGACGGCCGTCGGGGAGGAATCGGACCAGGTCTAATCTGTATAATGGTCTGCAGTGAAGCCGGACCGGGCGGCGGGACTCTGAGATCAGGATCGGCGGGGGACGCGCGGGTCCGCCAAGTAAATTCGGACCGTACGGGTCCCAGGTGATTTTTGCCATCAGGCCCGGTTCATATTCCTGGCTTGGCTCGCCGATGAACATATTGTAGCGTGCCGGTTGTATCGTCGGTTGTCTGCGACCCGTCTGATATCCGGACGGTGTTGCTTATATGTTCCGGGATGCGAGTATGGACCGTCATAAGAGTCGCGACCTTGTCGCCAGAAGCCCCGGGAATCCGCTGATCTCCCTGTCTGACCTTCCCTTCCGCGCCGGTGATATCTGGAACGCCGCCGTCGTGCGATTCCAGGGGCAATATCTCATGCTGCTGACCGTGGAGGAACTCGAAGGTTACTATTCGATCTACCGGGCCGACAGCGCCGACGGTGAAAAGTTCACTATCAACGCCGAACCGTTCATGGTTCGCCTGCAGTGTTGCCCGGCGGCGAATTACGAGAGTGTTGGTATTCGAGATCCGCGAATAACTCCGCTCAATGGGGAGTATTTCATAACATACGTAGCCGACGGCGATCATGGTATGCGGATCGCCCTGGCGCGGACCACCGACTTTGTCTGTGTCGAACGTCTGGGATATCTGACGCAGGTGGACGTGAAGAACGGCGTGATGTTCCCGCGAAAGATCGGCGGCAGGTATGTTCTGCTCAAGCGTCCTGACGACGGGTCGAGCATCTGGGTGAGCTACTCCGAAGACCTGGAGTTTTGGGGCGAATGTAATGTGGTGATGACGCCTCGGGGCGGATTCTGGGATTCAACTCGCATAGGAGCTTCGGCGCCTCCGATCGAAATCGACGATGGCTGGCTGCTGATCTACTACGGTGAGAAGGGCACAAGCGCCGGACCGCTGGTGCGCTTGGGAGCGGCGGTGCTGGATCGTGACGATCCGTCGAAAGTTCTCGCTCGCTCCAACATCCCGATACTCACCCCGCGCGAACGATACGAACGGATCGGAGACGTTCCGAACGTCGTGTTCTCCACGGGCGCACTGCTGGACGACGGAACGTTGAGACTCTACTACGGAGCTTCCGACAGCTGTATTTGCCTGGGCACAGTCTCGGTGGATGTGATCGTAGCGGCATGCTTCGACAGCGGAAGGGAGTTCTAGTATGTCTGCGCGATCAGGCCAACCGTTGGATTCCGGACCAGACACCCTGCATCGCTATGAGGGCAACCCGGTCCTGACCCTCACGGATATTCCATATCGGTGCAACACGGTCTTCAACGGGGCTCCGCTCAAGATCGATGGGAAGTACCTCCTCTTGCTGCGAGTCGAAGGCCAGCAGGGATACTCGTTTTTCGCGATGGCTCGCAGCGACGACGGATATGCGTTCACTGTTGACCCCGAGCCCTGTATGCTTCCAGCGACTGAAGATCCGTGGGCGATATGGGAGTCTCGCGGGATCGAAGACCCGCGCATGACCAGAGTCGACGACACGTTCTACGCGGTTTACACCGCGTGCAGCCGCTATGGCCATAGAATCGCAATCGCCTCCACAGAAGACTTTGTCAACTACGAGCGGATTGCAGTGGCATCGGGACCGGGAAACAAAGACGGCGTCCTGTTTCCCGAGAAGATCAACGGTCTGTTCGCTCGCCTTGACCGACCGATCGGACGCGGTGTGGGCGGTATTTGGATATCCTACTCGCCCGACCTGATCCACTGGGGGCGCAGCGAGTTTGTTTTCGGCCCGCGCCCGCGATACTGGGATTCCTACCGCATTGGCGCGTCGGTCCCGCCGATACGCACCGAGTACGGATGGTTAGAGATATATCACGGTACGAAGATGACGTCCGCCGGTCCGATCTATCGCGCGGGCGCGGCGATGCTGGATATCGACAATCCCGCCCGCGTGTTGAGCCGGTGCCTCCCGCCTTTGCTTTCTCCGCGTGAAGACTACGAGCGAATCGGCGATGTGGGGAACGTGGTGTTCGCTTGCGGAGCGATCATCGAAGACGACGGGATGGTCAAGGTCTATTACGGCGCCGCCGACACGTCCATCTGCGTAGCTGTCGCACATATCGACGAAATAGTGGAAACCTGCCGCCCGGAATAGGGGATCGGTTGTTCGTTAGCGATGCCCGCCGATCAGCCCGATTTTCTCGATCGGGATCCGTTTGAAGCCTAGTTTGTAGGCCGGTGAGTCGTTGCGCAACTGGAAGTTCGCTTTGGCGCGGTCCACGAAGTGCGGATCCCTGTCGATGAGGTTGTCTTTGAACGTTACGTACTTCCGGGCGGCGCCGTGCACGCCATCCCACCGTCCGCCAATGCTGATATTGCGCGACACGATGTTGCCTTTTGGCGCAGCCGGTGCGTCGGACAGAATGTTGACCAGCTTAGGATATCGCTTGCGCCACAGCGCATTTTGATAAGGCATCGCCTTGAGGCGCTTTGTCATTGTCGTATTGACGTGGTAGCTCGCCCAACCGGTCGCCCGTGCGTCTATATGTAGTGACGGCTTGCAGTTGACGAATATGTTGTTGGCGATTACGCAATCCCTGCCGCCCCCGATGAACGCCGCTCGCGTCACCTGGTAAAACACATTGCCTTCGATCCGCGTTCCGGAGAACATGTCGTCGAGATACACTCCCACGCACCCTCTCCCGAGGAAACCGTTGATGTGGTGCAGATAGTTGTATCGGATCACCGTGCCTCGCATTGTCCAGTCCCGCCCGGAATAGATTGCTCCTGCGTCGTTGGATTCCAGACATACGCGGTGGATCTCGTTGAGTTCGATCACGTGATCATTGCCGCTGAACATGATCGCCATGTGCGGAGCGTCGTGGATGAGATTGTTGGACGCCCGGAGTCCCACGCCCGACAATGCAATCGCCGGCTTGTACATCCTGTACCATCGCCCGTAGTGGTGGATATGGTTGTTTACGGCTTGGTGATCGGCGGACGTAAGAGATTTGCGATTACCGCCCGACAGCCCAATCCCGCCTTGACCGGTCTGGTGGATCTCACAGCCCGTCACGGTCGATCCGCTTCCGCCTGAGATGCGCACACCCCACGAGCCGATATTTCGCAGCACGCAGTTGGTCAGATTGTTGGCTTTTCCGTCCTTCAGGGTGACGGCAGTACCGCGAGACGCTTCGAATGCAATACCCTGAAACGTCACGTGCGAGGTTTTGCGCATGTTCACCAACTCTCCGGCGATCGACACGGTGGGGCGTCCTTTGGACAGGTCGCTGGGCGGCCAGAAGTACAGCACGCCCGTATCGCGGTCGAGATACCACTGTCCGGGCTGATCCAGTTCCGCCAGAATGTTGAACGCGTAGAACCACTGCCCCACGCGATAACCGTACCCATGATACGGCGGTTTCACCGAGATGATTCGCTTGTCGGTGTCGATCGAGTCGACTCTGTGTCGCTGGTCGGACCAGTCCCAGAACCAGTATCCATGCACCCACACGTCTTTTTCGCTCGTCCATCGTTCAGGCCGGTCGCCCTTATACATGAATTTCCCGACCTTGTCGCCCTTGGTTCCGCGTACGTTTCTCGGATGTCCCCCCACCAGTCCGGTGATCTTCACGAACCCCTCGTTAGGCCAGCGGGCCAGCGTCATCGGACGATCCTGAAAGAACAGCTCCAACCCCCCTCCCGCCGCCCCGTAATTCTTGATCCCCAGCGCTTTGAGATCCGCCCGCAGCACCTTGCGGCGCGCCTTTTTGTCAAGACGCTCCAAGATAGTCTTGTCCGTCACGGGCTTGAAATTCGTCACAACCTTCCCGCCGCTTATGCGAACCTCTGCTCCCTTCGCGGCTCGATAGACAATCGGACCGTCCGCCGCGCCGGAATCGTGCTCGGTGAATTCAACCGCTGTCGCCTGTTCGTACGTCCCGGCCGCCAACTCGACAATCACCCCACCGCGCGGAAGACCCCCAGACGTCTTAATCTTACGAATTGCATCCCTCCCTCCCGCCAGTGTCGCAAGCGGTTTGTCCTTCGTACCCGGATTTGCATCCGACCCGTCGGGAGCGACATATAGGACCTTTGCACCAGCGGCCGCACTTCCGCTCACCGCTACCGCAAGGGCCATTACACCCAAAGACACCGCCGCCGTCATCCTCATCGTATGTTTCCTTTGCTACATCGGAACGCCCTTGGGCACGTTGTATTGTTTCTTGAGGCGTTGAAGTTCCGTTTTCATAACTTTGATTCTTGCTGCGTGCTCGGGCGATGAGTATACGTTGTTCATTTCGTTGGGGTCCTTCTGGAGATCGTAGAACTCCCACTGCCCCTCCTTGGGTATGTCCCTGCCCATGAACCGCATCAGTTTGTATCGCTTGTCGGCTACGCCTTCGTGTGCGCGAACGGAGTGTGCGCCTCGTCCGAAATACTGGTAATAAAGTGTCTTTCGCCAGTCGGCGGGGGTCTGGCCTTTCAACAGCGGAACCAGCGATCGTCCCTGCATGTCGTCGGGTATCGGGGCTCCGGCGATGTCGAGAAACGTTTCGGCCCAGTCGATATTCTGCACCAGGTCGGTATTGACCGATCCGGGCTTGACCACGTCCGGCCACTTTGCGATTAGCGGGGTGCGGAAAGATTCCTTGTACATGAATCGCTTGTCGAACCATCCGTGCTCGCCGAGATAGAATCCCTGGTCGGACGAATACATCACAATAGTGTTCTCATCCATACCGGTTTTCTTCAGGTAGTCCAGCACGCGCCCGACGCTGTCGTCGACTCCGGCGATGGCGCCCAGATAGTCCTTCATGTAACGCTGGTAGCGCCATTTAATCCCTTCCTTAGAGCCCAGCCACGCGGCGCCTTTGGCGAGAATCTTCCGGTTGCTCGGCTCGCGGATCTTGTCCCACGCTGCGCGTTGCTGATCGGTCATGCGGAAATACGCTCCGCGTTCGCCTCCGGTGAACGGATGGGTCCTGCCGGCGGCGAGCGCCTTCTTTGCGATTTTCGCGTAGTTGTCCCGATCTCGCTTCGTCACCAGCATCAGATCCGAGTAGGCGTTCAGGTGCCTGCTTATGGTCATGGTCTGTTTGTGAGCTGCGATACCGCGCGTGGAGTAATCGTCGAAGAGGTTTTCCGGTTCGGGAATCTCGATGTCTTCGTATTTGCCCACGTGTCGCAGGGCTGGCAGCCAGTTGCGATGGGGGGCCTTGTGATGAATCATCAACATGAACGGTTTGGACTTGTCGCGATCTTTCTCCAGCCACTCAAGCGATTTGTCGGTAATGATGTCGCTGACGTATCCCGGGACCATATGATTGCCCTTGCTGCCGAGGAACTTGGGCTGGTAGTAGTCGCCCTGTCCGGGCAGGACGTCCCAGTAGTCGAATCCCTGCATCTTGCCCGGCAGGTGGATCTTACCGATCATCGCGGTCTGGTAACCGGCCTTCTGGAGCAGTTTGGGGAAGGTCTGCTGAGATTGATTGAAACGGGGTCCGTTTGAGGTCATTCCGTGGAGATGCGAGTGTTTTCCGGTAAGCAGCGTGCCTCGGCTCGGCGCGCAGATCGAATTCCCGACATAGCTCTTGTCGAATCGCATGCCCTGAGCGGCGAGTTTGTCGATGTTTGGCGTGGGATTGAGTTTTTGCAGCCGCCCGCCGTAGGCGCCGATGGCCTGATAGGCGTGATCGTCGGAGAATATCCAGACAATGTTAGGCCTGTCCTTCTTCGCGGCCGCCTTCGAAGTTCCAGCGCGGCAGAACGACAGGGCAGCGCCAGCTGCGGAAATACCTTTGAGAAAAGATCTTCTGTTCATTTCAATCGCCTCTTTCTGCGTTTGTGATTAGACTGACTGACACCATACCACTATGAACGCACAAACGTAACCCTGTGTGGCGGGTTTGGAAGGTTTCTTTGTGCTTGTAAGCGTGCGGCAATGGCTTGTATTCTACCACGTTACTCGCCAATAATGGATGAACGAAACCCCCGACGTTTTATATCTCAGGAGCACTTAACTATGAAGCATGCCACAGGCTGGGTTCTTACAATCGTTCTGGTCTCGCTGATGTGTCTGGCGCCCGGATACGCACGCGCCTCGGACGCACAGAAGGTGTTGGACTCCTACGGCTCCGAGAGCGGACTGTTCGTCGTTGTCGCATGCGGTGACGCCGGGGCCGCTGAAATGGCGACCGATCTGGGTAAGAACGGTAATTCGCTGGTCCATGTGATCGCGGGCGACAAGGCCGAACTGGCGAGCATTAAGAAAGCCATCGCCGCCGCGGGCGTTAAAGGCTGCGTAACCGTCGAACAACTTGGTGTTAAGACGCTTCCGTATCGCGACTACATGGTCAACGTGATTGTCGTCATGGATATCGCCAAAGCCTCCCAAGCCGGTTTCAGCGTCAAAGAAGCCAAGCGTTGCCTGGCGCCCTACGGACGACTCATTACCTGCTCGGGCGGGAAGATTAAGAATATCGAAGAGATCCAGTTGCCAGAGAACATGGACATCTGGACCCACCGCTACCACGGAGCCGATGGTCGACCCGTGTCAACCGACAAGGTGTTCGATCTTCCGGTGGGCTTTAAGTGGAGCGCGGGCCTCCCGATGAACTTCGACAATCCCGAGCGATCGGCCAACAGGTATTCGTCTACGCGAGCGCTGGCGCTTAACGACGGGCGATGCTTCACCTTCTCCACCGGTGTGGTTGAGAACCTCGGCGACGGATGGAAGTCCAAATACGGGACCGCCCAGTACCTCACCTGCCGCGACGCCTTCAACGGGCGCATGCTCTGGCGGAAGAGGATTGGCGATACGTATTACGGCGGGCTCTACATTGAGAACATGGCTCCCATGATTTCGATCGGTCAGCACGTGTACCTGGCCGGAGAGAACGGGAAAATGCTGGTTATCAGCACGCGGACGGGCAAGACGCTTCGCGAACTGCCCACAGCTTACATCCCCGGTGTGATATCGGCGTCCAGAGGCATCGTCGTGGTCACCACGTGGAAGGGCGGGAAGTCGATGGGGTCGGTCAAACGCTACGACCGGCGCCGCATGGACTGGGCGATCGCCGAAGGAACTGTCGAGGCATACGACGATAAGACCGGAAAACAACTTTGGAAGAACGATCTGCTGGGCACCGCGCTGCTGATCGCCGAAAGTAAGGTTTACATAGTCAACCGGGACGCCAACGACACTATCGAAGAGAAACACAACAGGCGCAACAAGAACAGTAAGGAAACGCGTCCGGCCCAGAGAGTGATCGCCATGGACCTGACCAGCGGTAAAGTGCTGTGGAAGGCTAGCGACGAATCGTTCAAAGGCAAGGATAAGCCTATCAATCTTGAAGCCGCAGGATATGGCGCCGTGGCGGTATCGTACGGGAATCGCAATACCGTTGCGCTGCTGTCGGCGGGTGATGGAACAGTGCTCCAGGGGAATAAGGCTGCAACGGCTGGGAAGAACTTCTTCCGATTCCGAGGGCACATCTGCACGCCCGTGATGCGCGTCGGCGATATTCAGTTGAACAACCGAGGCGGAACGATAACGAAGGGCAACGAGAGGCAGAGCTTTGGGGGAGCCCGCGCCGGTTGCCTTACCGGGACGGTTCCGGGCTACGGAGCCGGTTACATCAGCCAAAACTGGTGCCGCTGCTCCCCGGGTCAGATACCGGGCCTGCTGGCGATTGCCTCGATCGGAAAGATCCCGACCCCCGAGGAGATGGAGGTCGCAACGAAGCCTGTCCAGTTCACAACCTACAACGAAGCGGTTGACAATATCTCAAGCCCCTCAATGTGGAGTTCCTTCCGCGGAAACGCAACGCGTTCCAGCAGCGCCGGATGCGATATTTCCTCCAAGCCAAACGTGGTCTGGAGCAAAAAGCTCACAGCCCGAAAGATCGTCGGAACCGTTCAGCGCGACTGGAAGTCGTTCCTGAACACCAGGCTGACCGCTCCGATAACCGCGGGCGATCTGGTTATTATGGCCGACATCGATCACAACGAACTGATTGCCGTAGACGCATCCAGCGGAAATGTGAAATGGCGTTTCATGACCGGCGGGAGGATGGACACCGCTCCGACGCTGTACAAGGGCGTATGCCTGGCGGGAGATCGCACCGGATACGTTTACGCGATCAAGGCCAAGACCGGGAAGCTGATCTACAAGCTGCGTATCGCCCCGTCCGAGAAGCGAATGGTCTCATACGGTAAGGTCGAGTCAGTCTGGCCGGTGATTGGCGGGGTGATGGTCGCCAAGGGCAAGGCCTACGCATCGGCCGGACGTACGCAGGGCTCCGACGGCGGGCTGCTGGTCAGGGCGTTTGTCCCCGAGACGGGCAAAGTGCTCTGGTCCAGAGCGATCCCGCAGGGCGGCGGACGATCGAACAAGCGTAACGACGCGTTGGCGCTGGCGGACGACGCGGTGACGGTGATGGGTCATCGGCTGTCGCTCGATAAGGGTGATAATATATCCGCCGGACGCAAGGGCGGCGGGCTTACAATCGGCCTGGAAGGCGTCTACAGTTGGAACTGGACGCGGTTAGGGCACCGTAAGTTCCAGACCATAGGATACGGCGGAGCACGTGGAGACACGGTAAGCTGGAGCGACAAGTACGTCGCCGTCTGCGACATGCGCAACGGACTGTCGCTGTCGGCGGTCGAAAACGGCAAGCCCAAAGGCAAAAAATGGTCTCTCGCCGTCGCCAGGGACCGTCAGGTGACCTCCCTGATAATCTGTAATAATGTTGTGGTGATTGGTGGAGCGATAACCGACCAGGGCAAGCTTAAGGGCTTTGTACAGGCAATCGGCGTAGAGAGCGGAAAGGTCGTTTGGGACAAGACCTTCGGCGCCAAGTTGGCGTTCAATGGGCTGGCGATAGACGGTGGGAAGATAATCGCATCGTTCGACGACGGCAGTGTTGCATGCCTGAAGTAGCACCCTGAGCGGGTTACGAACAGATCAGCGCGAAGTTGAACAGCGCGCAATAATAAAGCCCTCGCATAGCTATGCGAGGGCTTTGTTTGTCGGATGTCGCCGGGCGATTAGTTGCCCACTGTGATCCACATGACGGTCTGTTCGCCCTTCTGCAACTCCCAGGACTGCTGGGGTTTGCCTTTGACCACGCCGGTGACTTTAACCGAGGCGGTGTTCGGCCCTTCGTCGCCTGTGTTCATGGCGACGACCTGCAGACGATGATTCCCGAACTTCAGGGGCAGGGTCAGTGTCGTTCCGTTCTTGACCAGCTTAAGCTCCCGGAGGAAGCGTCCGTTCAGGAAGATCTGGACTATGTCGCCATCCTGCTTACCGTGATCCCATATCCGGATGTGAACCGGGCTGGTGTTCACCGTGACATTGGTCAGGTTGGGTCTCTTCTTGTTATTCTCGTCAGAGGCCAGCAGACCGCTGATGTTGGCCAATCGCTTGTCGATCTTGTCGAGTTTCGCACGCAGGCTGGGTATGAGCTGGCTGCCAACGTAGCGGCTGTAATTGAGGTGCTGCCCCGCCAGATATGTCCACCACTGACGGTACGCCGCCTGAGTCCGCGAAATCTGACGCAAGCGAGCGGCCACTCGGTTTGTCGTCCAGAATTCCCAGCGATTTGAACCGTTCAGATTGTAGACGAACATCTCCTGGGAGTTTCTTACGACGCGGCACATGTTGTTCAGATCAGTCTGGGTCTGACGTCTCTGGGCCTGCAGCGTGTTGTATTCGGCGGTGAGCTGACGGCGTTCCGCCGGAGTCAGGACCGTCACATAGCTCAACGCCGAGGCCTCTTTTGCGGCCGCTCCGAACAACAATACGATTCCAATAATGTAACTAATGCGTTTCATGGTAGTCTCCTTACGTCTTGGGATTAATGAAGTCTCGATAACGTTTGTTCTGTTCTCTGCTGTGTTCTGTGTTGTTTTCATTGTTTCGTCCTTTCAACGTACTCAGCGGGAAGCCCGCCGGATCCGAACGCGAAAAACTGAAAATTATGCGGCGTATTGCGGTTGCGGCACGTAACTGTCTGTGGTGGAGGCCATTGCGTGTTTGGTTGAGGAATGTATTCTCCACCAGAGACGAGCCAACTCCCGCATCCGGGTGCATCCTTGGCGATCGTTGGTTGTCTGATGCGTGCTTACAAAGTGAAAGACGTTTTCATCTCTCGCCGCGTGTTGTCTCAGTGCTACGTTCATTTTTGATCTCCTCGTCCGTTCATAGTTGTCAGCGGGATTTTCGCCCCGAGCGAACGCAGAATATGAAAAAAACTACCGATTCGTCCAAAACTCGCTACGATAAGGAGTAAGGCCAAATCTGCACGAAAGGACATCACCGTGATACCCGACCACGACTTCGATGCAACCGTACACCTGCTGGGGCAGTATCGCGACGGCGACCGCCAAGCCGTTGACGCCCTCTACGATCGATACTTCGACAGAGCCCACGCCGTAGTCCGCATGCGTCTCGGTCAGGCGCTGCGGGCGAAAATCGAATCGGTGGACATCGTTCAGGACGCATTTCTGGCGTCTCTTCGCGGGCTGGACAACGTGTCCTGCCATAATGAGGGAGATTTCTTCCACTGGCTGTGCAAGATCATCGAGAATCGAATCCGCGATCAGGCCGACCATATTCACGCGGCCAAACGAGACGCCGCCCGCGAACGACCGATGGAAGGATCCGGACCGTCGGGCGATTCGGTATTTGGTCCGCTGAAGGAGTTGGTCCGCAATACACTCTCGCCGGTCAGCAAGGTCGTTCGCATCGAGGAGATCAACCGCCTGGAGGCGGCTATCGACGCCCTGAGCGAAAATCAGCGCGAAGCCCTGCTGCTGGTGCGATACGAGGGAATGACGTACGAACAGGCTGGCGAGAAACTGGAGTTGACGCCCGACGCCACGCGAATGCTGGTTGCGCGCGGGATCGTGGCGCTGAGCAAATCAATGGGTCCCGGCGGCGGGGCGTGAAGTCGGCTGGCGGTCTTTCGAGCGATTCTCCGGGAGGGACCAGAGTTGAATCTGGCGATTGTATCCCCCCCCCGCTATGGAATTCCCATCCGGGCTGAACGTAACCGAATGGAATGTCTTGTTGTATCCGCCATTGTCTTTCAGCAACGTCATTACCGGCTGGGACGTCAGCATGTCCCAGAGCAGAACTTCATGTCCCACCGACACCAGACGCCGTCCGTCAGGGCTGAACGCCATCGCAACGATTCGCGACTTGTGCCCGTGCAGTGTCGCGACTGTTTTGGCGCTCTTAACGTCTAGTATGCGTATGACATTGTTGTTATTGCCCAGGGCGATCCGTTTTGAGTCTGGGCTGAATGCGAACGAATACAGACCGCTGTCTTGCCCATGCAGCGTGCGGACGTATTGCCCGTCAGACACGCGCCACAGCGCGATTCCGCCCGGTATTTGTTTGCCCCCGGAATTGATGTACGGGCTTGCGGCCGCCACGTATCGACCATCTGGAGAAAACGCGACACTATCTATAGTGGAGTAGCCCGGGAATACCAGTTTCTTCAACAGCTCTCCAGATGCAGCATCATATAGGGTGACGCCCCCGGGCTTGGTGCGGCCGGGCAGCCAGGGGGGATGGGCTCCGATGGCGATGAACCGTCCATCGGGCGAAAACGCCAGTCCGCTTCGGTTCGTCTTGTCACCTTCTTTCGGGGTAACCGTCCACCGGGATTTGTCTTCAGCCATATCCCACAGAATCAGGCTTCTATTATCCATAAGGACGATCAGCAGGTTGGGCTTGGTTGGATGGCATGCTGCATTGGCGACCTTATTCCCGAGTTTCGTTACGTCGGCGATCATCGTTCGTCCGTTAGCAGACCAGATTCTCAGGCCTTCTTCATGTCCGCCGACAGCGGCTATTTTCGCGCCGTCGCACGTGAATTTCGGCAAGGCCGACAATCGACCGAACAACCGACCTTCCTGGCGTGTGCTCAAATCCCATATTCGCGTGCTCTTCTGTCCTCCTGTAGCCAAGCTCTTACCGTCAGGTGAGAAGGCCACGCTTAACGGCAAGAGTCCGTGGCCGCGGAACAGCGTGATGATCTTCCCTGTGAGGAGGTCCCAGAGCGTAGCCGTCCCGTCGACTGCAATGCCCGCCAGCAGCTTCCCGTCCGGTGAGATCGCCAAGGTCCTGATGTCGGAGCCCGTTGATCGGAATGTCCGCACCCTCTTGGCGATTTGGGTGTTCCATAGGTGAGCAAGACCGTCCTGCCCGGCGGTGACGAGATGCTTACCATCGGGCGTGAAGATTACGTCATACACAAACGCATAACCGGCTCCGTGGCCGCGCATGGAGGCTGTCGGCTTGTCCCGGGCGATGTTCCACAGATGGACCACGCCGTCGCGACCGGCTGTAGCAAAACGCTTTTCGCCGGGCATGAACGCCACTGAGTCAATCACCGACTTGTGGCCGATGAATACCTTTATCAGTTTTCCGGACGCCAGATCGTGCAGGCGAACCCATCCGTGTTCGTTCAGATAACCTCCGGATGTCAGGACTAATCGCTGGTCCGAACTTACCGCAAGCCCGGAGATTGCATGCCCGGTTCTTTGCACTGCTCCAGACGGCGCTCCGGGGAATACTTTCAGATGCTTGCCTGCGGAGTCCCAAATTCGCACGTTTCCATCACCGCACGCCATCACTAACCGCTTGCCTCCGTCCAGCCAGGCCACCCCTCCGGTATAGCCGTACGACGGGACTAGCGACCAGGAGAGCTTGCCCGTCGTCGTATCCCAAACCTGCACGTCACCCGCGTTGGACGAAACCGCCAACGCCTTACCGTCAGGCCTCCAGGCCAGGAACGTCGCGGCGCTGCCTCGGGGGAAGGACTGTTTCTGGGCGTCACAGCGCCAGGCCAACATATCCCACTCCCAGTTGCGCCACTTTGTTGCGGTCTGGGCCAGCAGACGTTTGGTCTCGGGTGCATCACCGGCGCGCCACTGGCTGTCAGCTTCGGCCATCAGACGCGCATATTGCCACTGTTCGGCGGTGGCGGCTTGGATGTCTCGGTCGGCGCGATCCTTCTTGGCCTGCAGTTCAGTTTTGTCCGCGGCGTGTTCGACCCGCCGCCGCTGACGCTCCTGATACGTCCATATTCCGGCTCCCGTGATGATCATCGCAACCATAAGCACCAATAGAACCGCAACCGCCGGCCGCCTGCGCGACCATTTCACAAGTCGCTGCATCCAGTTGGCGCGCTTGGCGAGAATGGGGCGTCCGGAGGCGAATCGCTCGAGGTCCTCGGCGAAGTCGCTCATCGAGTTGTATCGCTCCTGGGGGAACCTCGACAGGGTTTTGGCCAGGATCGTATCGATGTCTTTGGGAAGCGTGGGATTAACGTGTCGAACGCCTTTGGGATCTCCGTTCAACACATTGGCCAGAACCACGGAGATCGAATCGCCGTCGAAAGGCGGCCGCAACGCCAGGCACTCGTACAGCATTGCTCCCAGCGAGTACTGATCGCTGGCCGGACCGACCAGGCCCGAGAGTCCCGCCGCCTGTTCGGGCGAGACGTAGTGGGGCGTTCCGAAGAACTCCCCGCTGACCGTTACGTGAGGCTCGGTATGCACCGCCGCCAACCCGAAGTCCAGCAACCGCGCCCGCCCGTCCGGGGCGATGATGATGTTGGCCGGCTTGATGTCGCGATGGATGATCCCGCCGTCATGGGCCCGAGCCAACGCATCTGCAATCTGCCCCGCCACCGCCAGACACGTGTGAAGATACTGGGAATCGAGAGCAGCGGTTTCCTTGGCCCGATCCGGCGCGGCGTCATCTTCGGGCGCGGTCCCCGAGGCCAGGCATTGGGCCCACGCCTGGCTTGCTTTTTGTCCGGCCGGTCGATTTCTAACCGCCCGTATCAGCGTCGACAGCGGAACGCCGGGCACATACTCCATCGCGATGAACAGCGATCCGGCCTGCTCTCCGGCGGTGAACACCGGGACGATATTGGGGTGCGACAGGCTTGCGAGGGCTTTTGCCTCGCGCAGGAATCGTTGGCGGGTGATTTTCGACAATGTAGTGGGCGGAATGACTTTCAGCGCTACCTGCCGGTCCAGATCCTTCTGTCTGGCCAGATAGACAATTCCCATGCCCCCGCGTCCGATTTCCCGCTCGATTTCGTATTCTCCGA
>JASLNT010000064.1 GCA_030745875.1 Phycisphaerae bacterium
GCTTGCGGTAATCGTCGTTGCGCCATCCGCCCACGCCGACATCATTGGCCCGCCCCAACCGCCGGTCATAACGGGCAGTATCGTGGAAGCCCCCGGGCTGGGGACGTTCATCATGACCCAACCGCTGGACGAATACGAGTATGAAGCCGACAGCGGGAAGTACAAGCTGAAAGGCGAGTTCATCCAGACGATCGGTGATTTCACCATCACGATCGAGGAAATTGAGTGGGATCCCGATCCCGTACTGGCCGTTACCTGGGCTGCGACGAACAACAGCGGCAGCACGCAAACTCTCAGCATATCCTTCAGTCAGCCTGGCGCTCTGGCCGGCCCGACTTTGGTGTCCGGCGTGGCGTCCCTACAGGTGCTGGACGGTTCGTCCCCCGCTGACGGAGCAACCGCTACGGCGCCGACTTCAGGCTCGGTATTCTCAGCTCTAATCGATGGGGTCGTGGTCAAGACACTTATGGATGATCCCTTCACACTGTCGGCTCCAGCGGGATTGATCGGCCAGACTATGGAGAACTTCACGCCTGAAAGCGGTCCGCGGGTTGACTCCAGTATCGGCATCGACTTCAGTGTCGTTGTCAGCCCCAATGATCTCATCGGGGTGATGGGGCGAGTCGATGTGGTCGTTCCGGAACCGGCGACTGTGGCGCTCCTGGGATTGGGCGGTATGTTCATCCTGAAACGTCGAAGACGCTAAATCGCGACACATGACTGGGCGAACGCCCCAGTCAACGAAAACAAATACACGCAATGCGACGGGGCTGGACCTGGTTCCAGTTCCGTTGTTTTTATTTGCGCTGTATGTCCGCGCAGCGATAGTCGGCTTCGTCTGAGGGCGTCGATGGGGTATACTCATCTGTCGATCGTTTTTTGTCGAATCATTTGAAGATTCCTGACAGGACATCGCCCCGCCGGGCGTCTAGTGTAATGACGATGCGGATGACCAGCGCTGAACATCACGACAAGCAGCGGCCTGAGCCCCAACCGCCGACCGCAGCCCAGAAAAGAGCGTTGGAAGAGATCATCGCCCTGCACGAGAGGTGGGTCCGCAGCGCAGTGCTGGCGGTGACCGGTCGCCCGGACAGCGTGGACGACGTAACCCAGCAGGTGTGGATGCGTGTTTGGCAGCGTCGAGACCAGTTGGCGTCAGTAACCGATCTGCGAAAATGGCTGTATCGATTGGCCCGCAACGCCGCAATAGACGCCGGACGGTCCACAACGAGGCGGCGCGGATTATGGCGGCGTTTCAAGTTGATTTGGCGTCCCGGCCGACCGGAACCGCAACCTGACGACGATTTGCTCGCAGCCGAACGAACAAACGCAACGATGCGGGCGATCGAGTCGCTGGGCGAGAAATACCGAACGGTGCTGGTTATGCGGGTCTGGCGAGACATGAGCTACAACGAAATCGCCGAAACGCTGGACATAACGCCCCTGGCTGTCGAGACCAGACTCGTACGGGCCAGACGCATGCTGCGGGCCAAACTCATGCCGAAAGAAGAAAAATGAAAAACGATTCAATCGGCGACATCGAGATCATGATCAACCGCATGGTGGACGGTGAACTCACACCGGACAAACGGGCCGCCCTGGAAAGACAACTGCTCCGCGACCCCGAAGCCCACGCGATGCTGCGGGACTATGAAGCGTTGGACAGTGAATGTCGCGATGCGATCGGATCCGCTCTGGCGCCGCCCGCGGTAAACGCCGAACAATCCGAATCGAACAGATCGTGGGCCTGGGCGATTTCCGCATCGGCGGCTGCAGCCGCTGTTGTATTGGGAGTGGTGTTGTGGTCGACGATAATCGAACGCCCCGACGAGTCCGGCGGGATTGCGGGCGAGATCAGGACTCCGGCTCCGACGACCGCAGACAGAATCGAGTTGGTGACCGATCGATTCGACCCCACCCCCCCGGCGCCGATAATGATCAGACCCGTGCGCAGCGTGGACCGAATCCCGGTTGGATTGTACGACGCCGAAACCGGACAGATGAAGATCATCCTGGTCGACCGCGAGCAGGAGCAGCGAGAACCTCAGTGGCTGGACCTGTAACGCAGGCCAACCGACGAATACAGGAAATACAGGAGAATGAAGATGACTATCAGAACAGTAGCGATAATTCTGACCGCAGCAGTGCTGTCGTGTGGAATAGCTCAGGGCGAAACGGTTGTCAAAACGGGAGATGGGGCGGTAACGGTGTCGGTCTCTTCATCGGCCGCCCCGGACCGGCCAGGCCCGCATGGTGGATGGCTTGGCGTTCGAATATCTCCGGTTCCCGCTCCGCTGGCGGCTCACCTGTTGTCGAAGGATATCGGGGCGATGGTCGCTAATCTGGTCAAGGACTCTCCGGCCCACAAGGCGGGAGTCAAACAGTACGACGTGATAGTCGGCCTGGACAAGGGCCCGGTCAAGGACGGGCAAAGCCTGATCAAAACTCTCCGCAACCGAAAAGCCGGACAGAAGATCAAACTCTGGGTGATGCGAGAGGGTAAGAAGATCCAGATCCCCGTCACGCTCGGAAAGCCCGTGCCCGTCGACAAGGTCCAACTCGTTCACAAAGAGAACTTCCCGGGACCGTGGAATGTCCAGAGGGACGTAATGCGCCTTCACCCGCACGTGATGCTCCGCAAGAAAGCCGGCGACTGGGAAAAGATGGACGGTAAGGACCTGCCCGAAGAGATTCGCAAGATGCTCAAGTCCATTCCGAAAAACGTCGCCCCCGGAGCCAATCCCAACGTTTCGGTCAGTGCAAAAACGGTTATCCACACAAAAAACTCCGATGGCGATGACGTGCGGATAGAACAAGACGAGACCGGGAAGATAACCGTCACCCGCAAGCAGCGCGACGACGATGGAACGGAAGCGGCCGAGACGAAAACTTACAAGGACCGCGAACAACTTCGCCTGTCGGACCCCGAAGCGTTCGACCTGCTCAAGAAGAGCAACGTCAAGGTCTTCACATCAATCAAGGCCGGTCAGCCTGGAAAACGCCCCGGCGGCGGGATGCCGGAAATACGGTTGTTCACCAGCGGCGACCACGCCAAACTCAGCAGGGAGATACACGAGAAGATCCTGAAGAGCATCGAACAGATGAACCTGCCTGACGATGTAAAAGAGAGCCTCAGAAAGCAACTGCAAAGCCAACTGCGTCCGGACGGCGATAAGAACAAGGACAAGGACGAAGACAAGCCCAAGCCCAGGAAGAAACGAAAACCCAAGACCCTCAAAACCCCAAAGACACCCCGCAAACCCAAAGTCGAGAACACAAGCGCCTCGCACGTTTGATCAAACGCTAACGCCATTGGGCCTATCGCCCACTGAAGGTTCCTGCGGAATAACAACAGGGAAGCCGGAGCATTGGATATTGAGAGATCCTTTGATCCGGTTTCCCTGAGTTTTTCAAGTGAAGACCGCTGCGGACCAGACCATTTCCATCCAACTCATATCGCCCGCGCCTACCGCTCAGAGAGAACCCTTGGTGCTGGGGACCTGGCCTTTCTGCGCCGGGTCGATTGCTTTGGCTTGGCGTAAGGCTCGCGCCAGGGCTTTGAAGATGGCTTCGGCAATGTGGTGGTCGTTGGCGCCTCTTGGTACGGTCACGTGCAGATTCATCCCCGCCACGGCGGCCAGGCGAGTGATGAACTCCTGGATCAGTTGCGTATCGAAAGCTCCGATCTTGTCACCGACGAAATTCACGTCGAACACGACCGCCGGACGGCCCGACAAGTCCAGCGACACTTCGGCCAGCGCTTCGTCCATTGGCACGGACGCCGAACCGTAGCGGTGAATCCCCGCCTTGTCGCCCAGAGCCTCGACAAGCCCCTGACCGATGCATATCGCCACATCCTCCACCGTATGGTGATCGTCAATGTGCAGATCGCCCTGGGCTGACACCGTTAGATCGGTCAGGCTGTGCTTTCCCAGGTGGTCCAGCATGTGGTCGAGAAAGCCCACGCCGGTTGCGTTGTTGACCCGCCCGGTCCCGTCGAGATCGAGCGTAACGGTTATCGCCGTCTCGTTCGTCGTGCGATCGATTGTCGCGATTCTTGGTTTGTCGGTCATGTTTGTGCTCGATGGTCTGCTTGCGCCCCGATTGGGCGACTCACGCCATGATTTCCTTCAGCGCAGCAACAAGCGAGGCGTTCTGCTCGTCGTCGCCTATCGTTATACGGAGCTTGTCGGCCAGGATTTCCTGGTACTGAAAGTATCGGACGAGAATTCCGCGGGCCTTTAGCCCTTCGTAGATCTCCCGGGCGTTCCCGGTCGGCGGGCGGACAAGAAGGAAGTTCGCCTGCGAAGGCGGGAACGTGAATCCCAACTCCGCCAACTGATCGCCCAACGCCTCGCGCGAGGCGATTACTTTGCGAGCGTTTGC
Source organism: Phycisphaerae bacterium (assembly GCA_030745875.1). Lineage (GTDB taxonomy): Bacteria > Planctomycetota > Phycisphaerae > SM23-33 > SM23-33 > BS750m-G57. The sequence continues at coordinate 4,387 of JASLNT010000064.1, forward strand.
GTTCTTGTGGTCCTGATCGGCCATTGCGGCGGTCGCCGCGGCGCAGGCGATTGCGTCTACATTGTATATCGCCTTGGTCTTAATCAGGCCTTCGAGTATCGTCGGCGGTGCGATGGCGAAACCCATCCTCAGACCCGCCAGCGAATACCCCTTCGACAGCGTACGAAGGACAGCTACGTTGTCGTGCTCAGCGGCCAGTTCAAGAGCGTTTTCGCTTGCGAAGTCCGCGTATGCTTCGTCGATCACCAGCAGCCCGGTCAGGCGTCCGGCTAGATCGTTCAGGACTTCGGTCGACGTTAGCACCCCGGTGGGACTGTTGGGGCTGGCGATGAAGGTCACGTCGGCGTCTTCGGCGGCCAGCAGTTCAATCGAGTCAGCCGGATCGCAATCCAGGGGAACTTTCGTTGCGTTCTCGATATTGGCCTGAACACCGTAGAACTCAAACGTGGGCACGGTGTAGACCACTTTCTTGCCCGGTTCCAGGCACGCCCGCGAGATCATCACGAGTATATCGTCGCTTCCGTTGCCCGGTATTATGCGATCGGCGGGCACATCCAGCACATCGGATACGGCTTGGCGGAAGTCCTGGGCCATCGGATCGGGATATCGCCTAAGACCTTCGGGGTCGAATGTTCGCAACGCCTCTATCGCTCCCGGCGCGGGCGGATAGGGATTCTCGTTTGTGTTCAGCTTGATGATCTTCTGGCCGGATTTGGGCTGGGCTCCGGGCACATAAGGGGTCATCGCATCTATATTTTCGCGGAAATATGACATCGCTTCTCTACTTGTCCTGCGTGGGAGGTTTCGTTCGAATTCTTACGGCGTTGGCGTGCGCGGTGAGGCCTTCGCGCGTGGCGAAATCGATAACTTCGCCCGCATCGCATTCCAGTGATTCCGAGTCGTAGCTCAGTATGCTTGCGGCGGTCAGGAAATCGTTGCAGCTTAGCGGGCCGGAGAACTTGGCGGTCCCGCCGGTGGGCAGCACGTGCGAAGGTCCGGCGTAATAGTCTCCCAGCGGAACCGGCGTGTAGGCTCCCAGGAAGACTGCTCCGGCGTTTCGGATTTTCGCCAGGGCGGCCTGGTCGTCTTCGGTGATTATCTGCAGGTGCTCGGTGGCGAAGTCATCGGCGATTCGACAGGCTTCGTCGATATCGGACGTCACAATTATCGCACTGTAGGCTTCGAGGCAGGCCCGGGCCTCTTCGCCGCGCGACAGCGCGGGCAGTTGGGCGTCGAGTTCGGACGTGACCGCGCCAGCCAGTTCCTTGCTCGGGGTCACCAGTATCGCCGACCCGGGATAGTGTTCGGCCTGTGCGAGCATGTCAGCGGCCAGATAGTCGGCGCGTGCGGTCTGGTCGGCGACGATCAGCACTTCGCTGGGTCCCGCCACTGAATCTATGCCAACACGCCCGAACAACTGTCGTTTTGCTTCGGCGACGAACGCATTTCCCGGTCCCACGATCTTGTCGACCGGTGAGATAGTCTCGGTTCCCAGCGCCAAAGCCGCAATCGCGACCGCCCCGCCAAGCCTGTAAACTTCCCGCACGCCCAACTCTCCGGCCAGCGCGAGCACCATCTGGTTCACATCCCCACCGGTCGGCGGCGAGGCGATTGCAATCTGCTCGACGCCCGCGACCTGCGCCGGAACAATTGTCATCAGCACGGTCGACGGATATATCGCCTTCCCGCCTGGAACGTACACGCCCGCCCGGGCCATCGGCGAGTATCGCACGCCAAGACTCCTCCCTTCGCGCTTGAGCGGCGGAGGATCGGTTATCAGGATCGACTCCTGGTACCGGCGTATATTGTCGGCAACTCTACGAACGAGTTGCAGGAACTCTTCGTCGGCGGCCTGGTGTGCGGCGAGGATCTGCTCCTGCGGAACGCGAATCGTCTCGGGCGTTATTTGGGCCTGGTCGAAGCGTGAGGTCAGGGCGGCGGCCGCAGAGTCCCGCCCGGTTTCGACATCGGCGATGATGTCGCGCACGATCGTCCGAACGTCCAACTCCGAACCGCCCGCGGTCAGTTCGCCCTTACGCAAAGTATCTTTGAGCGCAGCGACAGCGGCCGGGCCGTCGGGACTGTCAGTTTTGATGATCGAAATATCCATAGTTACACGTCAATTTACGCATCACGAAGGCTTTTTGCAATGGTCGGTCGGTTTCGGGGCGTCAGTTTCGCCTGATTGGTTCGACTCGCACGAACTTGGGGTGAAGTCCATCGGATACCCTCGCCGATGTATACAGAAAATGCGATTGCCTCACCAGGAAGGACCTCGACGGGGTCGATGTCTGTCCAGGGTTGGTTTATCGCCTGCGGCGCCTGCGCAGAATGTCCGCGTCTGGACGGGACGGGGGGATGTGCGCCGCCGCTGATTCAAGGAGACGTAATCATGGAAATGCAGGTCCTGCAGTTGCGAAAACTATTCGAAGCCCGCGTCACTGAGATATCGAACATGTTCGCCGACGCCCCCCCGCCGGAAGTCGGTGATATTGAACCGGCGGTGCGCGTGCTTAAGGGCTTCCTGTTCGCACTTGAGGGAATGCATCGCAGCGATTATCTGCACGGCCTGCCGTTCACCGCCGTCCAGGAGTTAAACGATCGGGTCGATCGGGCGGTCGAAGCAATAAAGGCGCTGCCCAAGTCTCTGGATCGCAAACAGGGGATGGCTGTCCTCAGCGTGGTCGACAGTCTGCACAGGCTCTGCCTGCAGGAGAACCTGATGGCCGGCGGGATGGACGCCAGCAAGCTCGGAAAGCTCACAGTTATCCTGGAGCACAAGCTCGGGGACGTGCTGGAGACTATCGATTCAGTCGCCGGATCAGCCGACGGACATGCTGACAAAATACAGGAGGCCGTCGCAAACCGACTCGCCGGTGTGCAGGAGGTCTACAACAAGGAAATCGCAGTCCTCGAGAGCAGCGTCTCCCTTGCGGCCGAGTCGATCAACTCGCAGACCGACGCGCTCCACAAACGCCAGACCGAAGCGATGGAAGCCTTCGACAAAATGCAGACCGAGTTGGTCGACAAACGCGAGCAGTTTCAGGGACGCCTCGACGAACAACTCGCCACCGCACAGGGCGTGGTCGATAAAACCCGCAATCAGCAGCAAACGGTCTCAGAACTCGTCGCCCAGGCTGGAAAGCAACTCACCCAGGCCCAAACAGCCATCCAGGCAATGGCTGAAATAACTCAAGCCACCGAAGCCGCCGGAGAAGATCTTGAATCACAACTTGCGGAAGGCAAAGAACTTATAACATCCATTCGCGAGTTCATGAAAAGCGGAACCGAGAATTCCGCCCAACTGGCGAGCAAACTCTCCGAAGCCCAGGAAGCTCAAGCGCGAATTGAGCAGATTCAGCAGGAGTGCGCCGAATTCGCCACAGAATCCAAGCAAAAACAGGCCGAAGCAATCGAGGCTGCTAAGGAAACGGCGGCGGCGGCTGAGGGCGTGCTTCAGCAGGCCAAACAGCAGCTTAGCGCCCAGGCCCGAACCTTCATCGAGCAGATGCAGAGGGAGTGTCAGCAACTCACCGCTGAAGCCCAGCAAACTCAGACCGAAGCGACTGAGGCCGCCAAGGAGACCACCGCAGCAGCCGAGCAGATGTTGCAGGACGCTCAGAAGAAGCTCAATGCGCAGTCACAGACAGTCATTGCGCAGATGAAGCAGGAATATGAGGAGTTCACCGCCCAGGCAAGGAGAACCCAGACCGAGGCGACCGAAGCGACGAAGGAAACCGCCGCCTCCGCTGAGCAAATGCTCCAGGACGCCCGGAAGAAAATCACCGCACAATCCCAGGCCATCACCGCCCAGATGACCCAGGAGTACGAACAGTTCACCTCCCAGGCTCAGCAGACCCAGACCGAAGCGACTGAAGCTACAAAAGAAACCGCCTCCGCCGCAAAGAAGATGCTGCAGGACGCCAAGCAAAAGATCGACGCTCAATCCCAATCGATTCTGAAGCAGATGCAGCAGGAACATGCGGAATTCACCACTCAGGCCCAGCAAAGCCAAACCGAAGCGACCGAAGCGGCTGGTCGAATCTCCACAGACGCCGAACTGATGCTGCACGAAGCCCAGCAGAAGATGGACTCGCAGTTCCAAACCGCCGGAAGAACGCTGACCGACATTACCTCGCGCGGCGCCGCTGCAGTGGATGCGTCCGGACAAATACGCCAGCAACAGCAAGCAGCCGAGGAATCCGCACAACACGCTGCAGGAAGTCACCAGCAGGCCGAAGAAGAGTTGAAGAAGATACGGGAATTGCTGGACCGGGGCGGTAAGGCCGCCGACAAGATCGACGAACTCGTCCGAACCGGCGGAGACATGAAGGTCCGCATGGAGCAGACGCTGGCCGAAGCAGGTCAGGGACGCGATCAAATCGCCAAGCTCGAAGGCCTGGCCTCGGAAGCGTCCGCCGCAATCCGCCAGGGAAAAGAAGAAGCTCTCGAAGCCGTCCGAGAGACCATCGCAGAGACCGAGCGTCAGCAGCGGCAGCTCACCGAAGCGGTCTCCGAACGACGCCAGGCGGCGAAAGAGTCCGTTACGAGCCTGCGGGGCGATCAGATTCTCGCAGCGGAACTGCTCGTTCGCACGCAGAAGGACGTCGAGACGCTCCAGGCGGAAATGCAACAGATTCGCGATCTTCGCTCATCGGCGACAGACGCGGAAAAACAAGTCAGCGAAAAGCTTGAGCAGGCTGGCGGAACTGTTGACGAGTTGGACGGCGTGCTCACCGCCGCAAGCGAACTCAGAGCGAAAGTCGAAACCAATCTCGTCGACTCGGCGGAAGCCTTGCGGCAAGTCGAGCAGATCGAGCAGAAGACCGAGTCCGCCGCAGAGGATCTCCTCCGTCGTCAGGAAGAAGCTCTGGCGGTGGTGCGCGGAGAAGCCGAGTCCGCCGGGATCCAGCGGCAGGCCGCAGAAGCGTCCTTCGCTGAACAACTCGAAGCAGCCCAGACGCTGGTCAGCGAGCTTGAAGCCCGCAAGACATCCGCAGACAACCTGCTGGAACAAACCCAACAGCAACGAGACAACACTCGCAAATTCGGGCGGGAAACCGCTCAAATCCGCGTGGACACCGCCGAAGCCAGCGGAGAAATCCAAGCCAAACTCCAGGAAGTTCGCAGCGGAGCGGCCGATCTAACCGAATTGCTCACCGCCGGAACTGAAAGCCGTTCGAAAATCGACGCCCAACTGACCGCCGCCTCGCAAACCGTTGAAGCCATTGGCGAAATCCAGAAAGATATGGGCCAGACGCTCGACGGCGCCCGAAAACACACCGAAGACATGGACGAATGCAAGGCTCGCTCAGAGCAGATCATCGCCGAATTCACCACCAACAGTCAGCAGGCGATAGACAACCTGGAAGGACAAACCACCGATCTTGTCACACGGAACGAACAGTTGCAGCAGGAGATCGAAGACCTGTTCGGGCAAGCTGCAGACGGCGGGCTGTTTAGACAGTTCGACGACCTGGCCGAACAGAGCGCCCCAAGACGATCGAAGTGGTTGAAGCTGCTGTTAGTAGCTGGAGGCGGAGGAGCCGTACTCATCGCCGCAGCGTCATCGATACTGGCGGCATTTTCGAGTTGGGCGTCGGTTGCAGTCCTCCTTGCCGGTCTGACGCCCTTGGCGTTTTTCATGTATTTCTGCATCACGCAATACAACGTCGAGCGACGCTCCGAATCCCAATATCAGTACCGCGCCGCCATGAGCCGCAGCATGACCGCCTACCGGAAGCTCCTGGCGGCCATGAAAGCCGAAGGCATCGCCGACTCGCCCTTCGTAGACCGCATGTTGGCGACCCTGTTCGGAGCAACATCCGACCAGATCGAGGCGCCCCAACTGGCTCCCCCGCCCGCAACGGAACCAACCGAGCCCGCCAACGAAAGCGAACCGGTCAATACTTGACCGTCGAGAGTCGGAGGTTCGCAGATCGCTAGAGGTGCGGACCTTCGATGTCGCTGCTTGCGGGCCCTACTATCAGTTTGGCGATGGCTTTGGCGGCTCCGTCGGCGTCATTGGCGTCGGTTACGTAATCGGCTACGCTGCGAGCGAGATCCGACGCGTTGCCCATCGCCACGCCGATCCCGGCCCATTGGAGCATTCCGGCGTCGTTTGCGTTGTCTCCGATAGCCATAACCTCCGCGGCTTGGAGTCCCATTTCGGCGGCGACTGCTTTCAATGCGGCCCGCTTGCCGACCGACGGATGCATTATCTGCAGCATGAAGCTCTCACTCCACGCAATCGCCACTTGCCCGGGCATTTCGGTTTTCACCATCTGGCGGATATCAACAAGCCACTGACGCCTTCCGAGCAGGTGCAGCCGCGTGATCGGCTGATTCAACCACTGCTTCATCGGCGCTACGGTGTAGGAGCGACTCAATCTGGATGTTTCACTCTGCCAACCGTCTTCCACGCGATCGGTATACCAGTTGTCGAGCACTTCGGCTGACACGAGCACGTCGGGGAACATCTCTCTTGCACGAGAAGCAATCACGCGTGCGAGTTTGGCTTCCATGGGACGGTGGAGGATGATCCGACCAGTGTGCGGTTCGTGCACCAAAGCCCCGTTGTAGTTGATCATCGGAGTGTCGAGGTCCAGCAGCGAGTAGAACGGAAGGACGGTTCTGGGCGGTCTGGCGGTCGCCAGGACCACGCGCACACCGGCTACTTCACGCGCCGCCCGGATGATTGTCGCGGTTCCGGCGGTGATCTCCTTGGCGGAGTTCAGCAGCGTCCCGTCAAGATCAACGGCGACCAATCGGATTTTCATGGTATTCGCCATGCTTCCATACAATAATAGAATCCTCAGCCGCTACAATCCAACAGCTGGACGATTCCTGAGTAAATTCTCTGTCGACAGGGAACCTGCGAGCCTGTTGGAGCGTCTTATGATGTAGCGGGTGAACGGTTGGTTTCTGCGCTTTGGGCGAAGTCTGGCGACTTTGCGGCGCGGTGATCCGGCGAGAGATTCGATCCGCACCAAGAAAGGTGAATGCGATGACTAGTACAAAGCACAATTCCACCATGAAGCTGGGCCTGCTGTGCTGCGGGATCGGACTCGTTATCGCCGCCGGGATTCCGTCGATCGATGCGGCCCCGCCCGGACTGCATGTCAAACGCGCTAAGGCGATAAGTTTCACCAACGGATACTACATCCTGCAGGATGGAGGCTCATATCGATGGGACTTCCAATATTACGGGAACGTCTACTCGGGGACAAACTACGCATACAGCGGTGGAATGTACTGCCAGATCAACGGTAGCAACTTCACGGCGCCGGGGCAGTCCGGATGGACCAACAAAGCAGGCGACGAAATTGAAATGGGGCCGATATCGCGCAACGGTCTGTCGATAAGTCGCCGCATTAAAGTCTACAAGGATCGCCCGATGGCGCGGTGGTTGGAAATATTCGAAAACCCCGGTAACACGCCGGTGACCTTGTCGATTGCGATGTACACTTGCACCAACTACACGATTTCACAAACGGTGACCAGCAGCGGAGGCGCCGCTTTCGGAGAAAAGGACATCGGCTTCCGCGTTAGAACGCAGGGAGGCAACAGCCCGCCCACTCTGCACATCGTCACTTCCAAACGCGCCAAGATCCGCCCGACGGTTCAAATCCAGAGCAACCAGATTTACGTGCGGTATTCCCTGACGGTGCCCGCACACAAAACCGCCATACTCTGCCACTTCGAAAGCCAAAACCGGGACACCAACGCCCACGACAAGCTGATGAAGAAATTCCCGAGCTACCAGCTCCTGAAAGACCTGCCCGGTTCGGTGCGATCGCTGATAGTCAACATGAACGCCGGCGGAGGGATCGGTGGAGTGGACCTCGACCGCAGCGAAACATCCGACGCGGTGATGCTCAAGAGCGGAGACCCGATTTTCGGAGTGATCAAGAACAACACTTTCAAAATCCAGACGCTTCTCGGACAGCTCGATCTCCCCGCCGAACGGATAGTCGGAATGGCCGGCGGGCGAAGTCGCAACGTGCGATTCGTATTACTCGATGGACAGGTTGTCAGCGGACAAATCGCCGATCCCGTGCTCCAACTGGACCTCGACGGCGGAGGCGTGCTGCGAATCCCATTCGACAAGATATCGCAGTGGTCGTACCGCGTAACGGCGTCGAAACCAAATGAAGAGAAGTTCGGAGGGGCCTATATCGTTTTGCGAACGGGCGACCGCCTGAGATTCGATCCCAAGGCCCTGGAGATAAAACTCCTGACGCGACACGGGCTGGTGGCGCTCGAAGCCGAACAGCTTTACGAACTGACGATGGATAATCCGGGTAACGCGGTGCATCGCGCGGTGTTCCTTAACGGTTCGAGGTTGGGCGGTTTCGTGGAACCGGAAACCCTGAAGCTCAAGCTGGATCTGGGCAAGACCGTTACGGTCTCCCGCGATATGATCGCCCAGATGCGATTCGCCGAAGAAGAGCTGCCCGACAGCACGCTGACTCGCGTAGTGCTGACCAACGGCGATGAACTTTTCGGCGCACTTACGGCTGGTAAATTCAAGCTGACCACCGATTACGGACAGATCGAGATCGATCCGTCTCGCGTACAGACTATGAAGTTCCGCCCCGAGGATCTCGGGCGCACGATAGTGGGAATGTGGAAGGGCTCGATCCTGAAAGGACGCCTCGGCAAGTCACAGCTCGGTTTTGCAGTCACGCCTAAAACCGTGCTGAACATCTACGCCGGACAGTTCGTCTCGATCAACTGCCCCCTGCCCCTGCCCCCCAAAGCCGCCCGCGACGAAGTGGAAAAACTCGTCGCCCAACTCGGGGCCGAAAGCTACGAAGACCGCCAAAAGGCCACGAAAACACTTGTGGAAATGGGCAAGAACATACTGCCTATACTGAAAGATCATCTTAAGACCGGCGACCCTGAGGTCCGCCAGCGAATCGAAGACGTTATGGAGCAGCTCGGAAGCGGTGTCTCGCCGAATCAACCAAACCAGCCGATCATGCCCCACATGATGCGGTTCGGATGCAAGGGTTAGGCGCCCCCCGCGATCGGATATAACGGAATACCGTAAACCAGAGACACAAGAATCATGAATAGATACGCATTCCCGGCGGTCCTGCTGACCATCGCCCTCCAGATAAGCTTCGCCCAGGCGGCCGACAAGAGCATTCACATACCGGCGGGACGGTCGGTGTCGTCAAGCTGGGTGGTTACGGACAGCGCCGGGTTCCGCTGGGACATCTACCTGAACTACGGGCAGGTCAACGACGGCACGAACGACGCATACGACGGTGGGATGCAGATGCAGATCAGCGGTTCGACAATGAGCGTCAGTCAGCAGGGACGCCTCTCCAAGACCGGTGATGAAGTTGAAATCGGACCGTGGCGTCGCGGTTCGGTTAACATTTACCGCCGCATCTACGTTGACAAGAAGATCGGATACTGCCGCTGGATCGACATATTCGAAAACACTTCGACCAGCGCCCAGACGCTGACCCTGCGATACTACTCGAATATGGGCTCGTCAACCCAATCGTCGTTCACCACCAGCGGGCAGACCAGTCTCACCGCCAAGGACTGGGGAATCATCACCGGCTCGTCCAGCGGGTCCAGGCCGTCGGTTGTGCACATCTTCGCAACCAAGAACGCGAAAATCCGCCCGACCTTCCAGTTCAGAATAGGCGACGACAACCTCTACTACCATCAGTCGCTCAAGATTCCGCCCAAAAAAACCGTCGCGCTGTGCTTCATAGAGGCCCAGAGGCGCCCCATGTCCGCCGCTCAGAAATTCCTCAAGGAGTTCAAGGTCGAACGCGAACTCAAGAAAGTCCCCGCTCCGCTGCGGCGATTAATCCTGAACATGGGCGGAGCCATGCTCACTCTCGGTTCCCTGGAACTGCCCAGGAATGAAAAACACGATATGCTCGTCCAGCGCGGCGGGAATGAACTGCTCGGAGCCATCCAGAACACAGAGTATGTAATCGACACGCTGCAGGGCAAGGTCACCCTGCCGGCCGACCGGGTTGTGGGTCTGCACGCGCCGGTCGGGGCCGGAGACCGCGTGAAACTCGGCCTGGTCGACGGGCAGGTGCTGGTGGGCAAACTCACCGCCGAAGCGATCAAACTCAAGCTGGTTAACGGGAACATGATGTCGCTGACCATCGACATGATAGACACCGCGGCCTACCGCGTATCGCCCCAACGCCCCGAAGAGATCGCCTTCCGCCGACCCATGATCGTACTGCGAAACGGGCAGCAGTTGTTCTTCAAACAGACCGATGTGGACTGGGGTTTCCACACGCAGTACGGACGGGTCAACCTGCAACCGAAGAACCTCAACGCCATAACGCTCGATACGCCTGACGGCGGGCTGCACCGCGCGATTTTCAGCAACGGTTCAGTGCTCTCAGGGCTGCTGGTCCAGGAAGATCTGAATGTGGCGCTGGATCTTGGAGGCAAGCTGAGCGTCAAGAGGTATCTTGCCCAGCGGTTCGCCATGCCCACCCTCCCTTACGCCGGATCCGAACCGGGCCAACTGCAGCTTCGCAACGAAGACACCCTGGCCGGCAGGATCGCCGACAAGGTCATCAAAATCGAGACCACCGACAACGAACAGGTCAACGTCCAGAGCGCCGACATAGCGACTGTAACCGCCCCGGAAGGAGCCTCACTGGGCGTCCTGAGAATCAAACTGCACAACGGAACCACCGTTGACGGAACCCTGGTGGGCAAAACAATCGCCTTCCAGATAACGCCCGGACCCAAACTCGACGTCTACGTCGGGCACATCATGGAGATCAACCAGTCCAAACCCTCAGGCTCCAATTCGCCAACTACGAATCCTGCGACGGTGAAACCTCCGGTCCCCAAACCTCCGGTGACTGTCCCGACAACACCGGTCTCGCCCGACCCGTTTGGCAAGGAACCAGCCCGGAGGGCCAAATTGCTGAAACTCCGCCAAGCCGAAAAAGCCAAAGCCGCCGAAGCCGCAGCCAAAGCCGCCGAGATAAAAGCCGCCGCCGAAGCCGCCGCCGCTGATGAAGCCGCCAAAGCCGCCGCCGACCGAGCAGCCGCCGAAGCAGCTAAGCGCGCCGCAGCCGAAGCAGCCGCCGAAGCGAAAAAACGAGCGGCCGATCGAAATTAGCAAATCACATTTCCGCCAAATCATCCTTGGCCTCGGCTGATGAAAGCCTATACTGGGACAGCCGACTAGCTTTCAGGAAAACTTGGAACAGGAGAACGAAAGATGACCACCTTGAACCGACGTCTGCTTACCGTTTCGGTGTCAGTGCTATGCCTGAGCGTCACAATGCTCGCTCTGTCCGGATGCGCCCCGAAGGTGGGATGCGGATGCAAGCCTCTAACACCCGTAGCCAACCCCGGTAACGCCCCGATCTACAAAGCCGACGGAGCCTACGACGGCGCCGCGGCCAAGGAAGCCTACTTCGCGATGATGCGGGGATTCGGGTATCCGATACCCGAAATTCTCAGAACCGACACCTTCTGGACCGCAGATTTCCTGCAACGAGATTTCAAGACGCTCGGTATGGGAGGAGTGTTCTGGATGAATCAGAACGCCACCTACGGTGAAACGGGCGCGAAAGCCTACGCCGGAAAATTCAAAGGCCAGAAGTTCGGATACCTCGGTCACGAAATCTACCTGCTGCCCGGACAGATGCTGCCCGAGCACAGACACATCGGCGGAGCCGACGGATTCGGACCGAAGATGGAATCGTGGCATGTCCGCCATGGATCGGTGGAATTCTTCGGAGAGTATCAGGGCAAACCGGCTAAGGAAGGCGACCCGGTCGAGACGCCCATCAGCGAACTAGCCGCCGCCAAACGCCCCTTCGGATACGGGCAGGACTGGTTCAAGTCCAAGTTCGTGATCGCCAAGGGCGCAGGCGGAATCTACACCCTGCAGGATCCGGAGTCATGGCATTTCATGCGGGCTGGACCCAATGGAGCCATCGTCAGCGAATACGCGACCTATCACAACCAGGTCGAATTCAGCAAACCGGGCATGGAGTTCGGTTCGTCAAAGGCAAAGTAGTTTCACCGGAAGCAATACAGCAACGGCGCGAGGGGCTGATCCATTGCGGTCAGCCCCTCGATCGTTTCAAAGCGATCGGAAGCAGATACATCCAGGAGTTCAGGTAACATGACCGCTATTTTTGAACCATCCCTGGCGACCACCGGCATAGGCAGCGTTCCTCTGGCCGATCCGGACGCCGGAGCCGCCTTCGTGCTCGACGCCGACGTGTCGATCCCGTTCTGGCCGCAACTGCCCAAGCGGTGCTTCCGCGAGCAGATCATCCCGCAGTACGCCCAGGCGATGCCTTGTGTCACCATTGACGATGACGCCGAAAACGTCACCTTTGACCCCGCCGACAAACAGGACCAACTCCAGCAGTTCTACGAGGCGTACCTGTCGGAAGATCTGGAGCCGTTCGCCCTGACCGAACAATTCGCCGCGGGATTCGGCGCGATGATCCGGCAAGCGGACGGACGGACCTGGCCGATGGTTAAAGGACACACCGTCGGGCCGATATCCTTCACCGTAGGCATCTACGACGCCGACAAGCAACCGCTCTTCAGCGATCCCCAATTGCGCGACGCCGCGGTGAAAATGCTCACCAGAAACGCACAGTGGCAGATCAAGCAGCTTTCGCCCCTTGCCTCGGACAGAGTGCTGATGTTCCTGGACGAACCGGCGCTGGCTGCGTACGGGTCCAGCACGTACTTGTACATCTCCGAGCAGGACGTCCGCGAGATGCTGGGTGAAGTATTCGACGCAATCCGCTCAGCCGGAGGCGTGACGGCAATTCACGTGTGCGGAAACAGCGACTGGGGCGTGATGATCCGCAGCGGGGTGGACGTGGTGAACTTCGACGCCCACCAATTCGGAACCACAATCGCACTGTACGCCGACGACGTGCGCGACCTGTTCGATCGCGGAGGATCAATCGCGTGGGGCATCGTTCCCACGTCGCCCGCGGTCGTCAACGAGACTCTCGAATCGCTCACACGCCGTCTTGACGAGTGTTTCGCCTCCCTTGAGGCCAAGGGCTTCGATCGCGACCTTCTGCGCCGTCGGGCCATACTCACACCGTCTTGCGGAGTAGGCACGCTCACACCGGATCAGGGGCGAAAAGTGTTCGAACTATTGAGAGGATTGCGCGATTCGCTGGTCTGAGGACCAATACCGCGCCCGCTGGGAGCAACAAATGCGTTTGGGACAATGTCTGATACTTACCTGCATCGCGATTTCGGCGATCTCCTGCAACCAGGAGGAGTTGCGTCTGGCGGCTTATCCGCGTGCGACGATCGAGCAGATCGACCCGCTGATCTCCTGGTCGTCGGGCTCGGATATATTTCCGCCCAGTTGGCTGGATGCTCCGTTTTACCAGACCGCCCGTCCGATACATCCGTCCGAGAAGGACCGTGCCCGGACTATTGTAAGGCGGGCGCTGCGGAAGTATCCCGCCTCGCTGGTCGCCGAAACCATAGACGAAGGAAGGATATACATACTCGGGGAGTTAAAGGTCTACCGCAGTCTGCAATTCAGCGGTACGGCGTCGCATAAGGCGGTCTATCTGGTCGTGCGGGATAAGTCTCAAGGATACACCGATGAGTTCATCGAGTCGGTCTTCCACCAGGAGTATTCAACTCTTCTAATGAACCGCCACCTCAAGCATCTGGACCAACAGGCCTGGAAGGCGGTTAACCCCAAGGGTTTCGCTTACATGGGATCCAACTCCTGGGACAGGGTGCGGGGTAAGGACGGCGGAGCAAAGGCGATAACGAAGACAGGCGGCACCAAGTTGCTGACAACCGATGCGAAGCGACTGGAGCAGGGGTTTCTGGTGCGGTACTCGATGAGTTCTCTGGAAAACGATGTCAACGGTTACGCTGCAGCACTCTTCGCCAACAAATCAAGCTTCTGGGCCAATGTTGACAAGCACCCGACTGTCCGAAAAAAAACCGACCTCGCCGTCAAATTCTATCATCGAGTTAATCCGGCGTTCACAGAGGAATACTTTCGGAACCTCCCCAGATAGCGGGCCGTTCGCAATGAACAACGTTCCGGAGTTTAAGGGCAACGTAAAGCCAATCGCAACCAATGTGCTGATCGATAAAGCCGCCGAAAAACTCTATCCGCTTGTTGTCTCGGCGCCGCCTCTTTTCGGTTAGGTGATCGGAACGGTCGGTATTATTATTTTTTTTTGCGGAGATTACATAATTCTCATGAATAGAGTTTATTAGTCAGCCCGTTTAATGCGGTGCGGAAGCATGCGTTCGACCTGAGCCGGTCGAACTCAAAAATGAGGCAGGAGCGTTACAGCTCACACGTTTTCTTTCCTCCACAAGATCGACCCGGCGAGATCACTGCAACGTGTCATGTGGATCGCGCCAGCGTAGGCGATTACGTACATGTACATGCCCAAGACAAACTTCAACTGGTCGCTGTCCTGAAATGGAGAAAGAACATGAGAGCCTCAAGAATCTGTCTGATCATCGTCGTATCGCTACTGTCGACCAGCGCCCTGGCCGACGATTTCGCTCCCCCGCCGTGGGTTCGCGGAGATCCGCTGACCACTGCGACTGAATGGGAGTTTCTCAGCGACGCCAACAGCCACACTCTCGCAGATGGAAACACTGTTCCGCTGGTTCAGGGCGGTTACGGACCTCCGACCGTGTCGATCTCCGGCGCACCCGGTAACGAACCGACATGGTCGATCGGCGATGGCGACGGTCAATGGACCGCATCGGCTAACGGGCCAATGAACATGTATTTCGAAATAGGGAACTGGCTGGATCTTGAACCGGTGAAATATCTGCGAATTCAGGTTACGTATAACGGATCGGCGCCGTCCGTAAGCAGCATCAGCGCCCTCCATCAGTCCGAATTCGTCACGGTCACCCCAACCGGAACAACGTCCTTCTCCACAACTCAGATTCTGTTC
>JASLNT010000065.1 GCA_030745875.1 Phycisphaerae bacterium
AACAGCTACAAGATTTACAAAACGGCGCGTAACCGACGCCGGACAGTTGTGAACCGGTCGATCTCAGCGTAGAGCATCGACTTGGACTGGACCTCGACTGAGCCTGTCGGGGCCGGAAGAAACACAAAAAGAATGAAGGGACCTCATAATGATGAATTGTAACAGAACCGGATCGATAAAACGTGTGGTTGGCGCAGCGGTGTTGATTGGATTAGCGATGATGACCTTCGCCGTCCAGGCCAACGCCGCGGCGACAATAACTCACTCCACCGCTAATCTATCGGCGGGGCGTAACAATGGAGCGGCGACGACGGTGGACGGTAAGGCCTTCTTCGCCGGAGGCGTATCACCCGGCGTATACCACGACACAGTGGATATCTACGATTCCGGTACGAACACGTGGTCCACGGACACCCTGTCGGTAGGGCGCGTGAGCCTTGCGGCCACAAGTGTCGGCGACTACGCCTTGTTCGCCGGCGGATACAATGCCAGCAGCACTCTCGATACTGTGGACATCTACAATTCGAGTACAAATACGTGGTCCAGCACCACCCTCTCCTCGCCCCGCCAGAGGATAATGGCCACCAGCGTTGGAAACCTGGCGATATTCGCGGGAGGTTGGGGGAGCGGACATCCATCTACAGGCGTCACTACTGTAGACATTTTCAATTCGAGTACGAATACGTGGTCCACGGCAAACCTCTCGGTGGCGCGGGGCCTAGGCATGGTCACCACGGTCGGAGATCTGGCTATGTTCGCCGGCGGCCGGGGACCTGGGAATTACTCTGATGCGGTGGACATCTACAATGCGACCACAAATACGTGGTCCACGGCCAACCTCTCGACGGCGCGGGGCAGCGGCGCCGCAACAACCGTCGGCAACTTTGCCCTTTTCGGCGGCGGATATCCGCCGGGCAGCGACAGCGATGTTGTGGACATCTACGATTCGAATACAAACACGTGGTCCACATCAACCTTGCCGAGCGGACCACGGCGCGACCTGGGAGCTGCTACCATAGACGGATTGGCGCTTTTCGGACATGGGTATGTCTACTCGACGAAAGTAGACGTGTGGGACCCGTCTAAGCCTGTGGGCAGCCGCTGGTCCACGCTTGATTTCGGAGCGGCGCTCCCACCTTCGGTTACCCACGTGCCGGCAACGGTGACGGTGGTGGGCGACCAGGCCTTCTTCGCCGGAAGCAACCAGAGTGATGGAGCCGGCGGTTATGATCCGCAAGTGGACATCTACGCCACCCCCGAACCGGCGACGATGAGTCTGTTGGCAATTGGCGGATTGGCAATGCTGAAGCGTCGGCGTCGCAAGGCGTAATCACGCCGAATCGACAAGCGATACGCACTGCAAAAAGTGATCGCAGAGTTCATCCATCGAACCTACCGTTCACGGAGTGGACCTTGGCTCAGTCTGTCGAGGTCGGAATGAACAAGCAAAAGAAGAAAGGAAATCATATGAGAACGAAAGTAAAGAGAACACGACTGATACTGGGATTGCTTTCACTTATGGCTTTGAGCATTCTCGCAATTACTCCGGCGAATGCGGGCGTCATCGCATCTGACGATTTCAGTTCCGTCGGATCCGGTACGGGCTGGGCGGCAGGCAGTTCATGGTCAGGCGGTTCACTTGGACCATCCGGGTTTACTGTTTTTGGAGCCACCTCGTTTCGACCATTTGCGTCCAGTGTCACGGATTCAAACAACCCGCTTTATATTGGATTCGACTTCACGCGGAACTTCGATTCATGGGCGGGAGTTTCGCTGTTCAACGGCAGTTCCGAAGAGTTATTCATGGGACGCCCGTTTCAGCAGAGTCGTTATGGCGGCGAGGTGAGCGATCCATCGCAAGGTCTGATATACCTGGGTAATGTCTCTGTCGACACATCGGCACACCGCATGGTGACCCAAATCGATTTCGGCGGCGGCGCCGGCCCCGGCGAGGATCGGATTCGTTTCTGGGTGGACAACAGCACAGAGGCCGCCCCGGACGCAACGGTTGATGTTGACGGTAGCTGGCTGCCTTCTCTGTTCACGCAATTGAGAATAGGTTCAAACGGGAGTCTTACCGTGGACAACCTGACGGTTTCGACATCCTTTGGCGATTCGTATGCCGGCGTCCCCGAACCGGCGACGATGAGTCTGCTGGCGTTGGGCGGAGTTGCGGCGCTGAGACGTCGTCGCAAGGCGTAGTAATGTCCATCCGCAAGCGATATTCACAGTAAAAGCTATCGCACAGTTTATTGAACGGGCGCGCCCTTCGAGGCGCGCCCGTTTTCTGCACCCGCCGACACATAAGCACCCCGCTTACAACAGGTTCTTGATCGACGCCGATAGAAACAGCGGTCAAGGAAGATTCTTTCGGGGAACTCCCGCCGTATCAGTATGATATCGCGGGGATACACAAATCCATACTACTCTACAATAACGCTCACGCTGCAACACGGCGTCCAAACACGAAGTATTGAATATCACCTACATGATGGGTTTTTTCTTGACATATCCGGAATCCATGGTAACATCATGGTCCGTATTGGTTTCGGGACCAAGGGTTATTGGTTTGGGTCTTGAGACAAGGATAAATCCGGCGAGAGCCCGCTGGATTCTTGTTTGAGGGTTAGAACGCTCGCTGTGTTCTCTCCTGTCGGGATTAAGTGAGATTTTCCGGTTTTACAGCAGGGTGCTGTTGTGCGCATTGCGATGTGTGTTTAACAGATTCTCTGCACTGTTCGGTTGAGGTGCGCGCTGGCCGGAACGTGAAGCAACAGGGAAAGTCCGCGACATAACAGATGTTCTAAACAACAGTTATATGCACCCAGACGCGGGCCTGGGCATTAAGGACAACAACAAGACAGGAGAGGTGTCGACAGGACGTACAAATAAGCATGTAACTGGAATCCGGTAGTTGGAATGTAGCCGATCTCAGCGTAGAGAATCGGCTTGAATGGACCTCGGCTGAGTCTGTCGGGGCAGGAAGAAACTCAAGAAGAAGGGAAGACAGATGCGAACGAAGAAATGGACACGGGTGATGTTGCTTGCGGTTATGGCGTTGGGCGTTTTTGCGGCGTCTTCGGCGGATGCGGCGCCTATCACTGTAAAGGCCAGCGACGTGCTGACACAGACAACGTTCAGATTGACCGAGACCGGCGGGAACTACATGTTCGCGTGGGACATCACCGGCGCCGACTCGATGGATGGGTCCGGCGTCAACAAGAGCAGCAAAGCCTTCACCATCTGGGAGAACGCGGCCATGACGGGCTACCAGTCCGCTGCTCGAATCACGAGAGGCGACACCGCCGGTGCGGACGAGTACAAGTTGGGACCAATAGTACAAGCTTTTTCCGGAACAGTTGGTGTTGACTTCAATCCAAATTCATACATGTCGTCGGTCTGGTATTTCAGCAACAGATACTGCGTGGAGGGCGACGACAACTTCATGCCGTTCAAGATTCCCGCCGGGCGCCACGGTTTCACCAACAACGTGTATGGATTCGTGCAGTTTAATATGGGTTTTCCCGACACACCGGGCGGCCCAAACGGGCGCAACGGAACGATTGAGATTCTCGGCTGGACGTACGACCCGGCTGGGATTCCGATGGCAGTTACTCCCGAACCTGCGACGATGAGTATGCTGGCGTTGGGCGGACTGGCGATGCTGAGACGTCGTCGTCGCAAGGCGTAATCGAGTCGAGCTAAGAAGCGATACTTACTGTAAAGTTATCGCAGAGTTTATCCAGCGGGCGCGCCCTTGCCGGCGCGCCCGTTCTGCGCGCCGGAGGAACTGGCGATCCGCGCTCAATCCGCCGGGACCAAAGGCGCCGATAGGGACACCCACAGTTTCACAGGAGTTTCCCAATCGAAGTTCAGTTCGGTTTGCCTTCAGTCTCCTTTGGCCTTTGTCAGCGTCAGTGTTGCCTTGCGGAGCGAGAAATTATCTCCGCCGGAGAACAGAAGCCAGAGCGTTTTTCCATCGCGCGAGATCCACTTGGTGGGGAAGCAGCCGGTTTCACCGGGCCCGACATCCCACTTCCGCGTGAAATAGACCCGCGTCCAGGGTCCCCATGGCTCGGGCGCATCGTAGACGCCAAACCCGCCTGAGGATCTATGATCGCCCCCGCCGCCGGCGTCCTGTTGCCACCAGAGATATCTGCCCAGAGGCGCGTTGTAGCTGATTCCCGACCGCAAACACCCGCCGCGACGGCTGAAAACTGCACCGCGGCGCGAGATGTCTTTGGTCCAGACACCCTTACCGTTCTTGTCGCGCGATACGAAAAATTCCCATGCATCTCTAACGGTAATGCGATCCTTGGCGGCGCGCATGAGTATGAACCGATCGGCCGGTTTGTAGGCGCTCGGGCCGTCCGGTGTGAACGCGTAGACATAAGAGTCGCGGGCGCCGGCGTAATTCTTGCCGAAGTTCACAAACGTGCAGTATCCCAGTCGGTCAAACCTCCACGTGCTCCACGTCCAGGTCTTGCCCCGGTCTTTCGACCAGGCCAGGCGGGAGCCATTCCCGGCGCGGTCGATATTGCGAGCCCAGAGGTACAGCACGCCGTCGACCATAAGCATCCCGCTGGCCTTGACGCCCGTCGGACCGCCGCCTTTCTTCTCAGCGGTGGCTGAGCGTATGTTGAGCCCCGTGATTTTCGGAGGCGTCCCCTCGACGCACGCCAGGCCCAGGCTGAGCTTGCCCTTGACCTTCGGAGCAAATCCCCATCCGTCGCCATAGGCCGTGTAAAGCCGGTCATCATCGCCCCAGGTTACCGGCCAGTTGTCGCTGCCGGAAGCCCGCCGGACGATAGTCTCCGCCGGCGCCCAGGTCATGCGGGCAATCGCGGGGCTCGGTTGGCGCCGTCCGTCCGCTGGGGAGCCGGCGCCCTTGCTGCGGACCGAAGCAACGACAGGCCCGAGGAAACCCGCCAACTTGTCGTATCCCGCATCCCAACCGCCCTTGAAGCTCTTGCCCGCGCGGGCGATAACAATGTCCAGCGTGGGGATCACGACGATCAGGCTGTCGTACAGACCCCACGACCAGTAGGTCTCCGGCGGTACAGACTTGAGCGACCCGTCAGCGTTATTCCACCACAGCAGCCCGTAATGACTGGAAGCCTGCGGATACTGCTTGTTACGCACGACAGGCAAATTCTTCAAGGCCGCCGGCGTGGCGCTGGCGGCTGCAACGAAACTTCGCGGAATGATCTGCTTGTCGCGCCAGCGACCCTGGCGCAGGTACAGCAGCCCGATACGCGCCATCGCGTTGACGTTCGCGCTGATACCGCTGCCGAACTCCCGGCGCGCCACGTTGTCGATCTTCGCCGGTCGATACGAATTGCGGCGCCAGGTCAGGTCGCCTGCTCCGATGCCCAGCGGACCGAATACGCGCCTGGTCATGAGTTCGTGCACATCCTGTCGATACGCCAGTGTGACGCACTCGGCCAGCCAGTTCGGACCACCATCGCTGTAGCACCACTTCTTGCCCGGGGCAAACAGCAACTTCGTGTAGCCGCCGGACTTGTCGAACCCGGCGGTTTGGGTCGCCAAGTGAAATACTGTGATCTTATCGAGCCAACCGGTCTTGACGTTCTCCGCCGGCTTTCGCCCCAGCGATCGATGGTGTCGCCAGGCCCGATCGGTCAGCTTGATCTTTCCGTCGGCGATCGCCAGTCCAAGCGCCGTAACGCCAATCGACTTGGTCGTGGACTTCAGGTCGTAGCGACGATTCTGGGATCCCCACGCCATGACCAACCGGCCGTGGCGGATAATACACCCCGACCCACCGCCCGAGAGCGCATGGTCGCGAGCCTTCTCCAGTTGCTTGCGATCCATGCCCGCCTTCTCCGGGGTTACCGTCGCCCACTGGTCTCCGGGCCAGACCTCCTGGCCGCCCCGGGCCGGTCGAGCGCCGACCAACATGCCAACGTACACGCACAACACGGCGCCGATCCCCGCTCCTGTACGCTCGTACATCCGTAAGATCATTGACGCACCTCGAACAGAGTCTATCGTAACCGCTCGTGCCGCGCAAACGGGTCACGAAGATGTTATCCCCGCCCCGGTCGGAAGGCAAGCCTTGTGGCCGGGCGATATGAAAAGCCCGCAGGAAGAGTGTTTCGGACTCGGACGAGCGCGGGTATTATGATCTCAACGTTCTTTGCGAGATAGCGATTATGAGTTCAAAGACACCGCTGTACGATCGTCACGTCGCGCTTGGCGGGCGGGTTGTGGATTTCGCCGGCTGGATGCTGCCGGTCCAGTATGAAGGCGTTCTGGCTGAACACAAGCACTGTCGCACATCGGCGGTCGTGTTCGACACCAGTCACATGGGGCAGTTTCTGATCTGCGGGCCGGATGCGGCCGGACAACTCAGCCGCATCGGAACCCAGGACGCCCAGGCGATGGCTCGCGGGGCGTGCAAATACGGTTTCCTGCTGAACGTCGACGCGGGCGTTATCGACGATACGATCCTGATGCGCCTGGGATTCGATGAGTTTCTGCTGGTGGTCAACGCCGGCCCGGCCGCCGGTGACTTTCACTGGCTCAGCGAGCATCTGAAAGGCGCCGTGAAGATCACGAACCGCTCGGATGAAGGATGGGGCAAGATAGATCTTCAGGGCCCGCTGTCGGCGCGCATCCTACAACCGGTGATGAACATCGACCTCATGCCGATGGGCTACTACAAGGTCCGGCGCGGTGAATGTTGCGGCCGGAAATGCGTAATCAGCCGAACGGGCTATACCGGTGAGCTGGGATACGAGATCATGGCGCCCGGGGCGGACCTGCAGGTGATTTTCGACGAACTGCTGGCCCGAGACGAGGTCAAACCGGCCGGTCTGGGCGCGCGGGATTCGCTTCGCCTCGAAATGGGATACCCCCTTTACGGACACGAGTTAAGCGTCGACCACAATCCGGTTGAGGCGGGCCTGGGGAACTTCATCGATCCGGAAGGCGGTTTCATCGGATCGAGGCGCGTCGGAACGCTGATAGAGAGCGATACTCCCCGCAAGCTGGTGGCCTTCCGTGCAGAATCGCGTCGGCGAACGAATCCGGGCAACGAGATTCTCTGGGACGGGCAGCCCGCAGGCTCGGTGACCAGTGGAGCGTTCTCACCAAGCCTGGAGGTGTCGATCGGAATGGGATACGTCAGATCCCCCCTGGCCGAACCGGGGCGACAACTCGTAGTAGACACCGGCCGCTGCGAACTGCGCGTAACCGTATGCGGAAGACCGCTGTACAGAAACGGTACGTGCAGAACGCGAACCCCCCTCTAACCGGCGGGTCAGGTTGCAATTCGGCGCCAGAATGTGTCCAATATCACTATGAAAAAGATCACCATTCCAACGCTATGTCTGTTGATCGCATTTGCGTGCGATTTCACCGCCGCCGCAGTCCGCGACGAAGTGTCGAAAGATCTCCAAGCCGAGTACGAGCAGATCGTCAAGATGATCGATTACTACTCAAACGCCCACAAGCTGCACGTCTGGAAGCGCCCCCCGCCTCGGGAGCAACTGCTGGACGTCAACTGCGCGATTCTCAAGACCGACCGCAACCCGCTGGACGTCGCTCTGCGGCGGTCCGAAGCTCTGCTCAAACGCCTCAAGACCGTGCGCAACGCTCCGAAGCTGGACAAACTCGCCGCACGCCTGGCGATGCTCAAGAAACAGGCGACCGACGCGCCGGCCGACAAGATCAAACCGTTGTTCATGGAAGTTCGAGCAATCACCCGCCAAGCCGCTTTCAGCAATCCGCTGTTGGATTTCGACTCGATCCTGTATGTCGAGCGGGGCAACTTCGGCAAGGGAAACTGGGGCGGGCAGCACATGACCACCGTATGGTTCGGGCACACCCAGGAGTACGGCGGCGGGCTGTACATCGTAAAGGGCGTAAGGTCCGGCAAGCCCCGCATTGTCAACGTGGTGGAGAATTCAGTCGTCAAGAAGGGACGCCTCAAAGGTCAGAAGCTCACCGGGGGAGCGTTCTGTTCGCCCGAACTGTCATACGACGCCAAAGAGATCCTGTTCGCCTACGCCAAGCCCGTTTACGCCAAAAACAAGGGATCGCGGCCATGGGAGTACACCGAGGAAAACAGTCTCCATATCTTTAAAGTCAACGTCGACGGTTCGAATCTGGTGCAGCTTACTGAAGGCAACAACAACGATTTCGACCCGTGCTGGCTGCCGAGCGGTCGGATCGCATTCATGTCGACCCGCACCGAGTCCAGGGGCGTCGGGCGGATCTACCCGCGATGCTTCATCGGGCGGGCGCCGCAGCAGTTTTTCATGCATTCGATGAAATCAGACGGATCCGACATCATCCCGTTGAGCTATCACGAGACCGACGAGTGGCAGCCGAGCGTGAACAACGACGGAATGATCGTCTACACGCGCTGGGACTACGTTGACCGCAACTCCAACGCAGCCCAGCACCTCTGGACGTGCTTCCCCGACGGGCGGGACCCGCGCTCGTCGCACGGCAATTACGTACACCCGTTCTCGACCTGGGTCCCCGGGAAGAAACAGAAGGATTTCGGACCAGGCGTCTTCACCACCCGACCGTGCTGCGAATGGCACATCCGGGCCGTACCCAGATCCGACTCATACAACGGTTCGTCGCTCTACGTGGCGTGCGCGGGCCCGCACCACGGCGAACCGTTCGGACCCCTGGTCCTGATCGACACCAGCATAGAAGACGACGGGCTCATGTCGCAGGTGAAACGCATCACGCCGGGCAAATTCCCGGAATCCGAGATCAACTCGAAGCAGTCGTGGAACTACGGAGCCCCCTGGCCGCTCAGCGACGAGTTCTATGTGGTGAACTACCTTGATGGTCTCTACTTGCTGGACAAATTCGGCAACCGCGACCTGATCTGCAAGACCACCAACAAGGCCCACCGCCCCACCGAACCGATGCCTCTGAAGCCCCGACCGAAACCGCCCGTACTGCCCGTACAGACCTACCAGGGCGAGCGTGCGACCCCCCAGGCCCCGCTTGCCACCATACGCGTGATGAACGCATACATAACCGACCTGCCGTATCCCAAGGAAACAAAGCTCAAGGAGCTCCGGATCATCCAGTATTTCCCGAAAACCACCCAGAAACTGTTCGATCCGCGAATCGGATTCGCCGAGCAGACGCTGGCTCGCATAGTGCTTGGAACCGTGCCCGTCGATCCGGACGGAAGCATCAACTTCGAGGCTCCCGTCGGCAAGGGGATTAGCTTCCAACTGATCGACGAAACCGGAATGGCCGTCCAGGCAATGAGATCGCTGACCTACGTGCATCCGGGCGAGCAGATGACCTGCATCGGCTGCCACGAATCGAAATGGACCGCCCCGCCGCTTAACCCGCGCGCCACTGCGCTGCGCAGGGCTCCGTCGAAGATCACTCCCGACGCGGGCGGTTTGGAACCGATAAACTTCCACCGCCTCGTCAAGCCCGTGCTTGAGGCCAAATGCACGCCCTGCCACAAGAAGAAGAAAGCCAAACCCAACATGACCTACAAGTCGCTGCAGAAGTACTGCTTCTATCTCGTCGGCGGAAAACCGTCTTCGGGCCACTGGCTCACCATACCGATGCACGGCGGGTCGCGGAGCATCCCGGGCAGGCACGGAGCCTACGGAGCACCACTTACCAAGTACCTCAACAAGTCCCACTACAAGGTCAATCTGAGCGAAGAAGAGCGGCGCCGGATAACGCTTTGGCTGGACTGCAACTCAAACGAGATCGGAGCATACCATAACGAGGAAATCCAGCGGAAGGGCAAGGTGGTCTGGCCGACACTGGACTGCAACCGCAAGAACATCCTCGGCGTGGAGATCCGCAAACCTCTGAGCAAATAATCACTTATTCTGCAAGTATCGGTCGATGGCGTTGGCGGCTTCTTTTCCGTCGCCCATCGCCAGGATCACCGTCGCTCCGCCGCGTACTATGTCCCCGCCTGCGAATACGCCCGGTATCGACGTCATGTGATTATCGTCAGTCTCGATGTTGCCCCATTTGTTGAGCTTCAGTTCGGGGCAGGCGGCCGTCAGCAGCGGATTGGCGCGCGTTCCGATCGCGACGACAACAATATCGGCGGGCAGTTCGAACTCGCTGCCTTCGATCGGGACCGGGCGCCGACGTCCCGAGGCGTCGGGCTCGCCAAGCTCCATTTTCTGCAGGCGGACGGACTTGACCCATCCGTCGTCGCCGCCGATCAGCTCAAGCGGGCTGACCAGGAGCATGAATTCGATGCCCTCGTCCTCGGCGTGATGCACTTCTTCGATTCGCGCGGGCATTTCGGCGCGGCTGCGTCGATAGGCTATCACCGCACGCGTGGAACCCAGGCGTTTTGCGGTTCGCACCGAGTCCATCGCCGTGTTCCCCCCGCCGAAGATCACCGCCGTGTCGCCGCGGGCGATCGGCGTGGGGCTGTCGGGCTTATAGGCGCCCATAAGGTTCACCCGCGTAAGGTATTCGTTAGACGAGTAGACGCCCTTGAGATTCTCGCCCGGTACGTTCAGGAACATCGGAAGGCCCGCGCCGTTCCCGATAAAACACGCGTCAAATTCTTCGGTTATCTGCGTAACCGTTATCGTCTTGCCGACAATAACGTTGAATTCAAACTTCACGCCCAGCGACTCCAGGCAGGCCACTTCGGCGTCGACTATATTCTTCGGGAGGCGAAATTCGGGAATCCCGTACCGCAATACTCCGCCCGAATCGTGCAGCGCCTCGAACACCGTTACGCTATGCCCCATGCGGGCCAGCTCGCCGGCCGCGGTCAGACCCGAAGGACCCGAACCGACTATCGCGATGCTGAGACCGGTCTTCTTGTCCGGAGCAACCGGATCAGCCATATTCTCAGCCGCCCAGTCTGCAACAAAACGCTCCAACCAACCGATGGCCACCGGATCGCCCTTCTTGCCCCGAACGCAGACTTGCTCGCACTGGACCTCCTGCGGACAGACGCGTCCGGTGGTCGCCGGAAGCGCGTTGTCAACGCGGAGTATCTCGGCGGCCGCTGCAACGTCGCCCGCCGCCAAAGCCTCGAGAAACTCCGGGATCCTGACAGCCACCGGACAACCGTCCACGCAAGCGCGGGATTTGCACATCAGGCATCGCTGGGCTTCCCGGACGGCCGACTCAGAATCCAAACCGAAGTTCACTTCCTCAAAATTCGTCGCCCGCTTAACGGGATCCTGCTCGGGCATGGAGGTCCGTTCGATGGCCATGCGCTCCTTGGGTGTTAATGGCTGGTCGCTCACGCGTCGTTCTCCGAGTTGGTCTGGGGGGTTGCGTTCGTAGTGCGGCAGTGCCGGTCGCCGCAGTAGGCCTGCTGTCTGACCGACAGTTCGTTGAAATCGACCAGGTGCCCGTCGAATTCCGGACCGTCGACGCAGGCGAATTTGATCTCTCCGTCAACGGTTACTCTGCATCCTCCGCACATGCCCGTACCGTCAACCATTATGGGATTCAGGCTGACGATGGTGTGTATTCCGCTGGGGCGGGTCTGTTCGGTTATCGCAGCCATCATGGGCACCGGCCCGACAGCGTAGATTGCATCGGGGCGGCGATCGGCGTCTTCGATTATCTCGCCAAGCGGGACGGTTACGAACCCTTTTGTCCCGAGCGAACCGTCCTCTGTGGTCACGATGACTTCGTCACAGAATTCCGCCAATTCGTCGCGAAGTATGACGAACTCCTCGCTCCGCCCGCCAATGATGGTCGTTACGTGATTCCCCACGTCCGCCAACGCCCTGGCCAGAGGGAACAGCACCGCCGTTCCCACTCCTCCTCCGACGCAAACGACCTTACCGAGTTTCTCGATCTCCGTAGGCATGCCCAGCGGTCCGGCTACGTCGCGGATACCGTCAGGGGGCGTAATCCTGGTCAGTTCGGCGGTGCCTTCTCCGATCGCCTGGATCATAAGCGTGATCGTACCGGCGGCGGGGTCGGCGTCGGCGATGGTGAGGGGGATTCGCTCACCGCCCTCATCGCAACGGACAATCACAAACTGACCGGGCAATCGGGCAGCCGCAATGCGGGGGGCGCTTACTTCTATGCGATGGATATTGGGTGCGATTATTTCGTTGGAAACAACTTCATACATAGCTCTTTTTCCTGCATTTCCGCGTAAACGTACGCGTCGTGTCCAGCTACTATAGGGCAATTTGAACGCTTTTCAAGGTATACGACCGCCCCCGGTGCGACTCAGCCGGTTGAATCCATGATCGCCTTGAGCTTTCGGCGCCCGGCGGTGGTGGCCGGAGCACGAAGAATATTCCACGACATTTCCGGTCCGCACGCTCTGCAGTAGCAGTCGCGACGCGGTTTGCGGGCGATGAACATCACACCGCACTCGCTGCACCGATGCAGGTAAGCGTACTTGCGCTGTCGCAGGTTAAGGCGTTCGGTGTCGAGATGGTGAGTGGCGGCCGCCGACATGCCCACAGAGCGCACCAGCGCCTTGAACTCAACCCCGTGGGGTTGGACATCACCGTAACGCATTCGCACCACCAGGTGCGCCAGTTCGTGAACCAGCGTTCCCAGCAGTTCGTCGGGATACGCCCGCAGAAGGTGAACGTTCAGTTCGACGCGGTTGTCCTCAAGCATCGCACGCCCGAGAGTAGTCCGCAGGCGCGGGTTGTACACAATCGTCACGCGTTCAGCCAGATCGGGCATATCCCACACGAGCCCGCAACGTCCGGCGATGGCGGTGAGGACCGGTCCGGAGGGAAGCGAATCGCCCGGTTTCCAGAGGTCCGAAACGTCAAAACGGGCGGATGATGTTGTCATTTCGCTACACCAACAAGATATCGCGACGCCCAGAACCCCGCCATCGCCAACAGCAACCCGAACACGCAGTTGACCAGCACATTCGCCCCGGCCAGCACAAACTGCTCGCGGCGGACCAGCGAAACGCTCTCCAGACTGAACGCGGAGAACGTGGTGAAAGCGCCCAGAAAGCCCGTAACCGTCAGCGCCGCAAACAGCCTCATCCGCACCGAATCGGCAAGGGTCATCTGCACGCCTGCGATAAGACCGATCAGGAACGAACCGACCAGATTAACGCACAGTGTGCCCCACGGAAACTCCACGCCAAACCGGCGCACCGCCTGCCCCACGCCGTATCGAGACAGCGCCCCGGCCGCCCCTCCGAGAGCTATGCATAACAGTTTG
Source organism: Phycisphaerae bacterium (assembly GCA_030745875.1). Classification (GTDB taxonomy): domain Bacteria; phylum Planctomycetota; class Phycisphaerae; order SM23-33; family SM23-33; genus BS750m-G57. The sequence continues at coordinate 13,168 of JASLNT010000065.1, forward strand.
ATCATTATCCGTCTGGAATATCCTGATGTCGCTCTGCATTTTACAGAGTATACGATTGTCCTTGCCGAAGGAAGCGGCCGCGACAATAATGTTGACGTCTTATCGCTATTTGGAGACAGCGGAAATGAAACGTTGGATAATCGCGTCGACCCTTATCGCCCTGCTGCTTGCGGCAACAAACGCCTGGTCCGGACCGTGGGCTCAGTTCCGCGGACCGAATCGCAACGGACAATCGTCCGAGACCGGACTGTTGAAATCCTGGCCGGGAGACGGACCGAAGCAACTGTGGATATCCGAGGTCGATATGGGTGTCGGATACTCCTCTCCTGCGGTCACCAAAGATGCTATCTACGTCACGGGCGTTTTCGACGCCGACGGATACGTCATCGCACTGGACCTGGACGGAAAGAGCAAGTGGAAGACCAAATACGGACGCGAATACACGAAGAACTTCCTGTCGGCCCGTACGACCCCCACGGTCAGCGACGGCCGACTGTACGTAATGAGCGGGCTGGGGCGGGTAGTCTGTCTGGACGCGGAAAAAGGCGACGAAAAGTGGGCCGTCGACACCGTCAAGCAGTACGGAGCCAAACAGGTGATGTGGGGAATGGCCGAATGCCTGCTGGTCTGCGACGACAAGGTTATATGCACGCCCGGCGGGGCGAAAGCTGCAATAGTCGCACTTGACAAGAACACGGGCAAGAAGATATGGACCTGCTCGGTCAAGGACAACTTGTCGGCTTACTGCTCACCGATCCGGATCAAGGACGATTCGCGCGACCTTATCGTGACTATGCTGTCGCAATACGTTGTAGGCGTGAGCACGAAAACGGGCAAGCTGCTGTGGCGATATCCGTACTCCGGACCGCACACGGTGCACGCAAACTCGCCGATCTACAGCGACGGGCAAATCTACGTAACCTGCGGATACAACTACGGCGGGGTGATGCTCGCCCTGGCTGCGGACGGCGCGACGGTCAAGAAACTCTGGTCCGCGGCGAAGTTCGACACGCATCACGGAGGCGCGGTGAAGATCGGGCGGCGCCTTTACGGGTCCAACTGGAAGAGCAACACGCGAGGAGGCTGGATGTGCCTGGACTGGAAGACCGGGAAGATAACCTTCCAGACATCCTGGAGCAACAAGGGCTCGATCGTCACCGCTGAAGGACTGCTGTACTGCTATACCGAGGCGGGTACTGTGGCGCTGGTGAAACCGAGCCCGACCGCGTGGGAGGTGCTCAGCTCGTTCGACGTGATCAAGGGCAGCGGGAGGTTCTGGGCGCATCCGGCGATATCAGGGGGAAGACTCTACATCCGCCGCGGCGAGGCGCTGATGGCGTTCGACATCAAGGCGCCGAACACTCCCGAATCAGACCTGAAAACCGCGGGCAAACAGCTCACGCCCCGCAGGCGCATGTCGGGCCTTGATCGGACTGGAAGAAGTAGTGGCGGCATGTCGGGCAGAGCGACCAGACGGTTCGCCCGTTGAATTGCGTTTCCAGGGGCATTTCGCCCGCGAATATCGAACGCACCTCGCGCAACAGCACCGACAGCGGAGCCTGGTTCCACGGGTCGCACTCGATGCTGAACGGGCGTTCGAAGTTCATTGACAGCAGCTTGTTCGTCAGCATCGGCCAGTCCATCGAACCGTACGGCGGCTGGACGTGAATGTCCCGCGTACCGTCGTTATCGTGAAGGTGGAATGCGATGATCCGATCCTCAAGAGCGGTTATCGCCTCGATGATATCTTCGGGTCCGACATTGGCGTGTCCGACGTCAAAGCACACGCTCAACAGCGGAGTGTCGAACTCGTCGAGCATCGCCCGAACGTCTGAAGTACGGCTGCACAGATGGTCCGGGAGCATATTCTCAAGTCCGAGTTTCACACCGGTCTGCTCGGCCGTTTTCAGCATAACTTCCAGCCCGGCCCGCAGATTGTCCAATCGCTCGGGAGCCTCCGACGCAGCGATCGGGCCGCTGGGATGCACCACCATGCAGTGCGCCCCGGTCAGCGCCGTTCGACGCAGCGCGACGACCTGTTTTTCCAGCGCCGCCGCCCGGGCGTCAGGGTCGATTACGGAGATGTCGTCATCGTGTGAGAACGGCCCGTGACAAACGTTGATCCTGATCCCCGCCGAGTGAAGTCGCTCGGAGTTGGTTTGCACGCCCGCGTCGTCGAAGTCCAGAAGGAATGAAGGCGGAGCCTCGATGATGTCAACGCCCTGGCCCAGAAGCAGTTCGATTGCTTCGGTTGTTACGTCGGGCCGCCATCTGCAAACGCCTAGTTCCATTTCTTGTCCTTTCCCAAACCAACGAGCCCGGTATGATAACCTATGACACAGCTCAAATCACGCATCTTTTCCGACCCATCATCACGGCGCCAAAGCGGTTAACCCGTAAATGACGAGCAAGCTCGAGGTTCACAATTGGTTCACAACGGCGGGCAATTGGGAATGGGCAATGGGCAATTGGGGACGACGTTTTAAGCATCACGACTTCGTCGTGACGAGGTCGACTCGGGCGTCGATGAGCTAAACGGGGTATCGATCACCTTTTTCATGTTCGGTTGACATATTTTCGCATTCGTTGCGCATGAAAAGATTTTTAGAAATTTTGTTGGTCGAAATTGAAAATTCTTTCTTGCGATCGAATTGCGCAACAACTTGTCGCACATAGTGTTGCGTGATTCACATTTCCTCTAGACAAAAAAGTTTTCCGTGGGGTGACCAAAACCACCCCCCATTCGCCAGTAAGTATGTTTATGGAAGAGGAAGGGACCATGTTTCACGTTTCAGGTTCTAGTAGAACGAGAACCTGAAACCTGAAACCCGAACGTATCGCTGATCCCGCTGTTGACGTCTCGACACCCCGTTTAACGGTCGACGCCCGAGTCGACCTCATCGCGACGAAGTCGCGACGTCGTTGTCGTCGTCGCA
>JASLNT010000066.1 GCA_030745875.1 Phycisphaerae bacterium
GATGCGGCACATGTGTCGCCGGTTGTCCTTCCGGAGCGGCCCGCCAGAAGAACTTCGAGGACGAACAGATATTCTCGGAGATCGAAGGCATCCTGACCGGAGCCGAAGCGTAATCAGACGGAGAATAAATAAATGGTTGACAACAGTTAAAAGGGCGGTAATGCGTCTGGTCATTGCGTTTGGCATCGTTTCTTGCTCCTGTGAGGCTTATCTTTTGTCTTCGGGCAGAGGCGCCGTGGTCGATCTTGCGTTTTCATATGTGGGGACAGGGCGGAAGTTCGGGTGGTCCTTGTACTGCAGGTTCTTTCGCCCGTAGTAGGTTCCGTAGTACTGCCCGTTGGCGTCGACCCACGTCGTCAGCCGGATCATGTCGGCCAGCGGGATGTTCACTTTCTTATGCACTTTGGCGAGTCTAGCTGCGATCTCGGCTTTCTTGGGATCCTTGAGCTTGACCTTGCCTTTTGAGTGCATGGCGATCAGTATGCTGGCGTGCGAGCCGAGGCTCCTGGCCGGGAGGTATTGAACGTTGCCGGCCTTGGGATGATTCTCTCCGATCGTCGGAAACAGGTCGAATCGTCTGCGTCCCTTGCCTCGGCGCCGCTCGCGGATGAGGTTCTCGTAGGAGCGGCTGAACAGGGCGGTCATCTCTCCGCTCAGGTCCAGTTTTCCCTTGGGCTCCTTGCCTGAGTGGCATTTTACGCAGTGCTTGTCGAGCACGGGCTGAACGTCAGTGGCGTAGTGGATCGGGCGCGAACCGGACTTTTCGCCCGGCTGCGGACCTGGGACCGAGGGCTTTCGCTTCAGCGCCGCGACGACGCGCGGCTTGGCGGAGACTATGTCGTTCGGCGTCTCGTGGCAGCCTATGCACGATCTGGTCTCGCCGGGTATGTAGTTTACGCATGTCCGCTCGCGCTGGACTTCCATGTAGTTCGCGTCAAGCGCCTGGAAGAAGATGTTCCGATCGGCCGGTACGGTGAAGTGTGCCGATCCGTCTTCTTCGACCGGGACGATTCCGACCTGAATTCGCAGCGCGAGGTTAGTGTCTTTGCTGATAGTGGCGTGTTGCTGATCGTATCCGTCTCCTCCCCAGCGGCGACGGGCCGCCCAGGGGCGCGGCATCTGTTCGTTGATGCGTATGTACTTGATCGAGCCGCGAAGGGTGTTCTCCATTCCGTGGTATATGTCTGTAACCACGCAGCGCGCCAGGTTCTGCTTGGCCAGCTTCGGATCGAGCGATCCTTTCAGGATCTGCGGGGTTTTACGCTTGCGAAGCGGGATCGGCTGGAAGAGTCCGATCTCCGGGTCCGTGTGGATCAGTGCGGTGTCGCCCGCTTCGTTGAGCAGGCAGATGTCCCACGCCGTGGGGTGCTTCCAGTTCGCCTGGACGTTCATCGAGACCAGGAAGAGCTTCTCGCTCAGCGGGAACGGCTCCTTGAACAGGCGCCTCGCGCCCCATTTGCTCTTGCTATCGTGCCAGAACCCGCCTTCGCCGCGGATATCGACGTCCGGGGTGATGTAGGTCATCGGTTCGCGGGTGCGGATGTTCTTGGTCATGTCGATGCGGATGACGGTTCCCACACCGTTTTGCGGATAGTGCGGCACGCCGAGGAATACGAACTTGGTGTTCGTACCGGGGATCGCTCTGCCCTGGTGGAAAGTCGGCGGCAGCGTGATGGCGTTTCCGTAGATCTCGGCCTGGCCGGTTCCGTCGGGCCGGACCGCCCAGAGACACTTGTTGGCTACGGCTCCCTTGTCGACGTATTCCCAGCGAGTGTACATGATTCGCCCGTCATTCAGGATCGACGGCGTCGCTTCGCTGACCGACGAGTTGGTCAGCTTCTTCATGTTCTTGCCATCGGCGTCGATGCGGTACAGCAGCGTCGTGGTTAGAACATCTCCTCCATTGCAGAGAATTCCGTAGTGGCATCGCGTGGATATGAACAATACCCCACCATCGGGCAGGTAGCACGGGTCCATGTCGTCTGTGCCGTGATGATATCCGTTCTTGTAGAGCTTCTTTATCTCGGCTTCATTGCTCGGCGGGAAGGTCACCTGGCGGGGCTTTTCGATTCGCTTGCCCGTTGTCGGATCGATTCGGATCTCGTACAAGAAAAAGCCCGTGTCGCGTTCTTTCTTCCATGCGAACACGATTTTCGTCGCATCGAAGTGCAGATCGAAGCGCCCGAATATTCCATCTTTCATTTCCGGGCAAAGATCGATCACTTCACGGGTCTTCATGTCCAGCACGGACAGGTTGCCGCCGAACGTCTTGCAGCCGTTGATGTAGTCCGTGTAGTAGTGGTTGGACTGGTACTTGAACCGCTTGACGAACAGGAGCTTCTTGAAGTTCATCACCGGATTGTCTTTTACCATCGCGTCCAGAGCGATGTGTCTGGCCTGGGTGACGGTCTCGGGCCCTCGACGTTTGGCCAGGGCCGATCCGGCAAGTTGCAGCAATATTACGCCAGTTGTAAGCAACGCCAGGGCGACAGTTCTTCCGTTACGTCCGGGACGGACAGTATCCATATCTTCCTTACTCCGTAGCGGGGACTATTGCAGGTCCGGTAGTACGATCTCACCGGCCGCTTGTTCTTTTGTCTTGTAGTAGGCTCCGTAGAACTCTGAGTTGCTGTCGAGCCAGAGCGTCAGGCGGTGCAGGTCTTCGGGCGGTAGTTTGAGCTTGTGATGACCCTTTTCGAGCATCTGGAACAGGGGCGAGGCCTTTGCGCCAAACTTGCCGGCAATGGAGCGACTCCCGCCGTGCACACCGCTGTTTATAGATCCGTTGGTGACATGGAAGTAGAACCCGTATTTGCCCGCCAGCGAGACGTACGACTGGGTCCATCCGTTATGTTTGGTGACTATGTTTCTCAAATCCGGTGCGGTCTTCTTGCGGTCCTTCTTGGCGTTGTTCTCAGTGTGGCACTTGATGCAGTGCTTGTCGAGCACCGGCTGGACAAGACGCGGATAGTTGAACGGATTGGATCCGTCGACTTCCGCTCGTATCTTCGAGGGCGCTCGTTTCATCGCTATCGGCATTCTGGGCGCTTTTGAGGCTTTCGGCGTGGCGAGTTTGCGTTCGTGGCAACCCAGGCAGGTCAGACGCTCGCCCGGATGAACGTAAGTTGCCGATCGCATCGACTGGACCGCCAACCCGCGGCCGTCCAACGCCTGGAAGTAGATTGGCACGCCGACCGGGGCCTCGAAATAGCAACTCCCGTCGGCCTCGACCGGAACGTCTCCGAGGATCGCACGTGCGTTTGTCTGGGAGGCTATTCCGATTCGCGGCTTGTTCGGCGGGGCGGTGGATTTGGGAAGCATTTGTATGATTCGCAGCGATTTGATCTTCGTGTCTTTGGGCCACTCGAAATCGGCATCGTATACGTTCATCACTGCGATGGTCGCCTGGCGGTCGACTCGCGTCTGGTCCGGTATGACTGGCGGTTTGGGGCGCGCTCGCAACGGGATCGGGCTCAGGCACGGGACCGCTGCGTCGCGATGGAGCAGTTCGCGATTTCCGAAGCGGTCGATCAGGTATAGTCCGCGGTTCCTGGCGGCCGGGTCGTGGATGCAGAGATAGAAATCCTCGCTCAAAGGCCAGGGCGTTCCGTATCGCATGCCGGTCCTGGTGTTGGTCTCGGATTCCGGGAACGGGGCCTCGGGCGTCAGGCGTTTTACCTGGCTCATCGCGTTGTCGTCTTCGATCCGCTGGTCGATCAGCACCAGCGAGCCGATCGCGTTGCCGTGATGGGCTCCGGTGACCGCTACGTATCGGTGCGATCCGGGAATCGCCCGAATCTCCATCTCCATCCAGGGGCGTTTCCTGCGATCCAGCGGGTAGTTCCCGTGCAGGCTGCGAGGATCGCGTCCGTCGGGGTACGATATCCAGATGTGGTGGGCGACGTTGGTGTCGCGGTCGATATAGTCCCACCGCGTGTAGACCAGCATTCCGTCGTTGTCAACGCTGGGCTGCCATTCGTGCGTTTCGTGATGGCTAAGGGGGGTTATGTCCGAGCCGTCGGGCTTCATCGAGAATGTCGTGTAGACCGGGCAATGGCGCCCGCAGCGAAGGTACCCGCCTCGCCTCAACGAGATGAATGCGACGCGCCCGTTCGGCAGGAAGCACGGGTCGAAGTCGTCGGCGTCGCCGTCAGTGATCTGCTGAAGGTTCGATCCGTCGGCGTTGCACTTGAAGATGTGATAGCTGATTGTAGGGCCCCACGTATATGTCTTCTTGGCTTGCGATTGCGTCCAGGCGAACAGGATCGTCTTGCCGTCGAACGATAATTCGGGCGACAGGAACGAACCGCCGGTCAACTTCTTGCCCTTCAGACGCCCCGATTGGACCACCGAATTCTCCAGCAGATTCGTAACTTGGGGCTTGTCGCCGAACGGATCGGAAAGCACGTACAGCCCGCCGCCGGGTTTGGTGTTGCACCCGTAGAACTGGTCGCACATGTGGAACGGTCCGCCCGGATCGACGCGCGTGATGAACAGCAGCTTGTCGAAGTTCAGCAGGGGGTTTGAAAACGCTATCTTTCGGCGGAGTTTGGAGATTTTGTCGAATGTTTCGCGGCTGGGCGCCTCTGCCCGCAGGGCCTTGAGCTCGGTGGTCAGCTTGCTGATGTCGGCGGCACCTTTCATGGAAGCTATCTTCGCAGCAAGTGCTTCGGTCCGGCGCAGGACCACGCCGGTGGGTGTCGTGTCGGTAGGGAGTATCAACGCCTCTTTGGCCAGCGATTGGTCGGCGATCTGGTCGAACCATTTTCGGTTTCTTATATCGTTCTGCAGATATCCGTACTCGTCGCTGGAGGCGGGTGATCGTTTGGGTGCGACCCGGCGAGTCCGGACGGGTGCGGCCTTGAGGTTCTCGATCTTGCCGACGGCGATCACCGAGCCCCATCTGTCTCGCGACGGGACAGAGAACGAGGCGCCGGCTTTGGCGTCGAGACTGAAGATCGTCCACGGATAGCTCTTGCCTCTGATAACGGTGTCCATTTTACCGCACTGGCGCCAGTCGCCGCTGAGCTTGATCGCTTTGGGCTCCAGCGGGTCTTGCAGGCAGATATACAGGCGTCCGGCCGTTTTGACGGTGCACGTGTAACGCGCCGGCCCGTTGTGTTGATGCGAGGTGAACTTCAGCCCTTGAAGGAACTTGGGCACTTTGCTGAACGTGTAATCTCGGTTGGGATGTATGGCGGCGTTTTCGGTCATACTGCCGGAAGCCAGCGGTCCGCTGGCCGAGATGGAAACCGTCGCTGCCGGACCGGCGCCCTGGGCCGAGCCGATCAGCAGAATCGCCATCGCCAACGCCAAGACCATAAGACGAGAATTCACCATCGCTAAACTCCTAATTCATATCGCACTAATGCGCCTATAATACCAGATAACGCTCCCCGGATGGTAGTCTTGCTACTGGCGTGAAAAAGGCTATTATCGTTTAACAGGCCCGCAACGGGCCGAGTGCGGAGATACAGATGCGTAAAAGCGGTTTGATCGGACTGATAGTGTGTGTGATTGCAGCTTCCAGTGATGCTGCGGCGCCGTCGGACGTCTCCGAATTCCTGCCGAAGAAGCCCGCCGGTCTGGGTCGCCCGGCGACGGATCGTGCGGCGTGGAAGGCTCTCACCGCCTCGCCGGGCTATCGCAGTGTCGTCGACCAGGCCGCGGGGCTCATAGGCAAACCGTTGCCCGTCCAGAGCGATGAACTGTATCTGGATTTCTCACGAACGGGCAATCGCAGCAGGTGGCAGCGAGTCGCCTCTGCGCGTCGAAGCAGGATCGGGCTGTTTACCGTGGCCGAGTGCCTTGAAAACCACGGACGATTCATCACCGATCTGGAGAAGGTCATTACCGCGGTCTGCAGCGAACGTACGTGGGTGTATCCGGCGCACGACAGGTCGCTGGCGAACTTCAAGGGCAAGATCATCGATATCGATCTGGCGTCTTCATATGTGGGCTGGGAGTTGGCGACGGCGAAATACCTGCTGGGCGACAAACTCAGCGCCAAGACTCGCAAGCTGATCGACGCCAATCTCCGCAAGCGGATATTCGATCCGTACATGGCGATGGTGAGCGGGAAGCGTCGAGCGAACTGGTGGCTGTCGACCACGAACAACTGGAATGCGGTGTGTCTGGCGGGGGTCACCGGAGCGGCGCTGGCGAATATCGAATCCCGCGCCGAGCGGGCGAAATACGTTGCCGCTGCGATGAAGTACTCCAAGAGCTTCCTGGCTGGCTTTACGTCTGACGGATATTGCAGCGAGGGGCTTGGTTACTGGTCGTACGGGTTTGGAAACTACGTTCAGTTAGCCGAGACAATCTGGCAGGCCACCGGCGGGCGGATAGATATGATGGAGGCTGACAACGTAAGGGCTCCGGCTATGTTTCCGCAGAAGATCGAGATTATGGGCGGTGTGTCGCCTGCGTTCGCCGACTGCTCAGTCAACGCTCGAGCCTCGCGTGATATGGTGCATTTTCTTTCGCGAAGATACTCGCTCGGCGCCGATCCTGACGACGACAAGGATCTGGCGGGTTTCAAGGGACGATTGCCCGAATCGATGATATTCTCGTTCTCCAGTTCGATCAGTGCAATCCATAGAGGACACGCCTCGGCTGGTCCGGGCGTGCGAACGTGGTTCGACAAGGCCGGCGTGCTTATCTGTCGCCCGAAGGCTAAATCAAAATGCCTAATCGGCGTCGCACTCAAGGGCGGGCACAACGCCGAACACCATAACCACAACGACGTCGGATCGTACGTGGTCGTTGCGGGCAAGACACCCGTTCTCGTGGACCCCGGAGCAGAGGTCTACACATCCCGGACATTCAGTTCCAAACGCTATGTCAGCGGAGTGCTGAATTCGTTGGGACATCCCGTACCGCGCATCGCCGGCAAGCTTCAGCAGACCGGTCGGGGAGCCAAAGGGACTGTCGTCAAAACGAACTTCACCGACGACGCCGACACGCTTGTTCTGGATATTCGTTCGGCGTATGTTAAGCAATCACCCCATCTTACGAAGCTCAACAGAACGTTTACGTACTCTCGCTTGGGAACTGGTTCGCTGACGGTCGTGGACGATGTCGCCTTCAGCAAAGCCGCATCATTCGAAACTGCTTTGATAACGCTGGGCAAGTGGGAGCGTAGCGGAAATGATGCGGTAATTGTTAGCGACGGCGGACGGAAACTGCGTGTGGAAATTAACACCGGTGGGGCGGAGTATGGGGTGAAGAGCGAACAGATCAAGGAGGATGTCAAGACCAAAACGCTTCCGACGCGCATCGGCATTGCGCTGAAGGCGCCTGTGACCAAAGCGACAGTCACGCTGAAGATCACGCCGGTGGAAAAATAGCGTGAGTTACTTTGGTTTGGCTGGTGTTTTCTTCTGCTGCGATAACCATGTCAGGGCGGCGGCAGGTACGATTTCGTGGCCGCCTTTGAATATCGTGATGCGAGCGGAGCCCGATGCTCTTCGCAACAGGGGTGTCTTTGGTCCATACGTGCGGTCTGAGAGTTTCTTCTGCAGATGTGTGGGAATTTCGGCCTTTTCGACCATGTAGGCGATGTCAGTGTCTGAGAATCGGTCGGCCGGATCTGCTACGGCGTTGAAGGCCAGTAACGTGTGGCTAATGGGGACAGACCCGCGATGGCCGTCAAGAATACCGGTATTTATGTCCAGATTGACTCCGGATTGCCTGGCCTTGCCCAGCCAGGTGAGCGGTGATCGGTTCTTGTATTCGAGGTCCACCGCATCGCTCTTTCCGGGCGGTCCTCCGCAGGACTTCTCGATGTCCGTCGCGTACCTGCGTTTGGCTTTCTTACACTCGCGATGCCAGGCGGTCAGGTCCGATATTCCCGCCCACGCCGAGACACCGGCCCATATTTTCGGAGCCCGCCCGGCCATCAGCATCGCCATATGTCCGCCGCCGGAGACGCCGACGAGATAGATTCGGTTAGCGTCTATGTTGGCGACTTTGCGCGCATGTTGTACGGCGCTGAGGATGTCGTCTACGGCGAGCTGCGATCCGCACGCCTGCGGGCGTTTGTTTGGTCCGCGGAAATCCGGTCCGATGAACGCCCATTTGTTCTTGATGCACCATGGCCCGTAAGGGCATCGCCCGCCGACCTGCTTGTAGTTGGCGCTCCATGTGTGCAGACCCACCAGCAACGGGATAGCGGTTTTCGATTCGGGCGCGTAGAAGATCGCCGGCTGATTCGTTGAATCGGCGGCGCTGAGGTATTTGATTGCGCGGACCGAATCGCCGCCGAGGGGCGGAGTCTGGCCCGCAGCCGAATTAGCGAGGACAGCAACGCCCGCCAGCGAGGCGGCCCTGAGAAAATCGCGTCGAGATTGTGCGTTCATGTTCGTTAACGCCCGATGAACGTGATCATCGCGTGCCAGCCCATTCCGCTTGACAGTACGCCGGGTTTCTTCTCGGTGACGTCGGCCGGTCCGAATTCGCCCGCGCAGTAGCTTCCGAACAGCGTGATATCCTTGCCCGTGACGCTCTGGAAGGCCTTGAGTTCGTCTCCGAGTTCGTCGAGTTTGCCTTTTCGTCCGGCGCAGTCGAAGGCGATCATGGCGATCGGTTTGGCGTCGAGTTTCTTCAGTGCCTCTGCGGCCCCGTCTTTGGCGGTGGCGATTACGGCGTCGTTGGTTTTAGCCTGGCGTCCGGCCAGTGCGACCTTGAAGTCGCCCGAGAGCATTATCCCAATGGCGCTGTCGCTGTGGAGCTGGCCTTTGTAGTGGAGGAACGTCTCACCGTCGTTCTTGGATATCGATCCGCCGGTTATCGGGAAATCCTTGCCGACCACATCCTGCAGGCCGTCCATGAACAGTTGGTTCTTGGGCGAGTGTGCATCGGGGATGGCGATCAGGAGTTTCGAATCAGCTCTCTTGGTAAACTGGCCGGCCAGCTTGCGGGCTCCGTCGCCCAGGGCCTTGGTGAGTTTGTCCTTGTCAGTTTCAAACGACAGGCCCTTGGCGCCCATATCCTTTACGAATGCGGTTTGGACGTCGATCCCATCACCGCCGATTCCCAACACGCATACGGTGTCGAGATCTTCGGCTCGGGCCTGAGTGAAGGCTCCATATCCGGAGAATCCGATCACGATGTCCTTGGAGAATACGGATGTCACCGCTTTGACAACCTTGGTCTTGAGCCCCTTGTCGTCGAAGCAGTCGGTTACGAGCACGACCTTCGCCGCGGTGTCGCCCATGGCCTTTTTGAGAGCTTCGGCGGCGGTCTTGCCTGCTATCGAAGCGTCTTCATTGTCCGCCAACGCCGACTGGATTACGATGGCGCCTTTGGCGGGCGCGCCGCCCGTATTTGTGTTTATGGCGGGTTTCGAGCAGCCCGAGACAAGCATGACTCCGAACACAAGGGCGACAACCAGCCTGACCAGAGTTTTCATTTTGCGATTCATTAGGTTTCTCCTGTCTGAAGATTCTTGAAATACGCGGCGCCCTGAGCGAGCGATGTCGACAACGCGTTTAATGTAGCCGATCAATGTATCGATGTACAGAAGCCCCATTCGAGTTTGCTGTCGAGTAGGGGTTTGTCGGGGAATTTCGCTCCGACCCATTTGCTCCATGCGTATTTGTTGCAGGCTCCGGGCAGTGGGGCGGCGACTAATCCCATCTCGCGCACGCCCGTTCCATCGGGATCGTGGACCAGGACCCCGAAACGGTATTCGCGTCCCGTGGTGGGTTTCAATTCACTTCTCATTGGGCGGATGGGTACGGATATTTCGTATCGCGTGATGTCCTTCTCCCGCTTGACGGCTACTTCCGCCTTGGCTACCGGCTCGGCTGGCAGGTTCGCGGGCTTCTGCGTGTCGCCCAGAGGAGTTCCGGGTTTTGCGATTTGATAGCACTTTCCGCCGACGACAACGAATTCGTGGCGGGCGGTCTTGTCGTTGGGCAGCTTGCCGGTCGACGCCTTGCCCGAGGCCAGTGCGAACTGGATCGCATCTGCGCCTGGGTCGAACTTGTCCTCCTGAACTTCAACGCTCAGGCAGTAATTTCGCTTATTCCAGAACGTCCGCACGACGGTCTTCTTGCCCTTGCAGACGAACGTTACCGGAACTGCGTCTTCCAGCCATTCGGAGATGTCCCCGTCGATCTTCGGTTTGACGTACGGGCTGGTCGCACAGATCACCTGCTGTTCTACAGCAACGGTCTGTCCCCCGCCGACGGCGGTGATTATGTACGGATAAACGTGTGTTTTGCGGGCGATTGCTTTTTCCAGCGCGAAGGGAATGTGCTTTGTCTCGCGGGGCTTCAGCGAGACGTCGAATGTCGTTTTGTCAGCTTTCCATCCGGAGGGCAGTTTCACTGTTACCTTGCCGCTGTAAGCTGTGTCCAGGAGATTTACAACTGTCAGGCCGCTTACAGGTCCGGTGTCGGGCGGCACTACGATGTTGTGGGCTCGCAGCGCGACAGGCGGCGTCCTGGCGTCTTCGGCGAGCGTGACGCACATGCAAGCGGCCGTTACCAGCACGCATGTAATCGCTATCTTGGAAGTACTCATCACTCTTACTCCTTAGCGGGTTTGAGGACCTTTACTCGGATATTTCTGAATCGGTATATCTTGCCCTTTTCACCGTGGTGCTGGAGGGCGAGGTAACCCTGGGCGTCGGTTGAATCCTTGAAGTCGGTTGTCTGCACGCCGTTTACGGAGATCTTCAATCGGTCGCCGACGCATTCGATACGGTATTTATTCCAGCCATCGCGTTTGAAGCACTCGCCGGCGTTCTTGCGGAATGCTTCGATTGTCTCTTTCTTCTTCTTGTTGGGGTGCAGCCAGCCGCGTCGCCCCTCATCGTACAGTCCGCCCGACCATTTACGGTCTGACGGGTCGACTTCGGCTTGGTAGCCAAACACTCTGTTGGGTTTGCGATGGCAGCGGAACATGAATCCGGAGTTGCTCTTGCCTTCGGGCATCTTGACTTCGACTTCAAAAATGAAGTCGGCGTACTGTTTGGCGGTGGTCAGGAAGAATTTTCGTTTGGTCGTCGTCAGGTGAATCTCGCCGTCAACGACCGATGCCTTGCCCCATGTGTAAGGATTGGTCCATCCTGTGAGCGTTTTTCCATCGAAGAGATTCACCCAATCGCCGGCGGCGGGGGCGGCGGCAGCGGTGGTCGACGCCTGCCTGACATCGTCGAGGATAAGCATGTTCGTGAGCACTTTGGCGATCTTGTGATCGCCCCATGTCCAGACTACTTTGTTCTTGCGGTCGAACTCGATAAGGTGCTGTCCTTTGCCCTGATTACCGTGTCCCAGCCAGTTGGCGACAACGATATTGCCGTTCTTCAGCGTGTCAAACCCCGAGAAGCAGTCCAGCAGCAGTTTCGGATGTGCGTCCTTCCCGCCGACCGACGCGACGACCTTCCCGGCTGTGTCGATTTCAACGACCTTTACCGCACCGGCGGTTGAGACCAGCGTATTCCCGCACGGCAGGCGGACGGCCTTGTAGCCCTTGCCTGGAATCTTGGCCTGCCATACGATCTTGCCCTTTGCGTCGACTTCGATGACGCGGTAGGGTTTGGCGACTGTCAGCAGGATGTTCCCGTCTTTCAAGCGCCGCATCAGGCGCAAGTCCCTGAGACCTTTCAGTACGAGCGTGCTGAGCGTCTTGCCTTTGCTATCGACGGTGTAAATGCATATGCCTCCCTGCCCGTGCCCTCCGAGGAGCGTTTTTCCGTCGGCTGTACGCCGGGCCGTGTTGATGCCCTTGAACGAATCTATTGCCCAGAGTTTCTTGCCTGTAGCCAGATCGTACAGGCCCGCTCCGTTGCCGTGGCTTACGAGCACTTCTTTACCGTCGATTACCTGCAGATCGCGAGATCCGCCCGGGATGGAGGTGGTCCAGTTGTTCTTTGTGTTGGTCTGGTCAACGTAAATCAGGTTGTTGGTCTTGTTGTCCACACCGAGGAACTTGTGTGCGACATCTGCGGCCCGGGCGACTGGTGTGAAGGCGCTCGCTGCGGCGATGAGTGCGGCGATACGGATGAAAGATGCTTTCATTACTAACTCCCTGGAGTTTCCGGTTCATCCTCCCGCCGGGCTCGAACGTCCGACCCGGAAGAAGCGGTTGGTCTCTATAGAATTACATCCGCCGGACGTTTTGGCAAGGGTGGGCTGCCGACCGTCTTACGGTTTGGGTGCGGAGGCCGCCGCGTAGAGGTATCGTCCGGTGGTTACGTAGAGTACGCCATTGGCGGTGATCGGCGTGTTGGACATTTTTTCAAGTAGCG
Source organism: Phycisphaerae bacterium (assembly GCA_030745875.1). Taxonomy (GTDB): domain Bacteria; phylum Planctomycetota; class Phycisphaerae; order SM23-33; family SM23-33; genus BS750m-G57. Next base: position 12,260 of record JASLNT010000066.1, read on the forward strand.
GGATCCTGTTGAGGATTTTCTTCTTTTTCGAGGCCTTGAAGACCCACAGTTCCTTCTTCTCCGTGCCGAGATAGACTTTCCCATCGACTGCGAATGTCGAACTCCACAGCGATGAGGCGGGCCAGTACGGGCGTTTCTCGTATGTCGGGTCCGTGCGGTGCACCCAGTGGTGCTTTCCGCTGTCGGCGTCAAAGCAGTGTACGTTGCCCGAGTAGTCAGCGATGAACAGCAGCCCGTCGTAGATCGAGCAGGTCGACAGCGAGCGTTCGACCTGACGAGAATCCCAGATTCTCTTACCGGTGGCTGCGTCCACGCACGACAGCATTCCCTTGCCTGTTCCGTGGTTCGGGTCGTGTCCGGTGGTGACGTAGACTCGCCCCTTGTGAAACACCGGAGTTGCGATGATCTCGCTTGGGCCTTCGCGGCGAACCTTGTTCCTCGCCGGTCCGGTCAAACGCTGATACAAGCGTTTCTTCCCGTTTTCATCGTAGCGGTAGTCGCGTGGGTTGCAGTCGTAGGACCACGCCTTTTTCAGTGCTGCGGGCTTGTCGCCTTCGGGCGCTTCTTCCAACGCTTCGAAAGCGTAAAGTAGCCCGTCGCCGCCGCCGAAGAAGATAAGAACCTTGTCGCCGACCTTGCCCATCGAAGGCGATGACCACTGCCCGTGCAGGACTCGCCTGCCGATCTTCTCGGCATCGACCCCCGCCAGCTTGCCGGTCTTCTTGTTCAGGACGATCAGGCTGGGTGCGTCGGGGTAGGGCACGTTTATGTGTGACAGATCCGGTCCGTTTGAAGTGCCTGCGTAGATGAAGTCGCCTTTAATCAGCACGGCGCAGCTTACTGCATCGTGCGGGCGGACGGGCAGTTGAGTGACCATGTCGTATCGCCAGATGATGTCGGCGTCGGACTTGTTGAGCTTCGCAGCCGGGCGTCCCGCGGAGACCATGAACTTACCTTCATCCTGGAATGCCCCGTCGTTACCGTCGGCCTGTCCGTTCATGTCGAGGCACAGGACCTCGCCTCGACCGGTCACCAGATAAGCCCGATCGCCTTCGATAGTGGCTGAGTTGCAGATGCCCAAATTCATCTGGTCCATGTAGAAACCACGCTCCCGGACCACGTATCGCGGGACGACGAGTTTCCAGAGAGTCTCGCCCGTTTTTTCGTTGCAACAGATCACCAGCCCGCCTCGTGTTTTTCGAAAGCGGGGGTCTTTAAGCGCGGCGTCGTTAGTCCCGACGATGATCTTGCCGCCGGAGACTACGGGGTTTCCGTAAGTCTGGCTGCCCAGAGAAATTGCCCACTTGACGTTGCGGGTTGTCGACATGTCGATTTGGCGGCGTCCGTCTTTGAGTTTGCCTGGCCCGAACGAAACAGGCATGTTTTTTGCGTCCGACGCCATGTTGCGGCCTGAACTGCAACCCCACTGTGGCCAATCCTCCGCTGAAGCCGCACTACCCAACAGGGCGACTACAACTATTGTGAGAATGCGAGTTAGCATCATGCAATCATTCCTGGTTTGGGTGCTGCTTATTCCTGGCGCCTCCGGTGTTGTGGGATACGGCGTAGAGGTATCGTCCGGTGGCGATATACAGTATACCGTTTGCGGTGATTGGCGTGTTAGACATCTTCTCCAGGAGTCGGATCCTGTTCAGAACCTTCTTCTTGTTACCGGCTTGGAATACCCACAGTTCCTTCTTTTCCGTTCCGAGATAGACCTTTCCATCGGCGGCGAATGTCGAACTCCAGAGCGGTGAGTTGGTTTTGAAGACCCACTTTCCGTACTCCGGGTCGGTGTGATGAACCCAGTGACGTTTGCCTGAGTCGGGATCGAAACAGTGCAGGTTGCCCGTGTAGTCGGCGATGTAGAGCAGTCCGTCGTAGATCGAACAGGTCGACAGGGACCGCTCGACAAGTCGCGACTCCCAGATTCTCTTTCCGGTTGCGGCATCCACGCATGACAGGCATCCCTTGCCCGTTCCGTGTCGCGGGTCCTGGCCGATGGCTACGTAAACGCGGTTCTTGTAGAGCACCGGTGTTCCGATGATCTCGCAGGGGCCTTCACCGCGCGTTGTGTTCCGGGCGGTTCCGTGTATGCGTTGGTAGAGAATCTTCGCACCATCCGTGCGGTAGCGGTAGTCGCGCGGATTGCAGTCGTATCTCCAAACCTTTTTCAGCGTTGCAACCTTGCCTGCGGCGGGCGACTTGGACAGTGCTTCGAACGCATAGAGCATCCCGTCGCCGGCCCCGTAGAAAACGAGCGTCTTTCCCCCAATCTTGCCCATGGTTGGCGAGGACCATTGTCCGTGCAGCATCCTTCTTCCGATCTTCTCTTTGTCCACGGCAAGCAGCTTACCGGTCTTCTTGTTCAGCACGATCATGCTTGGCGCATCGGGATACGGTACGTTGATGTGTGACTGATCCACAGCGTTTGACGTGCCGGCGTAGATGAAATCACCGTGTATGAGCACCGCGCAACTGAGAGCGTCCTGCGGCCAGACGGGCAGTTCGGTGATCATGTTGTATCGCCATATGATATCGGCGTCGAACTTGTTGAGTTTTGCTGGCTTGAGCCCTTTGGCGACCATGTATTGGCCTTCATCTTTGAAAGGTCCGTCGTTTCCGTCGGCCTGTCCGTTCATGTCGAGGCAGAGCACGTCTCCGCGGCTGGAGATAATGTAAGCCCTGTCGCCCTCGATAGTTGCTGAGTTACAGATGCCCAGATTCAGATGGTCCAGATTGGACCTCTTGTCCTTTGTTTCAAATCGCGGTACGACAAGACGCCAGAGAGTCTCGCCCGTTTCGGCGTCGCAACAGATGACCAGGCCTCCCCGTGTTCGCTTGAAGCGTTCGTCCTTGAGCGTGGCGTCATTTGTGCCGACGATGATCCTCCCGCGCGAGACCACCGGGTTTCCGTACGTCTGGCTGCCCAGGACGATAGCCCATTTGACGTTGCGCGTTGTGGACATGTCGATTTGACGGCTTCGGTCTATTGGCTTGCCGGGCCCGAATGAGGCGGGCAGATTCTTCGCATCCGAGGCCATGTTTCGATCGGGCCGGCAACCCCACTGTGGCCAGTCGCCTGCCGAGGCGATGCTGCTCGACAAACTTACGGTAATCGCCAGGAATATGCTGGGCAGTCGCATGCGATCTTCCCACGCCTAGGAGTTACTTTTTCTTGCCGTCGGCGGAGATGGCGTACAGGTATCGCCCGGTGGCGATGTAGAGTACGCCGTTTGCGACGACGGGAGTATTGGCCATCTTTTCCAGGAGCTTGATCTTGTTGAGCACCTTCTTCTCTTTGCCCGCCTTGAGAACCCACAGTTCACGGTCTTCCGTGCCCAGGAAGACCTTGCCGTCCACCGCGAATGTCGAACTCCAGAGCGGCGATTTGGTTTCGTGGACCCAGTGGCGTTTTCCGGTGTCCGGATCGAAGCAGTGCAGGTTGCCCGTGTAGTCCGATACGTAGAGAAATCCGTCCAGGATCGAGCAAGTCGACATCGTCCGGTCAACCAGTTTCGATATCCAGATTCTCTTGCCGGTGGCCGCATCAATGCACGACAGCGCTCCGTCTCCCATTCCATGGCGGGAGTCCTGCCCGATGGAAACGTAGATTCGCCCTTTATGAACGGCGGGTGTCGCGATGATTTCGGATGGTCCTCCACCGCGTTTCCCACTCTTGTAACTGGCGTGTCGCTTCTCGTACTTGCGTTTCTTGCCGTTCTTGTCGAATCGGTATTCCTTTGGGCTGCAGTCGTATTTCCACGCGACCTTCAGTATTTCCGGCTTGTCGCCCTTGGGAGCCTTGGTCAGGGCTTCGAATGCATAGAGCACGCCGTCGCCGCATCCGTACAGGAGCAGCTTCTTACCGTTGACCGTGACCATTGCCGGCGAGGACCACTGTCCGTGCAGTATCTGTCTGCTGGTCTTCTCATCGTCCATCGCCAGCAGCTTACCGGTCTTCTTATCCAACACAATCACGCTTGGCGCGTCGGGGTACTTGCATCTAACGTGCCCTCTGTCCACACCATTTGAAGTGCCCGCGTAAACGAAATCGCCGTCGACAATCACTGCGCAGCTCGAAGCGTCCTGCGGGTTCATGGGTGTTTCTGCGATCATATCGTACCGCCAGATGATGTCGGCGTCGGACTTGTTGATCTTGGCTGGGGGCTTACCGACGTCGACCATGTACTTGCCTTCATCCTTGAACACGCCGTCGTTTCCGTCGGCCTGTCCGTTCATGTCGAGGCACAGCACATCGCCGCGGCTGGAAACGATATACGCTCTGTCGCCTTCGATAGTCGCTGAGTTGCAGATGCCCAGATTCAGATCGTCGTAGTTGAACTGTCGGTTGTTGGTTCTGAATCGCGGAACAACAAGCTGCCAGAGAATCTTGCCCGTTTCGGCGTCGCAGCAGATAACCAACCCGCCCCGCGTACGCTTGAATCTCTCATCCTTCAACATCCCGTCGTTCGTGCCGACGATGATCTTACCGTCCGAGACCACAGGGTTTCCATATGTTTGGCTGCCCAGAACTAGCGACCATTTGACGTTTTTCGTGGTGGATGGATCGATTTGGCGGGAGTCGTCTTTGGGCTTGCCTGGTCCGAACGACATGGGGATGTTCTTCTCGCTCGACGCCATGTTGCGATTGTGCCCTCCGCCCCATTCAGGCCAGTCTTCTCCAAGAGCGGCGGTGGTTAACAGGGCGGTCAGAAGAGCGGTGATAGCGAGAATCTTCATCTAATGTCTCCAATGTCGATACAGTTATGTTCTATAACGATGATGACTTGCCGGGCCTTGCAAATAAAGAGATTTCTCCCTCTAGCCGTACTTCCGCAAGAGGAAGCGCCGATTTGAAGGAACAGGGTTTTGTCGGGATGCGCTCAGTCCTGCGGATAGACAATCAGGCGGTCGTGGACCAGGATGACCAGGTCGCTCTTTCCGTCGCCGGTCACGTCGCCGAGAACAGCGATCTTGGGCTGCCCGGAGACCGGTTTGTTGTCCCACTTATCGCGTTGGGGAGCCTGGGCCTGCTCGAAGACCTTGAATTTCGTGGCCGCGACCAGTTTGGCTCGGGGATTGAACGTGAGAATCTCGACGTGCCGGGTTATCTGTTCGCAGAGGACGATATCCGGTTTCTCGTCGGAATTGACATCGCCCGCAGTAAGGGCTCCGTATCGTCCGGTCTTTACATCAGGTTCAAACGAGGCGATTTTCGCCAATTGGTGGGTCTGGCCGGTAAGGGGTATTCGGATAAGCTTGCTGGTTCCGCATACCAGCAGGCTTAAGGGCGAGGAGCCTCCGAAATTGCCCGCCAGGATCTTGCGGACGCTGACCGACCCGATTTCCAATTCTTTGTCAGTGCGATACGTACCGTCGGCTTTGCGTGCGAGGATTCCCAGGCGTTCGCGAGCGGTGTCGTAGGTTACGATTGTCACGTCTTTTCTACCGGGCAGGCGACAGGCGGCGGCGGCGACCACATTGCTCTGCTGGTTCACCGCGGGGTACTGATCGACAACCCGCCATCGGCCTTCGGGTCCGAAGATGAGAGATCTGGCGAATTTCTTTCGTGCCAGCAGCAGCGCCGCAGCCCCTTTGGGGCCCAAAGGCCCGATCGACATTGAACTGGCCAATACGTTGTTGACCAGTCCGGAGTGAATATCGCCTTTGGAGACCTGTTCGAACTTGCCCGTCTTGTTCTGTCGAATCAGCAGCAGCGGTCCGTACGATTTGATGATAATAGCGTCGCATCGCCCGTCATTATCGATGTCTGCGGTGCGGATGTCCTGAGGACGCTCTGTGACTTCGGAGAGTTCGACCGGATTTCCCGGTTTGGCGTCCTTTCGACCAACGCTCATGACCGTGCGGAGAAAGAACTTGTCCGCTTTCTTGTCGCGAGCGATATAGAGCAGATCGAGCTTCGAATCGCCGTTTACGTCCGCCAGATCGATTGCGACAGGCTCATCTTTTACGTTGATGGATTTGGGAAATGTCAGCCGTCCGGCCTCGAAACGCGTTACGGCGACGAGTTTCTCCTTAATGCTAAGGGAGACCACCGCATCCTTACCGCGCCCGTCGAGATCCCCGGAGCAGAGTTTCTGCATGTCCGTCAGCCCTGGAAAGCGTTTTGCTGAGGTCAGGGATGTTTTGGCGGAGGCCTGGTACAACAGGAACTCCGCGGCAGACGGGTCGGAGACCACCACGTCGCTCAGACCGTCGCCGTCGACATCGGCGCTTACAATATCGCGTTTGCCAGCCGATTCGGCTGCGGGCAGGGGATAGGTGAATACGGGATAGGTTTCCTTGTCCTTCTGCTTGCCCAACGCCCAGATTTGCACGCGCCCGCTGTGGGCGGAGATCGCGGCCAGGCAATTCCGCTTGCCCAGCTTTATAAGTTCCACGGCTCCGGGAGTTGTCATCGCCAAGCGGACTTCCGGACCGAGCTTCCCGTCAGAGGTCTGGAAGCGAACGCGAAGGGGAAACGCTCGTTCAGTGGTCAGGACCACTATGTCGTCAAACCCGTCGGCGTTAATGTCGCCGATCATGAGCTTGCGCGCCCGTCGGCTGGACGAGTAAAGTTTCTGCGGTTGGCCCATTTTCCCGTCGGCCGACTGTAGCAGCACGAACGTTCCATCCCCGCCGAGCAGAGCTATGTCGGTTCGCTTGTCGCCATTCAGGTCGCCGCAGGCCATGGCGTGGGACATCTGGAGGGCTCCGCTTATTGAGATGCGTTTGGCTGTCAGCCATAGCGGTTCGCGAGGCGTCTGGCCGGTGGGTGCTCCGGTCTTGGCTGGTTTCTTGTTCCCGCTTTTCGCAACGGGCTTGCCCGGTGTTTTTTGAAGCGTTATGTAGAGGGCCTCTTTTGTGTTGTAGGCCAGATCGAGCATGCCGTCGCTGTTTAAATCTGCGGCGATTACCGCCGAAGCGCTGACGTCCAGATCGTACGACGTGCGATGAAAACGCCACGTGCGTTCTCTACCGAAGACATCATTAATGTTGTTGTCGCGAATCTCAACGGTTACTTTTGCCTTGGGGTCGAAGTCTTTCTTCTGGAGAAGCAGTTCGATACGGGCCTTGGAGTTGTTGGTCGTAATGATATCGTTGAGCCCGTCGTGATTGATGTCCGCAATACTGGGGGCGCCCAGGCCCCACTGGAGCTTGAGTATCTCCATCGGACCAAAACCGTAGTACTGGTTGAGATTGCCTGATGGCTTGGATCCTTTGGATTTCTTGGTTTTGGTCGCCCCCGATACTGTTGAAGGCGTCCAGATCTGCAGACAGACAACGGATACCGCAACTGTTAGTACAAAGAGAATCGATCTGCTCTTGGCGTGATTCATGTTCACTCCCGTTCGGTTGGAATTCCCTGTCAAGGTAATTACTTGTACGATAAATTGCAAATACTTACTATGTTGGTGATCGGGGTCAGGAGAGCCCGCTGCAATGAAGCGAAACCAACGTCGCATGCGACGCTATCGAAGGGAGTCGGTAATGATAACAAGGGGATGTATCTACTCAACGCGTCGGTCGATTGCACTATCCGCCGGACTCCTGCTGGTGTGTATGGCGGCGGTTTGCGTGTGCGGTCGAACTCTAGCCGCCGACCGTGTCGTCCTCAAAGGGGGAGCCGAGATTAAAGGCAAGATACTGAAGTCCGATTCCAGAATGGTGGTTGTCGACCTCGGCGCGGAGGTCGTTCGCCTAAGGCGATCTGATGTTGCAAAGATACTGAAGGATTCGGCTGCGACGCAACCGTCCGGCCGCGCCGAGACGCGTCCGTCCGGTGAAGTCGCCGCCAAGGGGCGGATATACCGCACCGCCGCACTTAAGCCCGGTACGATTGAAGCGAAGGCGAAATCTTTCGGCCAGGCGGTGGTGATGGTCAACTCGCCCGGCGGGCAGGGGTCGGGTTTTCTGATCAGTCCTGACGGATACCTGATCACGAACTATCACGTAATAGCAGGCGAGACACGCATCAAGATTACTGTGTTTCGGCAAGGCGAACGCGGATTTGGGCAGGAGTATTACAAGAAGGTCAAGATAATCGCACTCAATCCGTATTCCGACCTGGCGCTCCTGAAAATTGAAGAAGCCGACAAACCGTTTGCCTACGCGTACCTTGGCGATATCAAGGATGTTACCGACGGACGCCAGGTCTTTGCTATCGGTAATCCGATGGGGCTGACGCGTACGGTCAGCCAGGGAATAGTGTCCACCAAGAACCGTAACTACCAGGGGCAGATATACATTCAGACCACCACCGACATTAATCCGGGAAACTCAGGCGGACCGCTATTCAATCTCAAAGGCGAGATAATCGGCGTTACGTCGATGGGGTACGTGTATCTCGGCGGATTGAACTTTGCGATTCCCGTTGATGTCGTCAAGCGGTTCATCGAGAATCGCCAGGCGTTTGCATACGACGAGGATAATCCCAATTCGGGCGTTCGCTACCTCCAACCGGCTGGACGTGTTAATAAGAAGTCTCCGCCAAGGGGCAAGATACCTACGCTCGAGAACAACGGTGACGGGGAAACCTCAAAGAAGAACGGGAGCAAGAAATGATCTGTCTCAAGCGAGCAATGCGCGTTGTTGTTATGGCGGTTGCTGTTTCGGCGGTTGTCGTGTCCGACCCGTCGATCAGTTCGGCCGCCGGAAAGGACCCGGCGGGGAATATACCGGGGGATTGCTTCCTTATGGTGAACGTCCCGAGCGTCACCGAGACGGTGGCGAACTTCAAGAAGACCAGTTCCTACGCCCTGTACAAGGAACCGGCGATGCGGCGATTCATTGAACCGGCCGAGAAGAACATACGCAAGCTCTTTGAGGACGAACTAAAACGCGCTTTCAAGGGTACGGGAGTTAACCACTCGCTTGATTCGATGCCCTGGCCCAAGGGGCGGGTGACGTTTGCGATGCGAATGGGCAAGAAGACTATTAAGTTCCCCGTATATGACTGGGAGAACTCAGACGGAGAAGGTCCGCCGAAAATACTCAAACATCAGGAACGTACGATCAATTCACCTCAGGGGATCGTTCTGGCCGACATGGGCGACAACGCCGACGCCGCCAAGACCATGCTGAAGAAGCTCGTTAATCATGGCGTGGAGGAAAAGGGCATGAAGCGCCTGCGAAGGACAGTTCGCGGCGTGCGATTGTTGATACTGCTGCCCGAAGGGACCAAACGCCCCGATGATGACGCCGAGATCACCGAAGAGCTTCCAATATATGGTTTCAAAGGCAATACGTTTATCTTCAGTACGGACTTCAAGCTGGTGCGGGATGTTCTGGGTCTGATGGACGGCGCGGATCGCCCGGCGCTTTCCGGCAACGCGAGCTATCGACAGGTGATGCGTAAGCTCGGCAAGGGCGACGTTGCGGTGTTTCTCGATATCCAATCTCTGATCAAGATGTCTGTCGACGAATCGGGCGGTCAACGCGCTGAAAGAGACACTGCGCTGATCCGCACCCTTGGAGCCGACGCACTGCGCGGTCTCGGCGCCGTGGTCCAGGTCGCCCCGAGGGGCAATGAACAGTTCAGGATCAAGATGCTGTTGGGCGTCAAGGGCGAGCCCAGAGGCCTGGTCAAGATGCTCATGCCGACCGCGGCGAGCACGAGTCCGGGACGCTTGCTTACAAAGGGGTTGGCGGGTTTCTTGGTGGCGAATTACGACCTGGGCAAGATGTACGATCAACTCTGCACGATGATCCGGAAGGCCCAGGACATGGACATCGATAAGGTCATTCAGACCGCGATGCAAGCCACCAAACCGCCGATCGGCGGCGAGCCGGTGAATCTTCGCAAGGAGGTGTTGGAGCAGCTGACCGGTCCGATAACAATCACCTCGCGTCTGACCAAACCATACACGGCCCCCGATTCGTCCAGTACCACTATCGCTGTCGGAGTCCGGAACGCCGGCGTGCTTGACAGCGCTCTTAATCGCATACACAACATCATCATCTCCGGAGGAGACCCCCAACAGCGTCGAAAACTGCGGGGGCGAAACGTGTATCTGCTGTTGGGCGGGAATCCGTTCGGGTTGATGCTGGGAATGGCCATGGGCGGCAGGCCTGCGAGGCGGGCTCCCGGCGCCGCCTTTGCCGTCGCCGATGACAACTTCGTGATGGGAACTCCCGCTACCGTTGAGCAGTCTATTCGGGATTTGGGACGAAAGGACATAGAGAAGATCGGATCCGACCCCATGTATCAGCACGCGTCGCGCTATATACCGGATCAGGCGGCGATGTACGCGTACCAGAACTCACAGATCACCACCGCCGCCTCGTGGGAGCAATTGCGCGCCGCGGCGAAGGCGGCGGCCAAGAACCCTCGCGGCGCCCGAGTCAGGGGTCGCGACCCCAACGCCAGGGGGCCCGACAACATAGACGGTGTTGATGTGGATCGTTCGGAAGTCTATCCGGGCGAGTCCATGGTTCCGGATCTCGCATTACAGTTGATGCTCACCCAGCTTCGAGAATTCGTCGATTTCTCCGCCTTGCCCGATTTTGCGGCTGTGAAAAAGTACTACGGCGCCACTGTAGCGTACATCAAGGGAAGCGATGAAGGCGTTTTTGCCGAGATAATCCAACTCAGTGCGCCTGCGCGCTGATGGTCGGCGCTGTGCGGATGCCTGCGGCTTCGACTTCGAAGAATTCATGGCGCTGGAACTTGAACATTCCAGCCCGGATTTCCTGGTTTAGGTTTCGTCCTTGGGTATAATAGAGCATCGTTCGACCGCATAAACAAAGGGTTTCCTCAAGATCAAAGGCAGCAAAACTGGAGAATCCAATGGGTGAAAGCGGCAAGGATGCCATTCGCGT
>JASLNT010000067.1 GCA_030745875.1 Phycisphaerae bacterium
GTGCGACGACGACAACGACAACGACGTCGCGACTTCGTCGCGAATAGGTCGACTCGGGCGTCGATGAGCTAAACGGGGTGTCGCGACATCAACAGTAGGATCAACGACTGGTTCGGGTTTCAGGTACTCGTTGTTCCGCTAGAACATGGAAGGTGAAACAGGGTCCCTTCCTCTTCCATAAACATACTTACTGGCGAATGGGGGGTGGTTTTGGTCACCCCACGGAAAACTTTTTTGTCCAGAGGAAATGTGAATTCTGTAACGCCATGTACGACAAGTTGTTGCGCAATTCGATCGCGAGAAAGAATTTTCACTTTCGACCAACAAAATTTCTAAAAATCTTTTCACGCGCAACGAACACAGAGATGTGTCAAATCAATATCAAACAAGTGATCGATACCCCGTTTAGCGGTCGACGCCCGAGTCGACCTCGTCACGACGAAGTCGTGATGCCTGAAACGTCGTCCCCAATTGCCCATTCCCAATTGCCCATTGCCCGCCGTTGTGAACCAATTGTGAACTCCAAACCGGAGAGTCGGAGCAGTGGGGCGGTTCGCTTTGGTCTGCTGTGCGGGGAGTTACGTATAATGGAGTCTCTGCAGCGCCGGGGCGGCGGGGCGGTTCACATGGTTTACATATGGATTTGATTTTCGCGGTCGGGTCGACTAGAACATGCGATTCGAAACCTAAGCATGTGTCCGACGAACAAGCAGTGATGGAGTTGACGATGAGCGACTTATGTAAAGAGTGCGGCGCCAAGTGCTGCCGGTACTTTTCATTCGAGATCGACGAACCCGAGACGTTCGAGGAATTCGAGGATGTCCGCTGGTACCTGTTCCACCAGGGCGTTTCAGTGCATGTGGACGAAGGCGAGTGGTACATATCGATCGACAACAAGTGCAATATGCTCGGGCAGGACAACGCGTGCGAAGGATACGACAAACGCCCCCTGATATGCCGCAAATACGCGATGGTCAACTGCGACCACACGGGCGGAGATTACGGATACGACGAACTGTTCACGTCGCCCGAACAGCTGGACGAATACGCCTGGAAAACGCTTGGAAAGCGAAACTACCAGAAGCAGAGATCCAGAGCGTTGCAACGCGCCGAGCGCGACTATAAGCTGGCGAGGGAAAAGGACGAGCAGAAATGAAATTCATACCAGTAAAAGGCACGCGAGACTTTTATCCCGAAGCTATGCGTATGCGCAATTGGATAGCGGATGCGTGGCGGGCCGCGTCGCTGCGGAACGGATTCGAGGAATACGACTCGCCGATATTCGAGTATCTCGACCTGTTCACCGCCAAGTCCGGTGACGAGATCGCCTCGCAACTGTTCAACTTCACCGATCGCGGCGGGCGGAACCTTGCGATTCGCCCGGAGATTACGCCCTCGCTTGCGAGAATGGTCAACGCGAAGATAAACGCACTGCCCAGGCCGATAAAGTGGTTCTCGATCCCGCGACTCTGCCGGGCCGAGAACCCGCAAAAAGGGCGCCTTCGTGAGTTTTTCCAGTGGAATGTCGACATTATCGGCCCGCAGGACGAACTGGCTGACGCAGAATGCGTGCTGACCGCGGTCGATGCGATGCGTCAGTTGGGCCTGACCAGCAGCGACGTGCAGGTGCATTACTCCAGCCGGGAACTGCTGAGCGAAGTGCTTGAATCGCTGGGGATAACCGATCAGGGCGCCGGTGAGGTTATGGCGGTTCTGGATAAGCGAAACAAGCTCCCCGCTGACAAGTTCGACGCGATGCTGAGCGACGCGGTGGGGGGCTCGGACGCCATCGCGGGCATCCTGCGCTTCCTGGACGCCGGATCGATCGACGCGTCTGCCAGCCCCGAAGAAATCGCCGCCGACGCAGGTATCAACGCGGGCGAAAAGGCGCTTGGCGCCATAGCGAAACTGCAGGCGTTCGGGGGATATCTCGACGCATTCGGAATCGCCGACTGGTGTCGCTACGACACGGGCATCGTGCGGGGTTTGGCGTACTATACGGGTATTGTGTATGAGATCATGGACGCTGGGGAATCGCTGCGTGCGATCGCCGGCGGCGGGAGATACGACAATCTGCTGGAAGTGCTCGGCGGGCCGGGAGTGGCGGCGTCGGGGTTTGGTATGGGCGACGTGGTGCTGGGCATATTGCTTGAGGAAAAGCAGCTCGTGGGCGACCTGGCGGACCGCGTGGACCTCTTCGTGGTCGACGATTCGCCCGAACTGTTCAGCGAAGTTATCAATCTGGTCGGGCGGTTGCGGAGCATCGGTCTGGCCGCGGAGTTCTCGTATAAACGTCAGAACGTAGGCAAGCAGCTCAAACAGGCCGACCGGCGGGGGGCGAGGAAGGCGATTATCCTCCGCAACGACGGGGCCTTCATTAAGGATATGGCCAGCGGTGAACAGACCGCCTGCGTGTTGGACGAGTTGCTCAGCGATCCGGCGAGCGTGCTGGGTCGGTAACCTCGGGCGGACATTTTGTCCCCGGCGGGGGAGTTAACAAACAGATGGCCAGGCGCAGCATACATTATGAGGCCGCCTTCGAAGACTACCTTCGGTCCCGCGGCCTGCCGTATGTCGCCGTCGACGAGACGAAGAAGGCGATCTTCGCCAATGCTGCTGTCAAGAGCTTCGATTTCCTTGTATACAGCGGCAGCGGGCCCAATTTGCTGGTTGACGTCAAGGGGCGGAAATTTCCGGATTCGGCGGCGGGGCGGTCGCAACGGAGCTCCCGGGCGTGGGAGAACTGGATCACCCGCCAGGACGTTGAAGGTCTTGGCGAGTGGGAAAAGGTCTTCGGAAGCGACTTCCGGGCGGTTCTCGTGTTTGCGTATTGGCTTCAGGGGCCTCCGCAGCGCGCTCCGTTTGAGGATGTGCATATTTACGGTGAGAAGTCTTACGGTTTCGTGGGCATATCGCTTGACCGGTATGTAAGCCGAGCCCGTCCCAGGAGCGTCAAATGGGAGACTATCACTATGCCCACCGCCGAGTTCCGCAAAGAGATATGCGATATCGCCGCTTTGCTGTAATGCGATGGTTGAAATGTTAGGTCGCGGAGGTATAATCGGAATTATGAAGAGATTAAAACGATACTCAAAAATGTGCGCTATCCTCGTACTGGTGGGTATTTTGGCGTTCGGCGGGTCGACTGCGTTGGGACAGGCCAAGAAGTCCAGAAGAAAGGCCGCCAACCAACCGCCGGTGATCAAAGACGGACAGTCCTGGATAGTGATAACGTATTCCGTGGCGGCCCTTGCGGGCGTTTGTGTGGTTGCGTTCAAAAACCCCAAGAGAAAGCAACCGGACTAACTTTGGAGAAGACCTATGAAGAAAGCGATAATTGCGATATTGGTGTGTGTCAATGCCGGACTGCTCGTGGCGTTGATACTTGGCGCCGGCGTGCCCGCGGCGAATGCGTATGAAGGTTCGCTCATGCCGCACAACACGATAATGATTACAGGACAGATTCGCTCAGGTGAAGACGCCGTCTACATTATCGATATGGGCACCGAGCGTTTGGCGGCTTTTGAGTTCCAGGGAAAGGGTGCGAGCAAGCGGTTACGACCGCTTGGAACACGCGACCTGAAAATCGACCTGAAATAGCATCCCCATCCCCCGAAATCAAAGGAACAATCCTGTGAATAACACACAAAACACAACAATAGTGCTTCTGCTCATCACCGCCGGAATCCTCACCGCCATGATACTTCCGGCATACTGGGGACAAGAACCCGCCGCATACGGTGATTCCTCCGTCCGCCAGGGACAGTACATCCTCGCCACCGGCGGATACGACGAGAACATCGACCTGGTCTACGTGATCAATATCGAAACGCAGAAACTCGTCGTATACGCACCGAATCTGGCCAAGCGATCGCTCGACAAGATGGGCGTATCAGTGTCGCTGAAGCAAACGCCCAGGAACTAGCTTTCAGTTGTCATACAAGCTACATCGACGTGGTGCGAGCCCGTGAGTCGCGACGAGTCCATTATCGCCAGGGTCGCCCGCGAGGTGCTCTCCGGCCGGGACGCAAACCGGGAGGATCTGTTGGACTGTGCGCGTCTGGCCGGCGAGGCGCAGGGTCACTACAAACTCCTTTACCACGCAAATCAGATTCGCGTCAAGCATTTCGCCAATACGGTCAGGCTGTGTGCGATCGGTGCGGGCAAGGTCGGAGCATGCAGTGAAGACTGCAAATGGTGCGCTCAGAGTGCGGCGTTTCCGCCCGGCCGAACACCTGCCGAACTCGCCTCGACCGGAGATTTGTCCGCACTTGCCTGCAGCGCCCGACGCAACCGGGCCTCCAGCTTCGGTATTGTCAACTCCGGGCTCAAACCTGGAGAAACCGACTTCCACGCCGTTCTGGACGCCCTCGGGCAAATCAAGAGCGACGCTCACGGTGAAATGCGACTCTGTGCGTCGCTGGGAGCGTTGACGGCGGACCAGGCGGCGGAATTACTCGCAGCGGGCGTGACTCGTTACAACCACAATATCGAAACATCCGAAAGGATGTACGCCCGGATGGTGACCACGCACGCCTATCAGGATCGCCTCGACACCCTCACAATCGCCCGGGACGCAGGAATGAGCCTGTGTGTGGGCGGGATATTCGGCATCGGAGAAACCTGGGAAGACCGCATCGATATGGGCCTGACGCTCCGAGACGATATCAAGCCCGACGTAACACCGCTGAACTTCCTGACACCAATCCCAGGAACTCCACTGGCCGGCGCCGAACCGCTGGCTGTGCGGGAGATACTCAACATCATAGCGATGCACCGCATAATGCTGCCGACGACCGACATCAAGATAGCCGGCGGCAGAGAAACCAACTTGCGTGACATGCAGAGCTGGATATTCTACGCCGGCGCCACAAGCATACTCGTCGGGAACTATCTTACGACCGAAGGCCGATCGGCCGACGACGACTTGACGATGATAGGCGACCTCGGCTTGATGATAGTCGAGGAGTTGTGACGCAGCACGTTAACTCCTTAAAACATAGCATGTTTCGCCTGAACACGTATTCCAGGGGTGTTTTGGATAAAGTAACATAACGCACCTTATCGGACGTTGTATCCATAGGCTGTATAGGAGCTTGTTTGAGTCTCCGCTTACTCCGGCCGAAGATGGTTTACAGAGTCGGGAGTGCTTTTGTAGCGAGATATGAACTTTCTGGTGATGTGTTGCTGTTGCTATCGTACCTGCGAATGAAGCATTCATTGCGGACCGTAGATTGCTTCTTGATTGAATTGCTGTCTGGAACACGACATTAGCGATGCAGCGTCTTGGTTGATTGGATCGATTGGCTCCCCGCTTTGGCTGGACTACCGCCCCGTATTTACTGAGTCCAAACAGGTTATCGACATGTTGAAGATGGAAGGAACTTGTTTCGTCTTTGCTGTACGATACAAACTGCGCGAAAACCAGAAGATTTCCCTACTTAGCATGAAGAATACGGTCAGGCGAGGCGGAAAAATCCCTGTAGTTATGGGTTATAGCTCTTATGGATTCGCATAAAGTGCTAATATACTGAATGTTATGCTTCGGATAAAAAAACTCCGGTTACATGTCGCGTGAAATGGTTATAGGGTTGACAAAACCCCGAATTTAGGATATTATGTTAGTGTTGAATGCTCAGCGGACTACTGCTCTGGGGCTGGAGGAGCCACCTCCTCCCTGCAAAGTCAGTTTTTCGTTATAATAGAATATTGCTCTGGTCGATACGAATTGCTCGTTCATTGAGATCAGGCGATGTGCGAAACAGGCGGTTGCTCGACCGCCCGCACATAAACGACTTCGTCGTGAGGCTTCCGCTCAGTTGCTCTCCACAAGAGGTCGGTTGTAAAGCTCAACAAGTGCTCTGGGCCGCCATGAGAGGCGACCAGGAGGAGGCGCGTCATGAGTTGCAGTTTAAAGAACGTATTTCTAATCATGTTGGCGGTTTCTGTCTTTTCTTCCGGCAATGTCCTGTTAGGGGCGACCTTGAAACCCGGAGGAGCTAACTCAACCAATATCGCCGGTCCAGGCTTTAATGGTAATCCGGCGTTCCGCGATTTGCGTCCTGATTTCGTTCGGACGTGGCATATTTTCGCCGATACGGTAAACGACGCCATTCTTAACCCCGGCGACACCAGGATTGCTGAATTCAAGAACTGGTGGACTCCCGTCTCGGCGGCAACTCAGCACGGGCACGAAATAGGCGCCCCCCCCGCCGCCGGTGCGGAGTATCCGTCCACTCCAATCGATCACCAGGCCAACTATACGACCAACGCCGTACACGGCTTACCGCAGAAGGCCGGAACGATCGGTTTCTATCTGACCTACAGCCATCTGGATAACGCAAACTTCGACAAGGAGTTTTACAATGACGGCCCTCCCGGGGCCGGCACGGGACACGATGTCCTCCAGCAGCGTAACCGCGAACGCAACGGTTATGCGATGGGTTGGTTAACAGGTGAAACAGTTGTAGACAGCGCCGGATCCGTTGACCTGGGCACAAAGACAGGCAATGTCAAGATGGATATTTTTATCCACAACGGCAAGAGTCGCAACAACGCTGCAGGCACGGGCGCCGACGACAATCACAATTTCGGAACGAACACTTCCGGTAAGGACCTGTGGTACGGCGGTACTCTGGCTGTTCCCGCCGGCGGGGCTTATTCCGGCGTGAGCCAATCCGAGCCGCAAGTCGTCCAGAGCAACGACATGAATCTGCGGGCCAGGCAGGACGATAACCTGATGCTCGTGGCCGACTATCGCGACGATTTCGCCATCACCGACCCGACCAACGCCAACGGGTTCACCTACGGTCCCAACGACGGATACGTCTACGCCGGTTTCAATCAAGGCAAGTACCTGGTCGACGACGACCTGAATGCAGCTACTCCCACGACGTTGGCTACACTCGGCCAGTTCAACACTGTGGTTAACTCGATGGATGTACGCGAAGTGAATTCCTACGAGACCTCCGCCGGCGCCAATGACGATCTCGGCGGGATCACTCCGATTCACGGAGCCGACACACCACAGGCCCTCCTGGACGCCGGCGTAAAAGACGGTTTGGGAACCAACCTGTATTTCTATGAGGATTCGTTCTTCTCACGCGACGGCAGCGCGGGCGGAAACCTGAACAACGGCGCCCAGTGGATCGAAGGAAGCACTGACGGAGGCGTCATTGCAGGTCTTAGCGGTTTCGACGATTACAGCCAGTATTACCCGAACGGCGCCAATCCCGACCCCACCAAGCTCCTGAGCCACTGGGGCGAGCAGCAGGTGATACGCATTGATTTCGACAAGGAAACCCTCGATATGCTGGGTGAGAACGGAATCAAGGAGATCATCTTCTACAATTGGGGTGATGTTGACCCCGTTACCGGTCAGCAGACCAATCCGATTGCTATCACGATTAACGTTGACAAAGATCAGAATCTCTACTTCGACGACAACGGAACTCACATACATTTCCCCGACAACAGGATCTATATCGCCCAGGTCGAGCACGCTCCCGAGCCGGCGACCATGGTGGTTCTGATGACGGGCGCGTCGGCTTTACTGGCCAGACGAAGGCGAAGACACAAGTAAACTGCAACTCTTGATGCTGAGAGTTTTGACGCGGCGGTCAATGGTGACCGTCGCGTCTTTTTTGCGCCCGCAGCAATTCACTTTGCACAACTACGCTCCAGGCGGTTCGACACACGCTCCAGGCTGGAATTGTGGAGCTTTTCGGTCGTACCGGGTTGACTTCTTGAATTGATGCGCTATTATTAATTACTTGGCAGTCAAATGCCAAGCTAACGGTAAGCTGGTCTCCCCCCGCCAGCTTGCCGTTCTTTTTTTGGCTTGCACGAAGCTCCCAACCTCCGCCTACTTTGGCCTGCGACGACGTCTGGAGCCTTTGGCGGCATCCCTGGGGGAGCTCTTCCGACCGACCGCACCCCGGCGTGTCGAAGGACGCCTGGACGCATTGCCTCGCGACTTTGCTTGCGCCGATCCGCCCGTTTTGCGTCTGCCGGGCCTTCGTTTTCGGTGCGGCGAGGCGGCGGCTGAGCTTTTTCCGGTGTCTTGCGAAGGGCCCTTGAATAGAACAGCTACTTCCTTCGGGGTCAACACGCGGAAGTTTCCAACCTTTACACCGCGATCGGTTATCGCTCCGATTGCCGTGCGTCTGAGTTTGAACACTTTGTGCCCGAGCCTGGCCAGTAGGCGTCGAATCTCCCTGTTTCGACCTTCCCTCAGTGTGATCTCCAGCACGCTGCGATCGTGCCCTCTGCGAAGGGATTTGACCATCAGACCGGACGTCTTGCGTCCGTCAAGATACGCAGGAGCCTTCAACTGGGCCATCTGCTTCTCGTCAAGCCGCCCGGCGATCTCCACGACGTATGTCTTGGGTATACCGTGTTTTGGATGAGTCAGATGCTGGGTCAACTCGCCATCATTGGTCATGACGATCAGGCCCGTGGAGTCCATATCAAGTCGTCCGACGCAATGGACGCCTCGCGGGGCGTCTTTGATCAGATCGATCGCCCTACGGCGCCCTGCGGGGTCCTGCTGCGTGCAAACGGCGCCCTGGGGCTTGTTGAGAAGGTAGTAGACCTTGTCAGGCGGTCTGGTGTCGACGACCATACCGTCCAGTCTGATTTCATCGCCGCCGACGTCCACCAACACGGGCAGTTTCGTACGGGTCCGACCGTTGACCGACACACGCCCTTCCTGGACCATCTCCTCCACTGCGCGCCTTGACGCCACGCCAAGTTCCGACAGGAGCTTCTGAATACGCACTTTCTTAGCTTTGCTCATAGTTCTATTTCTGCAGTGAGGCTTATGTTCATCACGCACTTTCGGGCAGAGTGATCTCCAGAAAGCTGCAACCGTTCGTATTCCTAATGCTCCCATCTGACAAGGACGCGGGCAGGACAAGCGTATCCCCGGCCGCCGCGACGGTAACCGGAGCGACAGGCCCGGAGTGCTGGAATTCAATATCTCCTTCACCGGACAACAGCATTATCGCAACGCACTTTCCGGGCGGTGTTGCGTACGCCTCACCAGGTTTCAGAACGCGGTGGGCGACTGTAAAAAACTCGGTGACCAGCAGGGTGTCTCCATCCGCCCCGGGAGACACGTCGTCAGCGGGCGCAAAGTGAATACACTGCATCGAGCGATCGATGTGAATTTCCCTGCCTCTTCCCCAGTCGGTGACGCGATAAGTGGTGTCCGATGGGGTCTGCACTTCAGCGACCACAAGACCCGGGCCCACCGCGTGAACCGTACCGGCGGGAAGGTAATGGAAGTCCCCCGCCGCCAGGTCGCACCGCTTCACCAGCTTCTCGACAGTATCGTTTTCGATGCCTTCGCGGAACTGCTCTGGCCCTACTCCGGGGGCGAGCCCTTTGTAAATGTACCCGTCGCGACTGTCGACTACGTACCAGCATTCGGTTTTAAGAGCGGCTCCGCGTATTTCCTGTGATGCTTCGGCGTCCGGATGGACCTGGAGCGAAAGGATGTCATTAGCGTCGAGCAGTTTCAGAAGCAGTGGAAAGCGTCCGTTGTCCAACGGTTTGGCTCGCCCGAGCAACTCCGGGCCCAGCGTGCGGGTAAGGTCGGTGAGGTTCGTACCGGCCAGCGGACCATTCGACACCACGCTGGTCCCAACGTCGAGGTCCGCCAGCTCCCAACTCTCACCAATAGATGCGCCCGCGGGCAGTTCTCGCCCAAACAGGCGTTCGAGATTTCGACCGCCCCATATCTTCTCGATGTATATGGGGTCAAATCTATACGGATATATTTGGGAAACACTCATGTCAGTATTCCTTCGGAATATCATACAATCCAAACAATCGACTGCGATGCCTCGGTGAAAAGGATAATACCTTATAGCAGTTCCGCATTACATTCCAAAGTTGACGCAATACAATTCTCGCCGGTTCGCCTGGACGCTAACCAACTGTCGTGCATGGGTGTGAATCGATGAAGTGACGGACGCAAAAAAATGGCGCCGCCTAGCGGCTGTTCTGTTCATGCCGCATTGCTGCAACAAGACCAAAACAAGCCGCTTGGCGGCCAAGTCATTCGCTCCTCCAAAAGCGAGGAGACTTCTACGCCGGCCCCTCAGCCGACGCAGCCTATACGGCAAAGAGCGATGAGCTTCAACTGGACAGGTCAGACGTCGCCTGATCCAGCTATTCCTATTCTATCCAATGTCACGAATATGCCAAGGGGTCTGGCGGAAAAATAGGCGGTTTACCTTAAAATTTAGCGATTTCAATCTTGCCGCCCCCCCCGCTGCTGCGGACATTTTCCCCTCTTTTTACACAAATCATGTATAAATGTAGTCACAAATCATGTTTAGGCCAGATCCACCCCGGATATGCGACATTTCGGAACTGCTACAGCCTACTTGCACGGTTTCGTTGACAATCCGCGTGTCTGTTGCGTTTCGTCTCGATAATCATCGCAATCCTACCGTTTTTCAGGGATAACGGGCGGGTTTGGGAGTTCTCTGGCGAGCTTCGCCCAGTCGTCGGTTCCGTATACGCCCGCTTTACTGTAATCAAACGGTTTGAACCCGATCTTCGCGGCGGTGGATGCGCCTTTCCGGAGATAGAAGTTGAACTTATCGGGGTCGACGAATTGCGGATCGGCGATAATAGAGCCTCGGTCGCGCCCTTTGGCCTGCCAGGCCTTCAGGTCCATCCCCGCGAACGTTACGGGTTTGCCCGCGCAGTTGAAGTAGAGATTATCCGACATTTTGACGTTGATCTTTGTCCATGGCCCGTGCAGGAGTTTCGCGGTGCGGTAGAACACGATGTTGTTCTTCAGGGTAAACGACAGGTGTTTCTCAACACGCGTGGCGCGGATCTGGCAGAGTTCGCTGAACGCCAGGATGTTGTTTCGGATCACATTTTCGCGTCCGTAATGCTGGTGGAAGGATCCGTCCTTTACGTTGTAGACGAGATTGTTGGCCATCTCTATGCCCGTGCTGCCCTCGTCGGTGTAGAGCCCCCACCCGCCGTACGAGTACGACCATACGTCATGAATGCGGTTGTTGTTGACGGTCGTGCCCTGACTGGGTCCCAGCGTATAGACGCCGCCCATATCGCTGAGCACGCCGTATCCGATGTGATGGATGTGGTTGAAGTCGATCTTGTTCCGCTTGGCCAGCGATTCGGCGTACCCCCACCGCCATCCAACCGATATCCCGGTGTAGTAAAGGCGGCCGATATCGTTGTGTGTGACCTTGTTGTCTCCGCTCTGGCCTATCCAGACGCCAACCGCACACGGGAAGATATGTCCGGCTGAGTGGATAATGTTGTTGTCGGCGGTGATGTTGCTTGTTCGTTCGGCGGGGTTCTTTGCGATGGAGGTCTCGCCGATTCGTATACCACCGGCGCCAACATCATGGATGAAGGTTCGGCGGACCGTCGAGTTGCTGCAGCCCTTGCGAAACCAGACCGCGTACGTGCCGATGTGAGCGATCTCGCAATCTTCTATGGTTACGTTCCTGGCTCCGTCGGCGATAACAACCGCATCGATAGGCGATGCGGCCTGGGAGGCTTCGAATCCTCCAGGCGGCGTGAGGTACTGTCCGTGTTGGAACGACAGGCCCTTGATCGTGACGTGTTCAACAAGTTTACCAGCCGCGGGGTCTCCGGCGATGACGACGAATTTGTCGAGCACGGGGGCTATGACTTCTGCAGTCGACATATCCTGTTTGGCTAGGGGCTTGTAATACAGAACACCGTCTCGACTGAGGAACCACTCGCCGGGCGCGTCCAATGCGCCAAGGTAATTCTCCAGATGAAAACGCGTACCTTTTCGCCACTTGTTCCACGGCTTCATTCGCTTACCGTCGGTGACGATCGAGCCTGAGGCCGCATCTATTGAACCGATGAATCTTCGCGTATTGTCCCATTTGTGGAAGACCATCAGGTTTACATCACGCAACTGATTCTGCTTCAGCGTCAGCAGCGGTTTAATGTCTTCGTTGCGGAGTTTCACGGTCTGGCGGTGCGTGGGAGCTTTTGATTTCCGGTTGTTGGACTTGGAGTTCTTTAGCGTCTCCTCCTTCACATCCAGGAACGACATCCACGAGTCGTTGGGAGTCTTGGCGCGCGTCGCCCGCTTCCCATCTACGAATAGCTGGTCGAACCGCCACTTCCCCGCCGCCGCTTGCGGTATCGTCACCCGCCAGACACCGTTTGGACCGCGTTTGAAACCGGTTATCCTTCGCCCCCCGGAGAATACCGGCTTGGCGCCATCGGCCGCCCGGTAGACAATCGGGTGCTTTTTCGTTCCGGTGTCGAAATTCGTCAGCACCAGGGTCTCAGATATGCGGTACGTCCCGTCCGCCACGATAACCGTAGCTGGAGACGCCAAAAAACCATCGGGGCTGGTCGACTTGAACTTCCGTATGAGATTCCGCGCCGCGGTCAGCGAGACAAGCGGTCCGTCCGTCCCGCGTGCGTTGGGTTCGGCCAATCGCCCGGACCACTTATCATTGCCGTTCGGGCTAACGTAGATCGTAGTCGCCTCGACCGGGCTTGCGCAAAGCAGCAGCAAGACCACCAGCAACAGATACCGCAACGCAGAAGTAGATCGAACGTTTGAGACCGTCGCTGGCATGTTCATACTTGCTTATTTCACCTCGCAGATTACGCGGAAACCAACGTTGTAGACTTTCTGGTGAGCCTGGTAAGGCAAGCGATATGACGATGTCGACCGCTTGGGCCGATCGTGCCACGACCCGCCGCGAACGGCCTTGGCGCCTTTGGCGTCTAGAGCGTTCCGCCCGTCGGTGTCTTTGTACGGATAGGCCTTAAAAGCCGAACGCGTCCACTCGGCGACGTTGCCGTGCATGTCCTTCAGGCCCCAGGCGTTGGCTGTGTACTTTCCGACGGAGCAGACGATCATCTGGCCGTCGGAGAAGGTCTTGTCGGCGATGAAGGGCGTAAGATTGCCATTGCCCGTGCCCTGCCGCTTGGCGGCGCTGCTGTCGGCGAAGTTGGCGAACTTGCCGTAGTCGCTATCGACCGCGCCGAACGACATGGGCGTGCTGGTCCCGGCGCGGCAGGCCCATTCCCACTGTGCTTCGGTGGGCAGGGATATTGACGCGCCTGCCTTCTTGCCAAGCCAGGCGCAGAACGCGTTGGCCTCGGCCCAACTGATGCGGATTACGGGCTGGTCGGGTGAGTTTGCGGTCCAGCCCGGGTTGCCCTGGTCCTTGCCCGCCCGGTCGATGTATCTGCTGTCGTGGTCGGCGTCGAAGGCGGCGTACTGCTTGTTGGTCACCTCGAACGTTCCGATCCAGAAGGGTTTGTCGATTTTCACGCGTGCGACCTGGCGTTCGTCGATGTCGCCTGTCGCCTCGCCCATGACAAACTCACCGGCCGGGATGAGTCGCAACTCCATCGTCACCCCTTCGGCCAGTTCAATGGTTTTGGTGGTTTCTTTGCCGGCGGCCGTCTGCTTCGCCGCCGCTGCTGCTGCGTCAAAAGGCCATCCGCTTACTTTCGGGACAGTGATCTTCGGCAGGGTGAGTTTTGCGGGCATAATCGGCTTGATGCCTTCCGGGGCCGGAGCTCCCATGAATTCGGGATCGATGTCCACAAAGGCGTACTGTTTCTGGAGTTCGCGATACCGCTTGGAAATCCCGGCGACTCTCTTCTCGCCGCGTGATTCGGTCCACGATGCGTGGTACGGGATGTTCAGATCATGCCACGTCTGCAGGCGATTCAGCGCCTCGGCGGGCAGTTTGACATTGTTGTGCCCCTTGGCGAGCATCTGCATGAGTTCGCTGGTCGAAGAGTGATACTCCATCGGCTTGAACATGTGGTAATCGCTCTCGGGCCCGGGCCGGCGGATGTAAAGCTGGAGCGTGTTGTAGGCGGTGTTGGCTTTTGTGCTTCTGGTGGCGAAGTCAGCGGCGCCTTTGGTCTTGCCGTCATGGCAACCGACGCAATACTTGTCGAGCACGGGCTGAACCTCGCGCCTGAACCCGAACCCCCTTGCCGGACCGTTCCAGGGCGTAATCTTCGCCGGGGGCTTCAGGCCGGCCATTGTTCGCGTGGGAGACGGAGCCTCCTTGGACGCTTCGTGGCAGCCCACGCAGGACAGGGCCTCGCCGGGCATCGCCGTCAGCCAACTTCGCATAAGCTGCAGCGACGCGCCTTTTTCGTCAAGAGGCTGGAGCGAGATCGGCGTGTTTGCCGGTACGCGGAACATCGCCGAACCGTCTTTCTCGACAGGCACGGTTCCGAGCAGGCGTTTGACGTCCCAACCGCTCTCAGTACCGAAACACGTGTGTCCGCCCATGCCGCGATAACCGTAGACGTACGTGAACACCCGCATCTTCTTGACCGTGCCTTTGGGCACGCCCTTGAGGCCGGGCCCGTTGTAAACGCTCTGAACGTAGAGGACAGCGTCCTTCATGTCGGGGTTGAGTTTGCTGGGGATTGCAGGCGGCTGCTTCGTTGCGCGAAGCGGGACCGGCTCGACCAGCGAATTACCGGGAATCGTTTTGATCAGCAGCATATTGTCGAACACGTCCACGAGGTAGATTCCCCAGTCCTTGCTCCCTCTCTGTACGGGGCGCGATGCGAAGTAATACTTCTCATCCAGCGGGAACGGATGAATAAACAGCGGCCAGCTCCCGTTGACCAGCCCGTCGCGAATGATCGGCTCGACGGTCTTGCCGTATCCGGGAATGCGCTGGACCACGCCGTCGGCCTCGTGAGTGCCCTTGGCGGTGTCGAAGAGAATCATCTCGCCCATTCGCGGAATACCGTGATGTCCGCCGATAATCCCGACGAATTTCGACGTACTGCCCGGAATCGGCCGGGCGAAGAACAGCGAGTTGGGCCAATACGAATTGCTGCCGTAATAAGCCACCTGGTTCGTCCCGTCGGGGTTCATCGACATCATCACTCGCGTGAAGTAGTGCGGCGTGTCGGTGTATTCCCAACGGAGGTACATCACGCGTCCGTTGGGCATAAGCGTCGGGCACCAGTCGTGGTCCTGCTCGAAACAGAGCATGCGGGTCTTCTTGCTGGTCGGGTTGTACAGGGCCATGTTGGCTACGTGGGACCCGCCGCCGATGCAGGGCACGCCCTGCATATTTGCGGTCGATGTGTACATCACGTTCCCGTCGGGCAGGTAGCAGGGATCGTAGCTGCTGACGTCCTTGTGCTCGGACGGAGTGACCTGCTTGACGTTCTTCCCGTCAACGCCTACTTCATATATCTGCCAATCCTTGCCGTCCTTAGGCATCGAAAAGAGCATTTTTGTGGCGTCGAAGTGGAGGTCAACATCACCTACGAAAGCCCCCTTCTCTGGTGTGTAGATCGTGGTGATCTCGCCTTCGGGGCTAATCGGCGAGAGATACGCGATTTCGTTGGTGTGCCCGGTCTTGCCAATGGCGGTGTTGCTGAGCCAGTTGTTGACAAGAAACTTGTTCTTTGAGTCCCGCTTGACCAGCAGAAGCTTGTCGAAATCAAGCAGCGGATTGGCCAGCAGCGCTTCGTACGCAAGCGCCTTGAGCTTCTCTTCGTCAGGGGTTTCTTTGAGTTTTGTCAGGCGTGCGAGGAACACCGGGCCCTTGGAGTATTTCTTCGGATAGCTCTTGGAAAGGTCCGTGATCGCCCGTTCAAGCGATACTACGGTGATGTCCGGACCGCTGTGTTTAGGCGGGCTGGAGCGGCTTGTGCGTCTGGGGGCGCGGGTTTTCGTTAACTCCTGTACGCGGAAGTAAACGCCCGAAGCCCCGCTGCGATTGTAGACCTTGATCAGCAACTGGTTCTCACCCTTCTTCAGCGGGAGCTTGGCGACATTTGCATCGGCGCCCACGCCGCGCGGTACGTCAGCTATAAAGAGCTGTTTCCCATTAAGCCACGCCGCGCCGCCGTCATCGCTGCCGAAACCGCCTGTTACGGTGATGTCAGCCTTTGCGGTGATCGTGCGGTAGAAATACTGCGAGGTGTCGCCGGGTATCTTGAGTGAGTGAACGACCCCGTCCTTCAGTTCGGGCATCAAATTCCACAGTGTCTTGCCGCCGACGGTCTTGGCCTTGATGTCAACACGCCTCTCGGGGAACTCGGCCTGGGTCAGCTTGCACTTCACAGTCCCGCTGGCGTACCACGGGCCAAGTTTCACCAAACTCTTGACGTTTGCAGTTTTGCCTTTGGGCGCCGCCGCCGCGGGCGATACAAGCAGACCGACGGCCAGTAGCACCGATAATGCGGCCGCGAGGCGTTTGCAGGTCGAGAAGTACTTGATATTCATTGCAGGTTTCCTTAGTCCGGTTCGTTCTGGTTGACACAGTTAGCGGTTGTTTCGGCGTTAGGTCCATTAGCAACAAGGGCCCCGACGCCGGATTATACCAAACGTTCGAGGCCCATCGCTGATTTCGTATATTCCTACTTTACTTCACAGATCACCCGGAAGCCCACATTGTAGACTTTCTGGTGCGACTGGTAAGGCAGTCGGAACGAGGACGTCGCCCGCTTGGCTCGATCGTGCCACGATCCGCCGCGGACAACCTTGGCGCCCTTGTCGTTGAACGCTGAACTGGTCCATTCGGCGACATTACCGTGCATATCCTTCAGGCCCCAGGCGTTGGGGGCGTAATTGCCAACGCTGGTGACGATCGACTGCCCGTCGTTGAAGGTCTTGTCGGTGATGAACGGGGTCAGACGCCCCCTGCCGGTTCCCAGCTTCTTGGCGGCGGTAACGTCGGCGAGGTTAGCGAACTTACCGTAGTCGCTGTCGGCGGCGCCGAACGACATCGCAGTGCTGGTCCCCGCGCGGCAGGCCCATTCCCACTGTGCTTCGCTGGGGAGCGAAACAGCCATTCCGCTCTTCTTGCTCAACCAGGCGCAGAACGCGTTGGCCTCAGCCCAGCTAATGCGGATGACCGGTTGGGTGGGTTGATTGGCAGGGAAGCCCGGGGTGCTCTGGTCCTTGCCCGCTCCGTCAATATATCTGCTGTCGTGTTCGGCGTCGAAGGCGGCATACTGGGCGTTGGTGACTTCGCAGGCGCCGATCCAGAACGCTTTGTCGATCTTCACCGCTGTGACGTTGCGCTCGTCGACGTCTCCGGTTGGATTGCCCATGACGAACTCACCGGCCGGGATCAACCGCATCTCCATCTTCAAACCGCCGGGCAACTCGATGGTTTTCGTTGTTGCGTTTCCGGCAGCGGTCTGTTTCGCAGCCGCAGCGGTTGCATCGAAGGGCCAACCAGTCACTTTCGGGACGGTGATTTTCGGCGGCTGGACCTTGGCGGGCATAATCGGCTTGATATTCGTTGGGGCGGGGGGCCCCATGAATTCCGGGTCGACATCCACAAAAGCGTACTGTTTTTGAAGCTCACGATAGCGTTTGTACATCCCGGCGATCTTCTTCTCGCCTCGCGACTCTGTCCACGAAGCGTGATACGGGATGTTCAGGTCATGCCACGTCTGCAGGCGATTCATTGCCGCCGCGGGGAGTTTCACATTGTTGTGCCCCTTGGCGAGCATCTGCATCAGTTCGCTGGTTGACGAGTGATATTCCATCGGCTTGAACATGTGGTAATCGCTCTCGGGTCCGGGGCGCCGAACGTAAAGCTGGAGCGTATTGTATGCGGTGTTCGCCTTGGTGCTTCGTGTGGCGAAGTCAGCGGCGCCCTTGGTTTTTCCGTCGTGGCAGCCGACACAGTACTTGTCGAGCACGGGTTGGACTTCACGCCTGAACCCGAACCCTCGCGCCGGACCGTTCCAGGGCGTGATCGTGGCTGGCGGTTTCAGACCGGCCATTGTTCGCGTCGGCGAGGGAGCTTCTTTGGACGTCTCGTGACAACCCACGCACGACAGCGCCTCACCGGGCATCGCGGTAAGCCAGCTTCGCATAAGCTGCAGCGACGCGCCGTTTTCGTCCAGCGGTTGCAGCGAGATCGGCGTGTTGGCCGGTACGCGGAACATCGCCGAACCGTCAGCATGCACAGGAACCGTGCCCAGTATCCGCTTGGCGTCCCAACCGCTTTCCGTGCCGAAACACGTGTGCCCGCCGACACCGCGATAACCGTAGGTGTAGGTGAAGACTCGCATCTTCTTCACCGTGCCTTTGGGCACTCCCTTGAGCCCGGGTCCGTTGTAGACGCTCTGGACGTACAAGATGGCGTCTTTCATGTCGGGGTTAAGTTTGCTGGGGATCACCGGCGGGCTCTTTGTGGGGCGAAGCGGGAGGGGCTCGACCAGCGAACTGCCCGGAATAGACTTAAGCAGCAGCATGTTGTCCCACACGTCAACCAGGAATACGCCCCAGTCCTTGCTCCCCCGCGTGATCGGGCGCGAGGCCAGATAGTACTTCTCGTCCAGGGGCAAGGGGTGAATAAATAGAGGCCAGCTCCGGTCCACCAGGCGGTCGGCAATGACGGGCTTGACGGGTTTCCCGTAGTCTCCGATACGCTGAACAACACCGTCGGCTTCGTGGGTGCCCTTGGCGGTGTCGAAAATCACCATTTCGCCCTTACGCGGAATACCGTGGTGTCCGCCCACGATCCCGACGAACTTGGTCGCCGTGCCCGGTACGGGGCGCGCGAAAAACAGCGAGTTAGGCCAGTACGAATTACTACCGTAATACGCCACCTGGTTCGTCCCGTCAGGATTCATCGACATCATCACGCGTGTGAAGTAGTGCGGCGAGTCGGTGTACTCCCAGCGAAGGTACATCACCCGTCCATTAGGCATGAGGGTCGGGCACCAGTCGTGGTCCTGCTCGAAACAGAGCATTCGCGTCTTCTTGGTATTCGGATTGTACAGCGCCATATTGGCTACGTGTGACCCGCCGCCAATGCACGGAACGCCCTGCATGTTGGCGGTCGACGTGTACATCACATTCCCATCCGGCAGGTAGCATGGATCGTAGTTGCTGACGTCACTGTGTTCAGAGGGCGTGACTTGCCTGAGGCCTTTCCCGTCTACGCCCACCTCGAATATCTGCCAATGATTCTGCGTATTGGGCATCGAGAACAGCATGGTCTTCCCATTAAAGTGCAGGTCTACGTCACCAACGAAGGCGCCCTTTTCAGGAGTGTACACCGTTGTGATCTCACCTTCGGGGCCTATTGGCGAGAGAATCGCGATTTCATTAGTGTGCCCGGTTTTGGGAATCGCAGTATTGCTAAGCCAATTGTTGACCAGGAACTTGTTCTTCGAGGCCCGCTTGACCAGCAGTATCTTGTCAAAATCGAGCACGGGATTAGCCAGCAGCGCCTCGTAGGCCAGCGCCCTGAGCTTCGCCTCGTCAGGCGATGCTTTGAGTTTTGCAAGGCGTGCGAGAAACGCGGGGCCCTTGGAATACTTCGCTGGGTAGCTCTTGGACAGGTCCACGATTGCCCGTTCGAGCGATTCAACGGTGATGTCCGGACCAGCGGGCGGGAGCGGAGCCTTGGGCTTACGCCCGCGCTTAGCCCTTGGCGCACTAGCTTTGGTCAATTCCTGGACGCGGAAGTATATATGCGCACCCCCGCTGCGGTTATAGACCTTGATCAGCAACTGGTTGACGCCCTTCTTCAACAGGAGCTTTGCGGTGTAAGCTTCCTCCGACGCCCCGCGCTTCGCCTTGCCCAGCGGAACCTGCTCACCGTTCAGCCAGGCCGCACAACTGTCATCGGCTCCGAAACCGCCTGTTACGGTGACGGCGGTCTTAGCGGTTATCGTGCGACAAAAATATCGCGAGCTGTCGCCTCCCATCCTGAGCCCGTACCTGGCGCCATCCTTCAGTCGGGGTGTGGTCTTCCAGAGGGCCTTGCCGCCGGCGGTCTTGGCTTGCAGGTTGATGCCCTTCTCGGCAAACTCCGGCGTGGTCAGCTTGCATTTCACCTCCACGCTGGTGTACCACGGACCGAGTTTGACCGAACGCTTGACATTGGCGGGGTTGCCCTTCTTCGCCGCCATGAGCGGGGCCGCAGGGAGTGTCGCGAGCAGACCTGATGCCAACAGGATGCATAAAGCCAGCGTGTGTCGTTTGATAGTCGAAAAGCACTTAATGTTCATTGCAGGGGTCCTTACTCCAGTTTGTGATTGCAGATACGTTCAGTAATTATATACAAACCGTCAACCCAATCGAAGAACTATCTTTTCGCCACCGGGGACACGTTCGACAATTCTCTGGCCCGTCAGCACTGCTTTGTCTAGACTGACTCGACAAATGCTACTTATACGCTTTATTCGGATGCTGCTGTCGTTGCCATTTCTATGGGGCGGGCAGTTGGCGGGTGTGTTCCAGACGCCCCTGTCGGTACCGCTGTTGAGAGCGGCGTGGTGGATCTCCGCTGACGGGCAGGTGGGTCTCAAGGCGCTGACCGCAATAAAGACTTACGGTGACTCCGCCCAGGCAATCGGTTGTGCGTTGGCGTGGATGGAGAAAATCCCGCGGGCCGAACTTGCCGCCTTCGGGGGGCTTCTGGCTGCAAATGCGGGACTGGAGGATGTTTCCCGCAATATGCTGGTGCTCTGCCAACAGCTCCCCCGCGACAAACTCGGCCTGACCGAACTGCTGGAATTCACAATCGCCCAACGCTTTGAACCGTTTGGAGCTGCTTCTCAGTGCGCCCGACGCCTGGAAGACCGCAGGGACCTGTCCCCCACGGTGAGCGGAATGGTGCACATGGACCTTCTGTGGAACGCGATGCTCTGCGGGCGGCTGGACGAGGCCGAGCGCCGAGCGAAGTTCGTTCTCTCCGTCGGGCAGGCTCCTCCAGCCAGCATTGCGATGTCGGCGATCGCCCGCCTGCGAGGCGATGAGACGGCGGCCAGGAGGCACATGAACGACGCCGTCGCCCTACCGCCGGCTGAAATGCATTACTACCGTTTTCTCGCAGCCTCGGGGATCGAAGCCGAGGACGAAGCTAACGAACAACTGACCAGACTTGGCGAGTTCAATGTTTCGCTGGCTGAATATGCAACGCGCCAGGTCAGCGTGGTAAGGGGGAGCAGATGAATCTGGAACTGGCGTTTCTCCTCTTGCCGGGACTTATTGTGGGACTTTCCCTGCACGAGTTCGCTCACGCCTGGTCTGCGAGCCTGCTGGGCGACAATTTCTCCCGCAGACAGGGACGCGTAAGCCTCAATCCGACGAGGCATATGTCGATACTGGGCACATTAGCGATCTTCTTTCTCCCGATGGGCTGGGGTAAGCCCGTACAGGTGAATCTCTACAACTTTAAGCATCCCAAGAGAGATTTCCTTATCAGCAGTCTGGCTGGCCCGTTTGCCAATCTTGTCGTCGTGGTCTGCTGCATCGGTCTGGCGCACTTGACCAAGCACGACTGCAGTTATGGTCCCTTCGCACAGAGATACCTGTCGCGAGCCAACGATTTCCTCACCGCAACCGCGCTGATCAACACAATCCTGGCGACGATAAACCTACTCCCGATCCCCCCGCTGGACGGTTCAAAGATATGGCCCGTTCTGATTCCGGGCTTGAAACCGTCCTTTGGAGCCAAAGGAATCTGGATATTCATCCTCGGAATCATGTTCCTGCTGCATAGCGGGACTCTGGACCCGGTGCTGAGCTTTACATTCAACTCGACCCGTCACTACATGCCGATTCCGGACAGTGTAATGTCCGAAGGATATGATCGCAGCGGACGGTTCGCTCTTGAGGCCGATGCTCTCGACGCAGCGGAAAACTTGTTCACTACAGCGTTGATCTACAATCCGCGAGCACATCGTTCCTTAAGATCGCGTGCGGAGGTCTATCTGAAGCTGAACATACTGTCTAAGGCGCGGAAGGATATCGAGGATGCGTTGGAGTTGCACAGTGACTCACCCGAATATCGCGAACTTCACCGAAGGATACTCGATGCGATAGAGCGAGGAACCGAGGCGCCTTCTTCTCAACCGGCTTCAGCGCCTGCAAATCCCCAATAGTCCGCCCTGCGCAGATAAACTTGTCGATAACTTCACGCCGGTGTTGAAATCGCGCGATCCAAATGCCACTATAGCACCACACGACACCGCCTCGAGTGCGGTGTGACGAATCCCACCAACGATAGGACTATGCAGATTGATGGCCGACCAACAGAAACCAACAGGACCGGAGAAGATTCCAACCCGCGTATTCAGCGCGCCGTCGGATGTAAGCGCAGCGGTGGCTGCCGAGATTGCTGAACTTATCCGCGAAAAAGCCCAGAGAGGCGAGATGTGCGTGCTGGGCCTGGCCACCGGAGCCACGCCGGTGGGCGTATACGACGAACTGGTTCGCATGCACCGTCAGGACGGACTGTCATTCGCCAATGTAATTACATTCAATCTCGACGAATACTACCCAATGTGCCCCCAGGCGCTGCAGAGCTACAGGCTTTTCATGTCGGAGTATCTGTTCGATCATATTGACATCGACCCGGACAATGTTCACATCCCCGACGGTACGCTGGAAGAGGACGCAGTTCACGCATACTGCCTGGGCTACGAAGAGGCGATCTCCAACGCAGGCGGGATTGACCTGCAGCTTCTGGGCATCGGGCGCACCGGGCACATCGGATTTAACGAACCGGGCTCCTCGCGCGACAGCATAACGCGACTTATCGCGTTGGACTACCTTACGCGTCTTGACGCGTCGAGCGACTTCTTCGGTCTGGAAAATGTACCCATCCGCGCGATTACGATGGGCGTGGGAACCGCCCTTGGAGCCCGGCGCGTGATTATGATGGCGTTTGGCGAGAACAAGGCCCCTATCATCGCCCGCGCGGTTGAAGGCCCGATAACCGAAGCGGTGGCGGCGAGTTTCCTCCAGGAGCATTCCGATTCTACGGTTATGCTCGACGAAGCCGCCGCAGCCGATCTGACGCGATTCAAATGCCCCTGGGTGCTCGGACCGGTTAAATGGGACGATCACCTGGTTAGGAAGGCGGTCACCTGGCTCGCCCAAGAGGTCGACAAACCTGTCCTGAAGCTGACCGATGAGGATTATAACGAGAACCACCTGCAGGAACTGCTGGCCAGTAAAGGGTCGGCGTACAAGACAAGTTTGGAGGTCTTCCGCACTCTTCAGCACACCATAACGGGCTGGCCGGGCGGTAAACCCGCCGAAGAACGACTTCCGGGCGATATCGAACGATCTAGAGACGATGTGTTCCCCAAGCGAATCGTAGTATTCTCACCGCACCCCGACGACGATGTCATCTCGATGGGCGGTACGTTGCTGCGCCTTGTCGATCAGGGGCACGACGTGCACGTTGTCTACCAGACGTCTGGTGCGATAGCGGTGTTCGACCACGACGCCATTCGATACGCCGAATTGGTAACCGACGTTAACTGTGAATTTAAGATCGACCCGGACGACACCGCCCGACTCGAAGAGAAGATTGGGAGCTTCCTCCGCAACAAGCAGCCCGGACAGGTCGACAGCCCCGAAGTGTTGGCGTTGAAGACCGCGATTCGTTGCAGCGAGGCGCGTGCGGCCGGGCGGTACTGCGGTTTGCCCGCGGACAATATGCACTTTCTTAATATGCCCTTCTACGAGACCGGACGAGTGCGGAAGAGCGATCTGGGCGATGAGGACATAGACCTGGTCGCCAACCTGCTCAAGGAAGTCAAACCCCACCAGATCTACGCCGCGGGCGATCTCTCCGACCCGCACGGAACTCACCGCATGTGCCTTACCGCACTGAAACGGGCGATGTCTGAACAGCTCGCGGGCGAAGCCTGGTTCGCCGCTTGTGAAATATGGTTGTATCGCGGAGCGTGGCAGGAATGGCCCCTGGCCGAGATCGAGATGGCCGTCCCCCTCTCGCCCGGCGAACTGGCCCGCAAGCGCAACGCTATTTTCAAGCACGAATCGCAGAAGGACCGGGCTCTATTCCCCGGACGGGACCAGAGGGAGTTCTGGCAGCGAGCACAGGGGCGTAACCGGACGCTGGCCAATCGCTACGACAAGCTGGGCTTGGCGGAATACGAGGCGATGGAGGCGTTCGTCAGCATGGATATGGAGAGTAATCAGTGACTGTCGCCCCGATCGAGTCATATCTGGACACCGGTCGTCTGACAGAGCGTCTGGTTGAAGGCGGACTAACAACCTCCGCAGCCCGCGCCAAGGCCGCCCAATTCGCCCGGGCGGCAAACGCCCTGCTCGACGCCGGGCTGACGGTGCGCGCCGAGGCGATTGGGCTTTACGTCCCCGGACGCATCGAAGTGCTCGGCAAGCACACTGACTACTGCGGTGGACACAGCCTCGTCGCCGCAGCCGAACGCGGGATATGTTTCCTGGCGGTTCCGCGAGACGACGCGGTTATCCGCGGGATTGCCCCCGATCTTGAAGAAGAATGTGAGTTTCTGCTGAGCGACGGAATCGAACCGGCGGTGGGACACTGGTCAAACTATCCAATGACCGTGGCCCGGAGGGTTTCGAGGAACTTCCCCGGAGCCCTTCTCGGAGCATCGATCGCATATTGCGGAGACCTTCCGCCTGATTCCGGGATGAGCAGCTCCAGCGCTGTTCTGACCGGGATGTTCATGGTTATTTCACAAATCAACGATTTGGAGTCTCGTAGCGAGTATCGCAACGAGATCACCGATCGCAGATCGCTGGCTGCGTATCTGGGTTCGGTTGAAAACGGGAGCGACTTCGGGTCCTTGACCGGGTCGAGCGGCGTGGGGACCGCGGGCGGCAGCGAGGATCATACCGCCATTTTGAACGCCCTGCCCGGTTGGCTGGGGCGATACTCCTACTTCCCGGTCAAGCTTCACGAGAACCTGCATCTGGGCGACGAATACGTTTTTGTCATCGCGTGCAGCGGAGTGTCGGCGCCCAAAACCGGATCCGCACGGGAAAAATACAACCGCATGTCCAGGCGAGCGCGTGCTGCGTTGGAGCTATGGCGGAAGCAGACGGGGCGCGATGATCCGCACCTGGCCGCTGCAATCTCCAGCGCGCCTGACGCCCATGAGCATTTAACGAACATTCTGTCCGCCGGGTCCGACGACCTGACGGGCGATGAACTTATCACGCGACTGGAACATCTCCAAGCCGAGAATTTCGAGATCATCCCTGCGGCCTGCAAAGCCCTGGCGATGGGCGACATGGAGGCGTTCGGAGTCCAGGTCGACCGTTCGCAGGAACTGGCCGATACACTGCTGGGCAGCCAGGTGCCCCAGACCGTTTCTCTGGCGCGCGGGGCTCGCGAACTTGGCGCTGCGGCCGCATCTTCGTTCGGAGCAGGCTTCGGCGGCGCCGTCTGGGCTCTGGTCCGACGCGAGGCGTCCGATGAGTTCTGCGCCAAGTGGTCCGAGCAGTACGAGCGAACTTTCCCCACGGAAAGTCAGTCAGCAGCATTCTTTTCAACAGCACCGGGACCGGCGGCGTTTTTTGTCGACGGGCTCAATGACCGCATAGAATCGACACCACATTGAGGAGACTCTTATGGAACTTACGATGATCGACTGGGCGTTCATATTCGGCTTCTTCGCGTTAGCGTTGGGGATTGGAATAAGCGTGTCGAGGCAAGCGGGCAAGAGTTCGGCGGATTACTTCCTGTCCGGCAGGCATATGCCCTGGTGGTTGCTCGGGTTCTCAATGGTTGCCACGACATTTTCGACCGATACGCCCAACCTCGTAACCGACATTGTCAGAAAGAACGGTGTGGCGGGCAACTGGGTGTGGTGGGCCTTTCTGCTTACCGGAATGCTGACAGTGTTCGTTTACGCCAAGCTCTGGCGTCGCTCTAAAGTCCTCACCGACGTCGAATTCTACGAGATACGCTACAGCGGGAAGACGGCGGCGTTTCTCAGGGGATTCAGGGCGTTGTACCTGGGAATATTCTTCAACATAATGATCATGGGCGCCGTGTCGTTGGCGGCTATCAAGATTGGAAGCGCCATGCTTGGGCTCCAGCCGTGGGAATCCATTGTTTATGCTTCGATCGTAACCGTCGTATTCTCCACGATGGGAGGATTCAAAGGCGTTCTGCTAACGGATTTCGTGCTGTTCATTATCGCTATGGTCGGAGCGGTCGCTGCGGCGGTGTTTGCACTGCAGCACGCTGATATCGGGAGTCTGTCGAACCTGTTCTCCAACGATCAGGTGGCCGACAAGCTGGCGATAATCCCGACGCTGCAGAAAGACGCCGACGGAGCGATAACCCATCAGAGCCTTAACCTGATGGTGTCGGTGCTCATCATACCGCTGGCCGTTCAGTGGTGGAGCGTCTGGTATCCCGGAGCCGAGCCGGGCGGTGGGGGCTATCTCGCCCAGCGAATGCTCGCAGCCAAGAACGAAAAGCACGCCACTGGCGCGGTGCTCTTCTTCAACGCAGCTCACTACGCCCTAAGGCCCTGGCCGTGGATTATTGTGGCGCTTTGCTCTCTGGTTGTCTTCCCGATGGACTCGCAAAGCGTTCGTGACGCTGCCGAAAAGGAACTCAAGAGTCCGCAGATAGTGCAACTGCAGGAGAAGATCAGTGAGACGCCCGATCAAGTCGACCAGGCCTCCAAAGACAGGCTCCAAGCGCTGAAGTTCCAGAAAGACGGGCTGACGTCGATGAGAGAGGCTTTCCCGGACGTCCCTGATGACAAGATCGGACACGATATGGCGTATCCGGCGATGCTGAGGTCATTACCCCACGGATGGTTGGGTTTGGTGCTGGCTTCACTGGTGGCGGCGTACATGTCGACGATCTCCACTCATCTAAACTGGGGTTCGTCGTACGTGGTTAACGATTTCTACAAGCGATTCATCAAACCCGAGGCAAAAGAGAAAGAACTGGTCCTTGTCGGACGCATTTCCACCATCGTGATGATGGTGGTCGCAGCCCTGTTCGCTCTGCAACTAACCAATTCTCTGCAGGCGTTCAATATCCTCCTGCAGATCGGGGCGGGAACGGGACTGTTGTTCATTCTCAGATGGTTCTGGTGGCGGATAAACGCAGTCAGCGAGGTTGTTGCGATGGTCGTATCGTTCCTGGTCGCCGTAACGCTTACGTTTGGCGGATGGGGGATGCAGCCGTGGCAGGAGATGATCCTGGGCGTTGGCATTACGACAATCTGCTGGGTGACAGCCACCCTGCTGACCCCCCCCACCGACACCGCTACGCTGCGAAGCTTCTGCAAGGCGATCAATCCGGGCGGTCCCGGCTGGCGAGAAGTCTACAGCAAAGCCCAGGCCGACGGTCAGCCCATCGAATCGGTCCATGAATCAGTTAATCTCCCGCGTGGGATACTGTGCATGGTTCTGGGTTCGGCGGCGGTGTATTGCGCGTTGTTCTCGGTGGGCCTGTTCCTCTACGGACAGACTGTTACAGCATCGATACTTGCCGGTGTGGCTGTAGTCTCCACCGTAGTTCTTATGAGCTTGTGGTCTAAAGTGTGCGGTGATGCCTCGGAGGAACCGGCGTCTTAAGTTTCATCTAAGACAAGAAACAATTGAGCCAATCGCGTCCGTGACGTGATTGGCTCAATTGCGATGCTAAGTTACTGCTGCGAAACGTCACGGAGCCTTGGCGGGCTCCTTCTCAAGATCGATTCGTTTGAGCTTACCGCTCTTGTCGGCAACCGAAACTCCGACCGTTCCGTCGCTCTGGAATCCGAAAACGCCCACTTCCTTGCCCGAGGCGCTGAAGAGTCTTATGCCCTTGGAATCAAGTTGTATGCGCGGTCGCCCCGCTGTGTCGAGCACCGCTATCCCCGTCCCTCCGCCTCGAACTGTTCCAAGCTGGACGCGATCCTTACCGCCCCGATCAGCCAGAGCAAGATTCCCGCTGCTGCTTTCCAGCCGAATACGCACCTTTCCGCTGGCGTCGTAGAGCTTCATGCCCGTTCCGTCAATCGTCCCCGAAGCTTTGGTCTTGGGTTCACCAACGGTGAGTTTTCGCGTAAAGACAGGCTTGGCGAACGACCATCTCATCGAATCTTCTATCTCTTTGGTGCGTCTCTTCGACGCAGCATCGGCATGCTGTGTCTCCGGGAATACCCACCGTGACACCGCACCGCCTGCGAATGAGGCCGCAAGGACGCCAATTACCATCATATATCTCTTAGACCGTTTCATTTCACGTCTCCTTCAAAGTTTCTATCGGCAAAGAACAGCCCGGTCCACAAGTCGGAACCACAGTAATTATAACATACCGCTGACTGGCGATGATGATATACTGCCCAAGCAGAGATCGAAATGACCAAACGAGACACGGCAATACTGGCGGGAATAGTAATGGTTTTTCTGGCCTGCTACTTCCTGCCGCTAGCCGCCCTGCCGTTTGCCGGCCCGGCGGCTGAAATGCTCGCACTGGTCCGGGACTACGCCCGCCAGCACGTACTGCTGTGCCTGATCCCCGCGTTTTTCATCGCCGGCGGAATTGCGACGTTCATCAGTTCCGGTTCGATAATGAAATATCTGGGCGCCGGGGCTCGCAAGGTTGTCGCTTATGCGGTGGCGAGCGTTTCCGGGGCGGTTCTGGCTGTCTGCTCGTGCACCGTTCTGCCCCTGTTCGCGGGGATATACAAAATGGGCGCCGGTATCGGTCCGGCGTGCGCGTTCCTGTATGCGGGCCCGGCGATAAATGTGCTGGCGATTATTTTGACCGCACGCGTACTGGGGCTGGAGTTAGGCGTTGCGCGGGCGCTCGGAGCGATTGTATTTTCCGTATTGATCGGTCTTGCGATGCACGCGATATACCGCAAGGAGGAACGCACTCGAGCGATCGCAGCCGCCGAATTGCCCGCCGACCGTGACGGGAGAAAGCTCTGGCAGAACGCGGCGGTGCTTGGAGTTATGACCGCAGTGTTGATATTTGGGAACTGGGCTGTTTCCGGACAGTTTCTTTTCGGCGTCGCGTGCTGCCCCGGACCTGACGCACGAATCATCAACAAAGTTCAGGGCGAGGTCCTTTCCGAGGATGAACAGTCCCTTACCGTCCGCCGCGCCGACGAAGACGTTATAAGAATTGAACGTGAATTGCTGCGATGGCAAGATCGCATTGAGAACCCCGTATACGCGGGCATTCATCGGGCCAGGTTCTATATCGCTGCGTGTTTCCTGGCGGCGTTGGCGTTGATGCTGAAGGGTTGGTTCAAGCCCTCCGAGTTGGGGCAGTGGTGCGAATCGACATGGGGATTCGCCAAACAGATTCTCCCGTTGCTCTTGATAGGCGTGATGGCCGCTGGGATTCTGCTTGGAAGGGGTCCGGGGCACGAAGGCGTCATTCCCAGCCGTTGGATTCAAATGCTCGTCGGCGAGAGTCCAGAGGCGTTCCTTAGTGCTTCGGGGCTTGGCGGCGGTCCGACCGATGGATTCTTCAGGGCGACCTGGGGCCTGTGGACGAACTTCTTCGCCGCCCTGTCCGGAGCGTTCATGTATTTCGCGACGCTAACAGAAGTGCCGATCCTTGAGGGACTCCTGCGCGCGGGAATGGGCAAAGGGCCTGCGTTGTCGCTGTTGCTGGCTGGTCCGGCGCTGTCGCTGCCGAACATGCTGGTGATACGCTCGGTTATGGGCACAAAGAAGACGCTGACGTACGTCATGCTGGTGGTCGTGATGGCGACTGCAAGCGGGATGATCTTCTCGCTGATCTGAGGAACTGGAGCAACTGATGAAGAAAATACGCGTATTGGGAACGGGATGTGCGAAATGCGATCAATTGGCAGCCAACGCCGAAGCAGCCGCAAAGGAACTCGGCCTGGAATACGAACTGACCAAAGTCACCGACATTAACGAGATAACCGCGATGGGTGTGATGCTTACCCCCGCGCTGGTGGTTGACGATCAGGTCAGGGCGATGGGCAATGTCCCCGGCGTGGCGGAGATCGTTGTCATGTTGTCGTAGGCGGCGCCGACGAGACTAACGACACCGAGGAAGTTGCAATCCACGGTGATTTGTTTAGAATCGCAGATATGAGCACAGCGAGAGAATTCAAACGATTCAGAGGCGTCGCGGCGGCGATTGTGCTGGGTGCGTCTGTTTGCATTATTGCCTGTCAGGCGCGAGCCGCCGAAAGCACCACTCAACCGGCCGACCCACCCGCCGATACGCAGCCCTTCATACCCGACAACATCTCCGAAGCCGCCATCGAGTTGACACATAGACAGAAGGCGGCGCTGTCGGCGGTGCGAGACGGGAAGGACTATCGCGAATCGGCCTTCTTCATGATGCTCGCGCGGGTCGAAGAGCTTGTAGACGCGAAAGCAGCCTCCGAGGAATACTCTTCGCTTGAATCGCCAGCCGTCGGTCATCTGACTAAGTATCCTAATCGCTATCGCGCGCAGAAACTGCGCATCGGCATGCGTGTTTTTTCTATGCGTGAATTCGTCAGCGGCGCCGAGGGCTGGGACGCTTGCACTGACTGGCCTAGAGGTAAGAAGGTGTGGTACATGTCCGGTTGGCATGTTTCCGAGAATGGCAAGGGCAGTAAGAACTTGGTGGCGTACTCCCTTGTCGATCCAACGGAGTTGCTCGGCAAGCCGAGTAGCGTTAAGAGTGACGGCGAGAAGTTCTACAATAACCCCGGTAAACTTCTTAAACTCGCAGCAGTATACTACAAGACTTTCAGGCACAAGACGATCGACTCGACCGCATCGAATCCTCGGTTTATGGACTATCCGCTAGTTCTGGCGTACCACCTGGAATCGAGTTCGCCAACCCGGCCCAAAGACCTGCCGACGACGAGCTTCAGTTTTGTCGATTATATACTTGTCCCGATAATCCTGTTGGCATTGGCGTTATTCGTTGTTCGGAGGCAAAGCAAGCGCGCGAAGAATACTCCAATCGGCTCCGGACGGGCCGGGAATGTGAAGTACACGCCACTGCGTAATGTCGAAAAAGACGACCTTCCCCCCGATGAACGTAACGAAGAACCGGTGGATCAAGCCCTCGTGGATGCAGTCAAAGCCTTCGAAAACAAGAGTAAAGAGAGCGATGGAACAGACGATAAAAGTTGAACTTGGCGAGCGGAGTTACGATGTTCGAATAGGTCCCGGCCTGCTTGATTCTGTCGGCCCGACCGCCGTCGAATTGGGATCCGTTCGCCAGGCGGTCGTAATCGCCGATTCCAACATCGCCTCCCGGTACGGCCGTCGGGTCGCCACCTCGCTTCAGACCGCGGGCGTTGCAACCGACATGTTTGAATTCCCCTCCGGGGAGGCCAACAAAACGATGGCGAGTTTCTCCGATCTCATCGACTCGGTATTTACGATCTCTCCGGCGGTTGATCGCGATCTGCTGATAGTCGCCTGCGGCGGAGGCGTCACAGGAGACATCACCGGATACGTTGCGGCCAGCGTGCTCAGAGGCGTGCGATGGCTGCAGTGCCCCACTTCGCTCCTGGCGGACGTGGATGCTTCGGTGGGCGGAAAGACGGGAATCAACCATGCGTCGGGAAAGAACCTGATCGGAGCGTTCCACCAGCCCTCAGGCGTGCTGATCGACGTTGACACGCTCAGGACCCTTCCTGCCGACGATCTCCGGAGCGGACTGGGCGAATGCGTGAAACATGCGGTAATCCGAGATGCGACTCTGCTGGACTTCATCGCTGACAACACCGCTGCTATCCTTGCTGGTGAAGCTGGCGTAATGTGCGATCTGATCGCTCGAAACGTTGCGATAAAGGCAGCCGTAGTCGCTGGCGACGAGCGGGAATCCGGCACGCGGGCGCACCTGAATTTCGGGCACACCATCGGGCACGCAATCGAGACTATTGTGGGTTATGGAACAATATCTCACGGTGCGGCGGTGTCCCTGGGCATGATCGCCGCCAATGCGATGGCTGTGGCCCGTGGACTGATCGACCAGGGTGACGCCCTTCGCGTGGCCGATGCTCTGGGTGCTTTGGAATTGCCTACAGCGTACAGCGGTCTGGACCCCGAACAGGTTTGGGACGTGATGCAGCATGATAAGAAGGCCCGCGCCGGGCGCGTGCGGATGGTCCTTCCCACTGAGATCGGGAATGTGGATATCTTTGACGATATCACCGCCCGGGAAGTAGCTCACGCGGTCTCGGCGCTGGAGTAAGTTCGAGCCGCCGCGCAACAACTACAGAATTGGAAACAGAGAATTGGATATCGATCTGAGCATAGACATCGCCGGCGTGCAACTGGCCAATCCGCTGATGACCGCCAGCGGCACGTGCGGATATGCTGACGAATACGCCGATTTCGTGGACCTGACAACACTCGGAGCCTTCGTCACCAAATCGATAACGGTCGAGCCCCGCCCGGGCAACGATTACGAGCGGGTTGTCGAAACGCGTGCGGGGATGTTGAACGCAATCGGTCTGGCCAACGTGGGGCTCGACGTGTTCCTGGACCAGAAGGTTCCGCTGCTGGAGAAGTTGGGGCTCCCGGTGTTTGTCAACGCGGCGGGCAGTACTATCGACGACTACGTCGCGGTCGTCGAGGCGCTCCAGGGCGTATCGATCGTCCGCGGTGTGGAACTGAACATCTCCTGCCCGAATGTCAAAGAAGGCGGGATACAGTTCGGTACGGACCCCGTCCAGGTCGGTGAGATAACCAGGCAGATCAAGAAAGTATGCGGTAAGAATATCCTGATCGTAAAACTCTCGCCCAATGTAACAGACATATCGTCAATCGCCGCCGCCGCTGTCGACGCAGGCGCCGACGCCCTGAGCATGATAAACACGCTGACTGGAATGGCGATAGACACCGAGACGCGGCGCCCGGTTCTGGCGAACGTTACCGGAGGCCTGAGCGGTCCTGCGATTCGTCCGATAGCGCTTCACATGGTCCACACCGTGTATCGCAACGTCGCCGCCCCCGCCGGTGTTCCGATCATCGCCATGGGTGGCATCCAATACGCAAACGACGCACTGGAATTTCTTTTGGCGGGTGCTACGGGCCTGGCGGTGGGTACGGCGCTGTTTGTAGATCCGGCGTGCCTGAGCGATATACGCGATGGAATTGTCGATTACCTCAAGCGCTGCGGGCATACGCGCATTACCGAGATAATCGGCGCCCTGGAGACATGAAGCATCATTTCCCGAAGGCGAACAGGCCCAGCGACACCACCGCTCCGTCAGGATTGTAATAGAACGCGCTGAACGTGCCTGAATCTATGCTGGTTAACACCAAACCGTAGAAGTTCGCCTGCCTGGCCGCCGACAACTCCCGCTTCGAAGTAGGCGCGCGGTCTCCGTTGTAAACCTTCTCAAATCGCGTGTGAAGATGACACATCGCACTGAAACCAGCGCGCTGGAGCTCCCGTTCGGGAATATGGTCCCGGTCGCCCTGAGTCGAGTCGATGCCCTGGGGGTAAAGTTTGGCTGCAGCCTTTCCGCCCTCGAAGAATACTAATCCGCTGCGCGGGCTGTTAAGTCCGGCCCGCAAGCGGTCGGCGAGAATACGAAGCGCA
The DNA here is from genome assembly GCA_030745875.1 of Phycisphaerae bacterium. Lineage (GTDB taxonomy): Bacteria > Planctomycetota > Phycisphaerae > SM23-33 > SM23-33 > BS750m-G57. The sequence goes on from JASLNT010000067.1 coordinate 33,327, forward strand.
AGCGACACGCGTTTCCTGTGGAGCATCTCGTCTATGAGTACGATATTCCACAGGTCGGGCATCGTCATTTGGGCGGCTTGTCTGCTGAATGGACCGGCGCTGCGGTCGACGTGTCTGCGCACCGCAAGCTTCTGTACTATCTGTTTGACCAACTCGTCGCGTTCGATCTTGTTGCGAGTCGCATCGACCGACAACTTGTTGAGCAGATGATAGTCGCGAATATTGAACTTGTAGTTATATTTCGCGGACCATTGCTTCGCCAACAGCGCAGGTTTGTCGAGAACTCCTTTATTTTCAGCATGAACGATCACAGAAGCCAGCAATTGACCGCCATTGGCGGGTATGTAACCGAACTTCTCAACGAAGGTTTGCATTGTCTGAATGGAAACCGTCTGGGCGGTCATTGCCGTGATTCTATTGAGGAGGTCGATTTCCGCTCCCCTGGCCGAAAGCACCGACAACGCCGAACCCCGCGCCGCGAACTTCTTGGCGTTCAGCGAATCAAGAAGCACATCCTGCCATTTGCCCGCGCCAAGCCCGCCCACAGCCTGCCGGAACAACTGTTCGTCGGAACCGTTGGGAGCCTCGGAAGCCCAAAGTTTGCAGAGGTCCGCGAGAGCCTCGGGTTTGGGATTCTCTATAAGCCAGCGGAGCGTAGCCCGGCGTCTCGGACCGGCGGGGGCTTGTGCAAGCTTGTTTAACGGAAGCGGATCGGCCGCCCCGCCGTTTGTGACAGTGGTCGCCGAATTCGATCCGTTCCTAACCGTCGCCACCGCGACGCCCTGACCGAGAATACGTTTTCGCAACGTCGGCGGACAATCGTCCTGATCCAAAGCCGCCGAAACCTCAGCGGGCAGTTGTCCGCCCGGACCGACAAGGCTGGCGATAAGATCCAGCGACGCTTCTCTATCGGCGGTGGGAAGGTCCGGATCAAGCACGCGCTGGATATTGTGTCGCATCACCGTTGAGTTTGCGTACTCCTGCGGGTGGGTGCGCTGTAACTCGGTGAATTCAGCCAGCGTATGCGGAGGGGCTGGTATCGGGTCCACGCAACCGTAACATAACAGGGCGACGAGGCACAGAGGCAGGATTAGGGTTTTCATGGTCATGCAGGTCCCATAAGCAATCGCCCGGCGCCCAACGTCGTCCCAAGCCGAGCAGCGTGAATGTCGTAAATTGCAGTCTAATTAACTTCCGCCAAAAGTCCAGTGGTTTTCCAACTGTTGATAATATCGTTCCGGGCAGTTAGACTCTCGTGCCTTATGAATTCCCCATCAACACAACAAGAGCAACTACAGACGCTGCTGCGCGGTTGCGACAAGATTTACACTGTAGACGAACTCGGCGCCCGTCTGGCAGGGTCGGCGGAATCGAATCGCCCCCTCCGCATCAAGCTCGGCCTGGACCCAACTGCTCCGGATATCCATCTCGGCCACACCGTAGTGCTCCGTAAGATGCGACAGTTCCAGGACATGGGACACAAGGCGGTCCTGATCATCGGCGACTACACCGCCAGAATCGGCGATCCGTCCGGAGTTAACAAGACGCGCCCCATTCTCACGCCCGAGCAGATCGAGGTGAACGCCAAAACCTACTTCGACCAGGCGGGCCGAATTCTCGATACGTCCGATGACAAACTGGAGATTCGTTACAATAGCGAGTGGCTGGAGGGTTTGTCGTTTGCCGAACTCATTCAAATCGCCGCCAAAAAGACCGTCGCACAAATGCTGCAGCGGGACAGCTTCAAAAACCGCCTGGACTCGGGCGAAGACGTATTCCTCCACGAGATGCTCTACCCGATCATGCAGGGATACGACAGCGTCTGCATTGAGTCCGACGTGGAACTCGGGGGTACCGACCAGACGTTCAATAATCTCGTCGGACGCGATCTCCAGAAAGCGTACGGGCGGAAACCGCAGATCGTCATCGTCATGCCGATTCTCGTCGGTTTGGACGGCGTGCAGAAGATGAGCAAGTCCAAGGGCAACTACATCGGCGTGACCGACGAGCCCAACGACATGTTCGGAAAGGTCATGAGTATTCCCGACACGCTGATGGCCAATTACTTCACGCTGCTGACCGACTTGCCCCAAGAGCAGATCGCGACACTGACCGACGCTTCGCAAACTCACCCCCGCCAGGCCAAAGTCGAACTGGGCAAGATGATCGTCGCACAATACCACGACGACCAAGCCGCCGATACCGCCGCCCAGGAATTCGACAAGGTCTTCAAGCAGCACGACGCGCCCGCGGACATGCCCGACATCGAGTTGTCCCCCGTGCCGATCGGAATAGTCGAACTCGTATGCTCCGCCGGTTTCGCAGAATCGCGAGGGCAGGCCAAACGCCTTGTAAAGCAGGGCGCGGTCAGTATTGACGGTCAGAATATCGCCTCGATTGACGCCGAGGTCGAACCCGCTGACGGGCAAGTGCTCAAAGTCGGCAAGCGACGATTCGGACAGTTGAAGATCGTATAACCACAGCGGACAGTGAAAACGGGAAGCCCAGGAATCTGAATGATCCCTGGGCTTCGTTATTCTTCAGCTTGCCCGGTCCGGGACGGGTGCGTTCTAGATGTAGAAGTCGACCATCTCTTTGCAGGTCTTGATCGGGATGTCGCCCGCGTGCCCGGCCTGGCCGAACGCAATCATGCGAGCCTTGCACACTTCCGCCATCGCCAGACGCGCCGGAACAAGATACTTGCGAGGATCGAACGCCTCGGGAGTTTCGCTGAACACCTGGCGGATCGCCCCGGTAATCGCCAGTCGGTTGTCCGTATCGACATTAACTTTCCGAACGCCGTTTGCGATGCCCTTCTGGATCGCTTCGACCGGCACGCCGTAGGTCTGATCGAGCTTCCCGCCGTATTTGTTGACGATATCCTGCAGTTCCTGCGGAACCGAGGACGAACCGTGCATGACAAGGTGAGTATTGGGCAGGCGGCGGTGGATTTCTTCGATCAGATCCATCTTCAGCACATCGCCCGTGGGCTTCTTCTTGAACTTGTAGGCTCCGTGGCTGGTTCCGATCGCGACCGCCAGAGCGTCCACACCGGTCTGCGCGACGAACTCTTCGGCCTGGTCCGGATCGGTAAGGTGTTCCTGGGCCTCTTCTTCCGACAGTCCGGCGCCGTGTCCGTCTTCAATACCGCCGAGAGCCCCGATCTCTCCTTCGACCGAAACGCCTACCGCGTGGGCGGCGTCGACCACGGTTTTCGTCACTTCAACGTTGTATTCGAAGGAACTGGGATTCTTGCCCGACGCATCCAGCGAACCGTCCATCATTACAGACGTGAAGCTCTGTTCGATGGCGCTTTGGCAGGTCTCGGCGGAATTACCGTGGTCCAGATGCATCACGATCGGGATCGTCGGATTCAGCTCAGCCGCCGCCAGCATCAGGTGACGCAGGTAGGCGTCGTTGCTGTATTCGCGGGCTCCGCGGGAAGCCTGGATGATCACGGGCGAATCGGTCTCCTGGGCGGCGATCATGATCGCCTGGATCTGCTCCATGTTGTTAACGTTAAGGGCGGCCACTCCGTAGTCGTTCTCGGCGGCGTGGTCCAACAGCACTCTCAGGGGGATAAGCGGCATGATAACCTCGGGTCTGTCGTTTGGCGTTTGCGTTAAACTCCGGGCGCCGGGCGGCGCCCACATATTCGGGCGAATATTATACGGACGCACCGAAGCAAGTGAAAGTCATTTATCGAATTCTGCGGAAATGGCGCGGACCAGCTCGGCGGGCACGCCTATGTCGGCGACAACCACTTTCCCCGTGAATTCCTGAGCCCCATCCACGTCAAACCCGACCTTCGGCGCCACGAACGTTACCGTCAGATCGGCACGAACCGCAGGTCCGTCGGCGCGTCCGGTGTCGCAGTCTAGGCCCGTTGGTATGTCCACCGCCACAACAGGCCTCCCCGCCGCGTTGATCTGTTCGACCGCCATCGCAGCCCCGCCGCGAAGGGCTCCGGAAATACCCGTGCCCCCCACCGCGTCGATCACCACGTCAAACTCGCCGAGACTCGCAGACAGCCCCGATAGCTCCTGAGAGGTCGGAAAGCGGATATCGTGCCGCAGCACGGATATCGCGCGCAGATTCACCTCCGCGCCGCCCGATATCTTCTCAATTGGGCAGATAATGAAGGTAACTACCTCGAAGCCCCGCATCGCAAGATGTCTGGCGATAACGTAACCGTCGCCCCCGTTGTTTCCGGGCCCGGCGACAATTGCGACTTTCCGCTCGTTTTCGGAGCCGATGAACTCTTCGATCGCGTCGGCGCAATTTCGCCCCGCATTCTCCATGAGGATCAGCCCCGGTATTCCCAGGCCCTGAATCGCCGCAGCATCGACCGCGCGAACTTCATCCCGCGTTAGAGAGTCCATTGTAGTGTCGGTTGACTAAGACAGCAGTTCGTCGATAGCGGCCGTCAGGTCCGTCTTCTGCTGCAAACCCACGAACCGCTGCGCGATCTCGCCGTTGTTGAAGATGATAACCGTCGGTATCGCACTGATGCCGAACTCCAGCGCAGCATCGCGCGCGTTGTCCGTATCGAGCTTACCGACCTTGATTCTGCCCGCGTAGGCGTCTGCGATTTCGTCGATAACCGGAGCCAGCATCTTGCAGGGCATGCACCATTCGGCCCAGAAGTCCAGCAGGACCGGAATTTGAGAGTTCTTGACTTCAGCTTCGAAATTATCGTCGGTGATTTCTATAACGTTTTCGGACGCCATGTGGGTCTCCTTATCCACAGTTGGTCAGTTTGTCTTCGATGCATAGCATACTAGGCGCTTGCACGTTACTTGTCAACTCCCGGGGATCAGTCGCGGAGCGAACGTTCCACCGTCAGAAATCCGACGCTTTGCCCAATAGTCGCAGATTATCGCCCAGACGCGATTTACGATTCCGCAACATCCACAGCACCTCGAACTTACCGACCAGAGAATCGAGCTTTCCGCATAGTCTTCGCTGCTCTGCGCGACGAACGCTCCGCCCGGCGCGGATATCCCGTATCATCAACGCACGCCGACACGCAAGTAAGTCCATCTCGCCGGCCAGCTTCATCTCCTTAAGCGCGACCCGCTCGAAACGATCCAGCCCTCTCGCCGCCCCCGCCCAAAGTCCCGGCGCCGACAATCGCTCAATGGCCTCTCTCGCCCCGTCGGGATCGATCTTCGCGACCTCGCCGTCCTTCCTCCCCGCCGGTTCGACCAGCGTGTAATACAGCCTGCATCCAACGCGATCCCGCACCGCTCCCAACTGTTCGATCCCGCTCGCCAATCGCCCGCTTGTATCGCCAAAAACGTGCTCGCAGAACCGCCGGGTAAAAGTCGCATCATCCGCTTTCGTCCCGCACCACGCGTGCGCCGCCCCGTGTGCGAGCCCATGCAGACTCACGCCCAGAAAGTTCCGATGCCCGTAGTCGCCCCAATCGGTGTTCAGCAGACCTTCAGCCCCGTACTTTCGCCCGGCTGCTGAGAAGTTCCGAACGTTGGCCATCGCATTTTGCAACCGCGTCCCGTGCGTCAACCATCCGCTCGTTCCGGGGCAGACCATAAACGGTAATCCGCTGGCCGCTATCTCCGCAGTGCGCTCAATCCGCGGTCCGCACGCCTCGTACTCCCAGTTCAGAAGCGTAATATCATCGGGCAACTCGCCCAGCAACTCCGGATACGCAAGCACGATATCGGCCCAGATATTCGCCCGCTTGCCAAGCCGCCGGACGGTCGCGATGATCTTCTCCAGAAACCGCAGATAGACCGTTCCCACGCCCAACCGCCCAACCCGCCGCTTCGAACGCCCCCGCCCAAGCTCCCAGGGCTCATCCCCGCAGATATTAAAATCGGCTGCAGCGAACAGCGGAGCCAACTCGCCCAGCATATCGCGAACCAAGGCGATCGAGCCCGGATCGCCCGGACAGAGCGTCATCCCGCCTGAGTACCCTCTAAACCCCGCCAACTCACCCAGCGACCGATACTCTTTGATCGCGAGCACCTTCTCCATATGACCGAACGTAGCCTGCGACCCGACCAGCCTCACGTGATGTTTTTTGCAGTGAGCTTCCAACTCCCCAATGTCCGCAGCGTTGAAGGGCGAATATCCCCGCCCGATCTTCGGGTGCTTCGCAAATCGAAAAACGTTCTCAAAGTAGAGCTGCAGTTCGTTGATCTTCCACCCCGCCAGCCGCTCGACCAACGCCTTGAGCGTATCGACAGAAGGGACCTTCCCCCGCGAACAGTCCAAATACGCGCCCCGCCGCAAGAAATCGGGCCGGTCGTTGATAATGCATCCGGGGAGGCGTTGACCACAGGTCCTCACCAACTCACACAGCGTCATGACCCCGTAATAAGCTCCGGCGTCACCCCCCGCGGATATCTCGATCCCGTCAGGAGAAACGGTGATTCGATAAGCCTCCGGGCAATCACTTTTCAAATCGCGACTAATCCGCACATCGGCCCGATCAACATTTCGAACAATCCGACAACCTGCGCCACGAGATTGTTTCAGCGTTCGCCCAAGTCGCCGAAGCGGTAAAGCGTCCACCGATACAACCGACGCCAGCACAACCTGATCGCCCCACCGAAACACCCCGCCCGTCGACCGACATCGCCGGACAGGAATAAGGAGTTTATCACAGAGGTTTAGCTTCACATCCATAGCGTCAGGGGATCACCGTTCATACGTTTACCAATTCTGAAGACGCCCTCGCTTAGCGGCAGGGCGGCACGTCCGCCTATTCCCGACAAAGTCGGGACGCCGTACAATGCTGCACGACGAAGAAGAACTCCCGCGAGCCATTTACTTACGCACCCCCGGAATTCGGTCCGCCGGTTTTGTCTCCGGGGTCTTCTTTTCCGGGCGTTTTTGCTTGAAGAGCCATTTCAGGAACACTGGTTCCGGATCGCAGCGTTTGCTGCTGAGTTGGGTCTCGCCGTTGTCGGCGCCGGTGATGAACTTACCTGAAACGCCGTGCCTGTCGCCCTTCCATTTCGTCAACTTCATGTTCCCGCCGAGCTTCTTGACCGCGTCAAACACCTTCTGGTCTTTCTCGAACGGGCAAACCCCGTCTTTGTCGCCGTGGAAGGCCCAGATCGGGATGTCTTTGATGACCGAAGCGTCTATGAACTCTTCAGTGCGCCTCAAACCGCTGCCGGCCGACGGAGCGGCCGCCGCGAAATAGTCCGGCGCCAACTGGATCAGGATATAAGTTCCGTGCCCGCCCATTGAGTGGCCGAGAATGTATATCCTGTCGGTGTCGACGGAGGGCAGGTTCTTGATAATGCTCCGGACGTTCTTGAGATGCGTCTTGTTCCAGAGTGTCTTCGACTGCGGAGCCAGCACATAGCACGGGTAATCGGTGCGTCTCTTCTTGTCGGCAAGTTGCTTGTTCCAGTCTTTCAGTTGTTTGCGGTTATCGTCACCCCGGCCGCCGGCGCCATGCAGCGAGACAATAACCGGATAACGCCTGGTCTTGTCGAAAGAGATCGGTTTCATGAGTCGGTAAGGCATTTTGTCGTGCGTGTTGGGCTCGTACAGTTTTATCCACTCGCTGGAAGATCGCGCCATTCCCCTTCCTCTTTTGCGCTGGCCTGGGGCGAAGTCTGTCATGCACAAACCCAAAACCAGGAGCGTTAAGATTGTCAAATTCACTGGGCGTATTGCTGATGTCTTCATGTTCTGCTCTCTCTTGGTTTGGTCTGATGTTTCTGTCATCTCTTATTGGGAGTTTCCCATAGGTATAACGAGTATACCGCCTCGGCGGCCAGCATGAGAATGGAAAGAAGAGAAAATGGCGGTGTCGGGAGTTGGAAAGGCTTTGACGGTGTCGGCGGAGATGATAAAATCGTCTCGAACCGCCGGGATGATCGCGGTCGAAACTCCGTGCGGACACTCTCAGCTTTGAGGAGAAACTCATGCGAAAAGCAGTCATTATCGTGTTGTCAGCTCTAGTCAGCCTCGGTTTCGCCAGCAAACTCGTCGCGGAAGTCCGGAATCCGCAGGCTGGCGGCGCCATATGCGACAGGAAGTTCGACGTCCTTTCACAGAAGGACCGGAGCAAGCTCGGCGCCTACAGTATCAAGGCGGTCGGCAGCAAAGATAAGAAGCGGATCGTGATCACCGAAACCATGACGTTAAGTGTGCGGGGTAAGACATTTGCGTATAAATCCACTCTCGTCTGCGCCGACAAGGACGGCGTATCGCCGTTGGAAGGGAGCGTGGAAACCAGGCTGGGCGACAAGATCTGCATGACCGGGACCGTTAAGTTTTCGCCAACGGGGAGGACTTTCGATTATGAATGCACCGGCCGCCTGAACGCGAAAACCGGGCAGGCTCTGAATCCCGCGAAGAAATATGACAAAAAGGGCAGAGCGGCTCCGGCGGGCATGCTTGTTTTTCAGTCTGCCGTCCCTTCGATCGGCCCTCGAATTCTACCGGCGGAGGGCGAACTGGAGGATATCGTACTCGTTGAGTTCCCCGACGACGTGGCGGCGCCGGAAATCATCAACTTCAAAACGGGCAATCGCCTGGTCAGGTCAAAGCCCGACGCCGGAGGCGGATACGAGATTCAACTCTTCGGGCCACGGTCAAAGAACACCATCGCAAGCTATCGCTTCGATAAGAACAACCAGGTTGTTTCGATGGAGCTGTTCGGGAAGTTCTCGCTGCGCCCGGTCGCCAAAGCCAAAGGCAAAGATGCGATCGAGGTCACCGTCACGCCGGGCAAGCCTTATCTGCTGGCCGACAAGAGCACAAAACTCCTGATCAAGAAGGAGACCCTATACGAAAACCGCAAGCGCCTCGGCGTGCCGCAATTGACGCACAAAGATATGACTCTGGATATCGCTCCCAATACGGTGATCGCAAGCGGCGGATGGGTGTTTCATCTGAGCACGCCGCACGATTACAAGTTCGGGCATGTGCGGGAATCGGATATGATTTTTACGGTTGTCGACTCGTGCAAATTCTCAGTTCGCAGCGAAAAGGCAAAGCCTCCTGTTGTCGAGTTGAAGAAGCTCCAGGGGAGCTTGAATTTCGCGTGCGACAACCGACAGTCCAGCCAACTCAAGAACATCAGCGGTGCGGGGAAACATTTTATTGGCCTCAGGGTGGGTCGCACGGAAATCTACCGGCGACATCCGTCCAAAGTGCTCGGGACGGGCATGGACGTGCTTGTGGTGAATAACTTCGGGGCGAAGAGAATACGCCTTGAGTACATGCAAAAGAAGGTTGTAACGATCGGCCCGGAGACGATTACGATCGAGTCGTTCAACTTCAAATACGCGACAAAGTCAGTGGAGATCAAGGTGTCGGCGGCATCCAAAACCGCCAAGGCGAAAGCTCTCATCGTCGAGTACAGCGATGTGACTCGAAAGGAATAAGCCCACTCACTATTCAGCCGGCAGCCCGGCGTCTGCGCTTCAGCAGTGCGACTGCACACGGCGCCAGGATCAGGATCGCCGACGGAGTCGGTGTGTACTGTATATCGTCGATGTACAAATAGGCGGGAACTGTGCCGCCGGGGCTCTCAACCCACGACATCCAGAATCGGACAGTCCCGCTGCCGTTTGAGAGGAAAGTGTACGTGTATGCCTGCCAGGTCGTCACATTACCTCCGCTCCAGTACGTGGCTTCCTGGAGCATGTCCAGATGCAGCCAGCCCGGATCACTGTCGTCTACGGAAATGGCGCCGACTTTCTTCTGGCCCATAGACGTCTGCTGAAGCCCCTCGAAGGCCCATTTGAACGTCAGCGTGTCGTCTTTGGACCAGGTGATATCCTGGTAGAACGAAGAATACGCCGGAAGCTTGGCGAAATAGTCGCCTTCGTAGGCGTCTGTGATAATACCGTGCGATTCAACAACCTGTATTCCGCCGAACCAACTGCTGGAATAAATATCCTGATCCGTCGTCCAGGATGTAAAATCTCCGGATTCAAGTCCGCCATTAAGAAGGTCAGCCGACACCGGCTGGGCGATGGTTAGAAGTACGACAACCAGTAAACAAGGGATTGAGAATTTCATTGCTCTTTTCCTTAATTAAACTGCCCCGGATACTACGCTTCCGGACCGCATGGAACGTGCGCCAGCACAAAACTGATAACTGCAAACGCTCCTGCCTCATGTTAGATTCAACCCGTTCGTCCGGCTCAGGACGGTCAGGCCGGGTCGAAATCCCGCCCCGCTCCATATAGAGCGGGCATACTATAGGAATGTACCATAGAACCCCGATATCACAAAGCACATTATCAGATTATCCCATCGCCATATGCTGAGAAACCAGAAGATTGGCGTCGGGCTATTCTATGATGGTTATCAGACCGCTGTCCGATATCGCTTCTATGAACGGGGAGTACATCGCTTCTCCGGCTGTTGGCAGCACTCTAAACGTGCCGGGCTGCTCGCAGCGGAGCTTGTAGCTGATCGATCGCTTGCCCTCAGGCATCCAGGACGCGAAGAAGACCACTCGCGTATCCCGCAGCTCCATGTTCGCATACGTCCCCCCGCCGTACGTTCCGCCGCTTCTGAGACGGTGCGGTTCGCAGCCGGAAGGCTTGGGATCTTCGAACATCATGTATTCGAAGTTGTGGTCGCACGTGATGTTCAGACGCACTTCGATCAATTCTCCGCTGGCGATCTCGTCGCCGAACTTCATTTCAGTCTTCTTGTATCGCGTATCGGGGAACTTCTCACTTACGTACTTGCCGCTCTTCCAGACGCGTCGCGTATTGGTGAACTTCTCTCGTGTGAGCTTGAAGTATTTTCGCTCTATAGCGAGTTGATTACCACCGCCCTTGATGCGATTGGCGGTGTCGACGTAACGCAGGTGGGCGCCCCAGTAAAGGGCTCCGGAACCCTTGCGGGTGATCTTAACGGTATGCTTGCCGGGGGCAAGAGCCTCCGCGTCCAGAACGATACGGTCGTCGAAGGTGAACACGTTTTTACGCGTGACGCGAACGGTGCGGCTGATCTGCCCATCCACGGTAATCTCGTACGTCTGATCGCAGTCGAGTTCTCCGGTCTGCTTGGCGTAACGAGCCAAGGCCAGCACCGCCATAGCAGTACTCTTGGTGTTGCGCCAATACAGTCCGCGTCGGCTTCGGACCAGATAGTTCACCGCCAGAGGCACGTATTTGCTTTTGGGGTTGACGGTGAGCATCGCCTGGAGCACCCATGCGGTGGACTCGTCGGCTCCGTGGTACCAGTACCACCATCCGCTGGCTCGGCCCCAATGCGCGTCGTTGTGTTTGGCGTTGAAGTTTGCGGTGTTGTCGAAGTTCTCGATGACTATCCTTGCTTCCTTCTTTCGCCCGGCCGCGTGCAGCGCCATCGCCAGATACGCCCTGCCGCGTGCAGCGCCATCGCCAGATACGCCCTGCCGTAGTCGGTAAGCTGATCGCGAGCCTCCCAAATCCTGTCGAGATGCTCGGCGAGAGCTTTCTGCTTCATCGCATCGGGTTTAATCCGCCCGATAACGAATAGCGAATAGATTCGTGAATTGTCATTGTCGAGGTGGCGATACCACCACGAGGCCTTCCCGTCAACCAGCTTTGGTCTTCCAGCCTGCCTGATCAGGTACGCCACGCCGCGGTCGATCATCCCACCGTCAATCTTCACATCACACGCCCGGGCGGTGGTAAGTCCGTACAGGACGTACGCAGTCATGTACCCGTTGCCGCTGTCATGGCGCCACCATCCCCAACTGCCGTCTCCATGCTGGAAGCTCTTGAGGCGTTTCACACCTGCCGAGATCATCTTCGTGATTTCGGCGCTGGAGTAGACCGGGCTGCGACCCATGCGCTGGCGGATGAATCTGTATCGAGCAGCCAGTTTCGGATCCTTTGCCGATTCACTGTCGACAAACTTGCGAATCTCGTCGAGGTTCACTCCGGAATCCTGCAGCGTCTTCTTCATGACCACCAGCGGGAGGAAGCGGCTCATCGTTTGCTCGACACAGCCGTACGGATACGCTGCAAGATACGGCAGGGAATCCATAGCCACCGCCGCAATAGACGGATTCAGCGTGACGGTAAGCGATTGCGAACCGGGCTTGATCGCCTTGGGAACGTTCACCACGAACTGCCTTGACTGGGTGGAGTCAGCCTTGGGCTTCTTTCCGCGCAGCGCGCCCGCGTTTGAAACGATCTTTCCGGCGCCCCAGGGAACGATAGGCTTGGTCAGTTGGATCGCATCAGACTCTCGCACGCCGCGTGCGCGAGCGGTCATCACAACGTCGCCCGGCGACCGGGCGGTGGTCTTGAAATCGATACGCACTTCGCCTGCCGCCGGAACGTTTACCTTAAGGCCTTGTCCTGAAGCATAGTCGATCCACTTTCCGTTGACCTTGGCCTTACGAAGTTTCAGCCCGCCCTTCACCGCCAAATCAACGGTGAGATCCTGAGCCTGTTTGAAGTAGTTGTGTGCTATAACGGTGACGTACGAATGGTCGCCCTCGGTGAAGAATCGCCCGCTCTCGAGTCTGCAGATGATCCGTTTGGCTGTAATAATATCGGCGCGAGCCTGGCCGACGCGGGTTTCTTTGTCTATGGCGATCGCGTGGAGCGCGAATGTCGTGAGTTGGTCGGGCATGGATACGCTGACTTTGGCCCGTCCGTCTGCATCGGTGGTCACCATTCCCGTCCAGAGCACCGTGTCGCGGAACTTGCTGCGAACGATGGTCTCGGCGAGTTTGGCCTGCCCGCCGGAGGCGCCCTTTCCGTCAGCGAGGTCCTTGCTTTTGGACCGCGCCATGACCTTCGCCGGCATGATGGCGGCGGCCTCATCGACCGCGGGGCTGGGCGCACCGGGGCTTCTATAGCGACCTCCATACCCATAGTAGTTTCTCCAGGGCGTAAGGTATCCCGGTCCGTGATAACTGTTGCTGGTCGAGACACGCTGATATCGTGAAAACCCGTAGAAGTCTTTCTCGATGGCCTGGCGGAATTCGGGTTGGATATAGTAGACGCTGGAGTCAACCAGCATCAGGGCGACCTGCCCGGAAATTGGTTTCTTGGTGTGCATGTCCGTGATCTTCACCTTCAACGTAGTCTTCTCACGGGGTTGATAGGTGTTGTCCTTGCCGCCTCCCATAGAGCCCTTCTCGGCTTGGACTTCGACCTTCAGGAACCGATGCGTCGGGGGCACGATGATCTTCTTGACGTCCGATAGGATCTTGTTGTCGCGGATTTGCGTGGCGGTCAGGAAGAAGTTGGGGCTGTGAGAGTCGTTTATGGGGATCGACACGAGTTTGGAATTCTTCTCGACGAAAATTACGCGATGAAAGATCAGCCCGTCAGCCTCTCCGGTGAGCAGTACGCGAGTGTTGGGCTTGTTTGTGTTTATGAGCACCTTAAGGGTCTCGTCGACCTCGTATTGATCTTTTGCGGGCACGATTTGCAGTTCGTTGTACGCGTAATGGGCTTCCGCCCCGGTCTTGGATGCGATCCAGAGAGTGCACGCGCCCTCTACAGGTTTGACGTTGTCGTTTGCGACGAGCTGTCGAACAACGACCTTGATATTGCCGGTCACGTCCGGGATAAATCGCACCGAGCCCCGACCAGTTTTTCCGATATCGAGGGGCTTGTCGTAGAGCTTCTGGGCGAGTTTTTCCTCAAACTTACCGTCAGGCTTCCTCACGCGCTGGATGCGCCAGGCCTGAACGTTGAACTTGCCCGCTACAGGCTGCTTGTTTGGGTTCTCGGTCTTGATGTTGATCTCTACGCTGTCTCCGGGCCCATAGACGCTCAGAGCGGGCTTGGGGTAGATAAAGAATGGCGAGTGAGTGACCTTGACCTCCCCGCCGCCCTTGATTACTCGGCGAGAGGAGTCGGTGACAGTCGTCGCGACGGTGAATTTCAGGTCGAGGGCTTCGTGACCTTTGAATGGCGAGGCCTTGACTATTACAAACGCCTCGCCGCGAGCGTCGGTCTTCACCGTGCCCGAAGTTACAGCTTCGTTGAATCGCGGATACCACCAAGGGCGGTAGTGTCGATAGCGTCCGTAGCGGTACGGTCCCCCGAAACCATGGTAAACGCTGTCGTAGTACCACCTCCACGGCCGGGGCCACTGGAAGCGATGACGATAGTCCTGTTTGCGAATTTCGTATTTAACCTCCGCATCCGGGACTGGCTGACCGTAATAGTATTTGGCTGCGATTTTGATCTTCATCTCGTCGCCCACGCGATAGTCCGGCTTCGCGGCGGTGACGGTCACCTTGAATTCGGGTTTCTTGTACTCCTCAACGCGGAAGCGATTACCCGGGCAATAGGAGTTCGTGTATGACCCGCCTCCGATATTGACCTGTATCGTATAAACGCCCAAAGGCGGTTCGTCCTTAAGCTTAAGGTCGCCTTCAACACTTCCAAACTCGTCGGTTACCAGGTCCTTGGAGTAGATCGTCACGCCTTTGGGGTCGCGAACGACCACGCGCACCTTCTGATTTGGATAGTTCGTGTACTTCCCGTTGTTGTTGCGGCGAATCGTCTGCTTGAAATGCACGGTCTGTCCGGGACGGTAGACCGGACGTTCCGTGAACCCGTACAGTTTGTACTGATGCGAGTAACCCCACCAGGACCACGAGTAATGCCCCGCAGTGCAGAGGGCCTGACTTTTGCCTTTGCGGACGGCTGCGACCCACTGACACCAGTTGCGGCGCGTCAACTTACTCAGGTCGATCAGGCCCGCATCGTTTGTGTTACCCGAAGCATGGTCCGCCGGACCGGTGTTGCGACCCCAGTAGCGAACAACAGCCGCCCTGGCGTCGCCTATGGAAGCTCCGGACTTGCTGTCTGCGACGAACACGACGGTCTGGTCGGCGTCGGTCTTGGCGACGGCCGATATCTTCGAAATCACGACCAGGCAGTGCGACGTTGCGGCCTTGCCGTCGGGATTTGATCCCGTAGCGGTTACCACGAACGCGCCAAGCTTCTTCACTGGAAATGATATCGCCGTGGTCGTCTGCTTCTGTTGATTCGGGGCGTGCTGTCGATAGAAGTGCCTGGCCTCGTCAGGGGTCTGGAATTTCCAGTCTGCGACGATCTCGGCGCCAGCCGACTCAGCGACAATCTGCGACAGCAACCTATCCGGGCGATTGGTTTTCTCCACAGCCTTGACCAGATCAACCGGCTTGGCGGTCAGGTGGATCGTCTTGATGTTTCTGCTTCGCCAGAATATCTGCGGTTTCTCACCGGGCAAGAATGCTTTGAGAATGCAAAGATTAAGATGAGGCTGTTTGATCTGATCGATTCGGTTCTTGGCTGACTTGACTATTCCGCTGCGCGGGAAGTTCTTGAAGACGAGTTGGTATTCCTTGACCGCCTGAACGAATTTATTGAACCGCTTGTATGCCTCGCCAATCCGGTATTGTGCATTTGGAGCCTGCTGCTGTTTGGGGAATTCCTTAGTGCAGCGACGGTACATAGCGATGCCTTTTTCAACCTGCTCCCACTGGCCGAACTGACAGGCTTTCTGTCCGCCAAGGTAGAGCGATTTCGCCTTGCGCGCCGGATCGACTTTCATGTCGACGATATGATTATATATCTTCAGGACTTCCCGCAGGTTGATTTTCTGCCGATTGGACCAGTCGCCGGGCCACTTGACGAGTTTGTCTTCGATCGCAGAATGCTGTTCAGTCGAGACCATCTCGCGAGGCTGGATGCCATAGTAGCTTCCGAGCATCTCGGCGGTTTTGAACCATGCGTCAGCTGCAACGGTGACTTTGCCCGCCCGTTCGTAGAGCGTGGCGGCTTTGAAATAGCCTTCGTAGGCTCCATTTCTGTCGTACCTCTCTTGGCGGTCATATCCGACGGCGTACCACAGTTCGGCGTCAATCTTGAACGGTTTGTGTTCCGCCATGATTTGTTTTGCGTACTTTACGCCATCGACGCGGTTGTACTTGCACATCGCCAGGGCCTTGACTCGCTGTGCGGTGCGCAGCGCGGCGCCCGTGGGATTGCTCTTGAGCAGCGCATCGATGTATTCGATGGCTTGCTTATAGTTGTGTCGACCGTACGCCCGATCGCCCAGGGACTGAAGCTCCTTGATCGACGGAGCGGCGAAGATCGCTGTGCCAGCCAGAAAAGCAACGGTAAGTACAACTGGAATTAACGCTCGTGAGCGGCGGGTAATCGTCTTCATAACTGTTATCTCCGTGTCGAATTCGCCCAGGACCGCTGTCCTGTCACGACCTTAGACGATCCACACCTTCCCGAGTTCCCGCCAAACTCCAAAGTGATCATAATTTGCGGATGCGGTTGTCCATCGAGGATGAATTGCTTGATGTTCGCGGCAGTTATCACGTCGTTGCGTTTACTTTCGGCGATTCGGCTGATTTCACTTGTCAGTTCCTTCCCGGATCGCTTCTCTCAGGGAATCGTCGGCTTCCTTGAGTATTCTCGCCGCTGCAGTTCGCGTGACCCGGCGGAAGTGCATTACGATCGCCACTTTTACTCCGCCCTTCGCCTCAGCCAGGAGTCTGGCGGACTTCTTGCGTGTAAGACCGGTCAGTTCCATTACGATTCGCTCGGATCGATCGCGGAGTTTTTCGCACGAGGCTCGCAGGTCAACCATCAGGTTGTCGTAGACCTTGCCCAGGCGAATCATAGCGGCCGTGGTTAACGTATTGAGGACCAATTTCGTCGCCGTACCCGCTTTCATCCGTGTGGAACCGGTGACGACCTCCGGACCGACGACGGGATTGATCGTTACGTCGACCTTTACGGGCAGTTTGATGTTCGGATTGCATGACAGCATTACCGTGGCGGCTCCAAGGCGTTTGGCTTGCTTCAGTGCGCCAATCACGTACGGAGTAAGCCCGGAAGCTGCGATTCCCACCAGCGTATCGAGTTCGGATATCTCTCGGGCATTGACGGCGTCGGCGCCGTCGGAGTCGAAATCTTCCGCTCCCTCGGCCGATCGCACCAGAGCCCGGCGCCCCCCTGCGATAATGCCCTGCACCATAGAGGGACTCGACCCGAACGTCGGCGGACACTCTGAGGCGTCGAGCACACCGAGTCGTCCGCTCGTACCGGCTCCTACGTAGAAGAGCCTTCCGCCCTGCCTGAATCGGTCGGTAATCAGGTCAACGGCGGCGGCGATGGCTTTGCGTTCTTTTCCGACCGCTCCGGCCACCAGGGCGTCTTCTGCGTTAATGACATCAACAATTTCGATCGAACTTAACGAATCGACACCACGGCTTCGCGGGTTCCGCTGCTCGGTTGTCAGCTTCGAACGGTCCTTCATAGCGGTTTCCCTGCGGCTGGAGTTATGTTCCCCAGGATGACGGGGCGGGACGCTCCGGTGGCTGCCGGCGAGTTACCGGCTTTGGAGCATACGC
This sequence comes from Phycisphaerae bacterium, assembly GCA_030745875.1. Classification (GTDB taxonomy): domain Bacteria; phylum Planctomycetota; class Phycisphaerae; order SM23-33; family SM23-33; genus BS750m-G57. The sequence continues at coordinate 50,653 of JASLNT010000067.1, forward strand.
TCAGGCGAGCGAGTAAGGCAAATGATATGGCTTCTTTGGCATCCGCATCCACGCCAAGGGCGTCTGTGGTCAAGACCGTTACGTCGCCCAGCCGCTCAGTCAGCATGCTTACCAGCACCGGGTTCCTGGCTCCCCCGCCGCAGAGTATGACCTCATCCGGACGAGCGGGCAGGTGTCGGCGGTATGCGTCGGCGATAGAAGCGGCGGTAAAGTCGGTGGCGGTCGCGACGGCGTCGGCATCGTTCAAGCCAGCCGCCCGAGTGCTTTTCAGGAGTTTCTCCGCGAAGCGGCGGCCGAAGAGCTCGCGTCCGCTGGTCTTGGGCGGTTTGCATCTGAAGAAGCGGGCTCTCATGAGCCTCCCGAGCGTCTGCCGATGGACATCGCCAGAGGCCGCAATGCGCCCGCCTCGATCGAATCGCTTTCGCCCATCCGTTATTGCAGTCACAAGATGATCGATGACCATATTGCCCGGTCCGGTATCGAAGGCGATTATCTCCTCGCAACCGCCGCCCGCGGGCAAATAGCTCACATTTGCTATCCCCCCGATGTTCTGGACCGCACGATTCAATCGTTTGTCGCGGAACATTATCCAGTCTGCATACGGTACAAGCGGTGCTCCGAGCCCTCCGGCGGCGATATCGCGTGGGCGAAAATCGGCGACAGTGGTAATGCCCGTTCGCTCTGCGATTACCGCCGGTTGCCCGATCTGCAGTGTTCCACGGATGCTGCGCCCGCAGAGCCTGACTGCATCCGGAAGATGACGCACCGTCTGGCCGTGCGAACCTATCAGGTCGATACTGTCCAGTGCGACCCCTGAATCTCCGGCGAGTGTAATGACGGCTTCTGCGAACAGTTCACCGAGCAGGAAATCGAGACGGACCAGTTCGTCCAGATCAACTTGTTGCGCGTGTGACGTCTCCAGTATGCGACGCCTGACGGCCGGGCTGTATGGAAAAGTGGCGAATGCGAGGAGGCTCGGAGCCCCATTTGATGAAAAGTCGACGATCGCCGCATCAACACCGTCAGCCGATGTTCCGGACATCAGACCGACAACCCGTCGAGGCGGAGCAGATGCGATCGTCGATCTCGATTTTGCGGTCCTCATAATCTCGATTCAGCGGTCGGCGGATTTCTTCGTCGGTTCGCCCTTCCATGTAACCGAAACGCTGGGCAGAAGGCGTTTCATCGCGGCGGCCATTGTGTTGACGTCGGGTATGTCTGATGCGTCCATAACAACAACCATTGGAGCGGCCGGTGAGTTCTTCTTCCCGGGTCCGGCTCCCACCAGAATCAGCCAGCGATGCCATTTACCCCTCGTCGGCCAGAGCACTGACGATATTTGCAGCGAATAGCCCTTCGCCTGCCATCGAGAATGCCTGACAGCGAGAAATCCGCCGTCGGCCAGGCGTCTTTCGTACTGATCCAACAGTTTATCGGCGGTGGAGGACCACTTGGCGGCGTTGGCGCGTGCAAAGAGCATGCTGCCCGGCTTGGGAGACAGATAAACCTGCACGTAAGGCCTCTCATCGGAATCGTATTTCCTCTCGCCCCGCACAACCCTTCGCCACTTATCCGGAGCCCTGACGTCCAGCACCATCGGTCCTTCCGCCTTTGTAAAATGATCGCCCGCATCCGCGGGTCGAGCCACCTGCATCGCAGCCAGGAGTTGCTTAGCCGCATCGCGATACCGCCTGGTCTCCTGCAGGGCCTGACTGTCGACTCCAGGCGTGGGCTTCTTACCCGCTGCGATCGCGGAAATCCATTTGGCGATACCCCTGCCGGGTTCCTTGTCGCTAAGTTCCAGACGAGGATCCAGCGTGAATAACGCGTCTTTTGGTTTAGCCGCGGCGATTCGGCGCCACAACAGCAGCATCGGCGCACCAGCTTTGATGTTAGTCGGCATGGCGGTCCAAATCGGAACTGACCAGGCTTCCTTGCTTGGGCGCCACAGTTTGATGGTGTTGTCATTGTGCACCCATGGGGAAACAGACATCATGACTGCTCCAGCGATTCGCTTCGGATGCTTCTCAATCATGGATATCGCAGCCGCCCCGCCATTTCGTTCCGTGACGATCAGAATACGATTTAGATCGACCTTCCTGACAATGGCCCATGCTCCGCCCGCGTTGCCTTTGGCGACGTACTTATCAAACTCCCGGATAAGCCTGATTCCGTCTTCCCCTTTCCATCCGTCTCGCGGGGCGTGCGTGAGAAAAACACTGAAGCCCGCATCATTCAAATCAGCCCGCCATTTCATAACGAACTTCTCCGGCTTGTCGCCCTTGGGTTCCAGGATGATCGCTGCGGGGTCTTTGGCGCCTAGCGACGTTTCAGGGAACATCACGCCGCCCAGGAGCGGTTGTCTTTCGCGGGGTTGCGTTGTGGGCGCAGCGCCGAGGGCGCAGGACGCGCCGCCGACGGTCACAATTATCCCCGCCAGCACGCATGCAGTTATCTTTCGCACGGTGTCACCTCGTAAATCGTTGGTGAAATACAGTTACTCCACGCAAGCATCGCCGCACACGCGTGCATTGTCAAGAGTTCGGCCGACCTGATTGCAGCATTGACGTCGGGGCGCAATCACTGTAGCGTTGGGTTCCGCAGAGGACACAGGATCATGACAAGGACACTATACATTATTGACGGGCACTCGCAGATATATCGCGCATACTATGCGCCCTTTCGAGATCTCACGAGTCCTACAGGCGAACCGACCCGCGCGACATATGTTTTCTGCGCTATGCTCCTTAAGTTCCTTGACTCTCGTGTGGGCGATGGCGATTGTGTTGCAATGGCGATTGACGGACCGATAAAGGACCTCAAACGCAAAGAAATCTACAGCGACTACAAAGTTACTCGAAAACCAGCCCCGGATGATTTCCATCCCCAGGCCCAGCGCATTATCGAGATTGTCAAGGCCATCGGAATACCCGTGCTGGCCGCTAAAGGATATGAGGCCGACGACATAATGGCCACTGCCGCCCAACGCTTCGCCGCCGATGATCTCAAGGTCGTGCTCATCAGTCGCGACAAGGATCTGGATCAACTGGTCAGCCGAAACGTTGTTCTATACGACCCGATGAAGGACGAGACGTATGATGCTGACGCCATCCTCGCGAAGAAGGGATACTCGCCCGAAAAAGCCGTCGAGATCCAAACTCTCATGGGCGACGCGACTGACAATATACCCGGTGTTCCCGGGGTTGGACCAAAAACTGCGCTGAAGCTGATAGACAAGTACGGAACGGCCGACCAGGTGATCGCTCATGCAGACGAGCAGACGCCGAAACTTGCGGCCAATCTCAAGGCGGCGTGCGAAACGATTGATGTATCTCGCCAACTCGTTACGCTCGACAGGGACGTTCCGATAGAGATGGACCTGGACGCGATGGTGTTTGCAGAGATTGACGGCGCTGCGGTGGCCCCCATTTTCCGCGAGTTGGGTTTCGACCGCATGCTTGAGCAACTCGGCCAGACAGGCGAGCCGGGCGCGGCGATTTCGGCATCGCGTCGAGAGGGAGCGGAGCCCGGCGAAACGACTGCGGCGGACTTTGACTACCGTTGTGTTGACACGCCCGAAGCACTCGACGCACTGCTGGGCGATCTAAAGGGCGTTAAACGTCTGGCGCTGGACACTGAAACCACTTCGGTGCATGCAATGAAGGCTGATCTTGTTGGCGTATCGCTCGCTTGGGAGCCAGGCAAGGCCTTCTATGTTCCAATTCGCGGACCGCTGGGCGCGACCGTCCTTGACGGCGATCTTGTCCTCCGGAAACTGGGACCGGTGCTTGCCGATGCGAAGATTGAGAAGATCGGTCAGAATCTCAAGTACGATATTATTGTCCTGAATAATGCCAGCTACACGATCTCCGGTAAGTTCTTCGATACAATGGTGGCTGCTCACGTTCTCGACTCAACCCGAATGACTTATAAGATGGACGCCCTGGCCGCCGAGTTCATTAACCATCGATGCATCCCAATCACCGACGTTATCGGGCGAGGCAAGTCGCAAGTCACCATAGATACCGTCCCAACCGATATGGTTGCCGTCTACGCCGCAGAAGACGCCGACGTCACCCTGCGTCTCGCCGACGTGCTCGGCGAGATGCTTGGCGACAAACCCGGGCTGGCGGACCTCTTCGAAGACCTGGAGATGCCGCTCCTGCCTGTGCTGACCGAGATGGAGAAAACCGGGATCACTCTTGATCCCCAGACGCTCAAGCGAATGGAGACCGAACTTTCCAAACAGGTCGATCGATTGCACGATGACATCATCGAGTCGGCCGGTAGGAAGTTCAATCCTGACTCCCCCAAGCAACTGGCGGTGGTGCTGTTCGAAGATCTGGGACTCCCCGTAATTAAGAAAGTGAAGACCGGACCGAGCACGGATTCGGGCGTCCTGGAGCAATTGGCGTGCGAACACGAACTGCCCGCTATTGTGCTGGAGTATCGCAAGCTGACAAAGCTGTTGGGGACGTATGTCAAGTCGCTGGCGGCGAGCATTAATCCGCGAACCGGACGAGTGCATACGAGCTTCCACCAAGCCGGAACCGCAACGGGAAGGCTGTCCAGCTCCAATCCCAATCTCCAGAACATTCCCATCCGCACGCCGCAGGGAAGGAAGATTCGCGAGGCGTTCATTGCGGCTCCCGGAACGCTGTTGATCTCGGCTGACTACTCGCAGATCGAGTTGCGAATGCTCGCACATCTGTGCGGAGATCGAAAGCTCTGTGACGCGTTCGCCGCCGATCAGGACATTCACAGGATCGTGGCGGCTGAAGTGTTCGATGTGCCCGCTGATGAGGTGACTTCCGATCAGCGAGCCCGCGCCAAGACCGTGAACTTCGGGATCATCTACGGGCAGACCGCCCACGGGTTGTCGAGAACGCTGGGAATATCGCGCAGCGAAGCAGGCGAATACATCCGAAACTACCGCAGTCGATTTCCCGACATCGACAAATTCCTTAAAAGCTGCATAGATCACGCAAAGAAGCACGGATATGTCGAGACAATTCTAGCCCGCAGGCGAAGCGTACCGGAAATAGAATCGCGCAATCCCCAGCGCAGAGCGTTCGCCGAACGCCTTGCGATGAACACGGTGGTGCAAGGCTCGGCCGCCGACCTGATAAAGCGTGCGATGATCAATATCTCCGCCAGACTGGATGCAGAGGACCGTCCCAGCCGCATGCTTCTGCAGATTCACGACGAACTGGTGTTTGAAACACCCCAAGGCGCGGTCGAATCGGATCGCGAGATGATCGTCGCTGAGATGTGCGGTGCGGTTGAGCTATCGGTCCCTCTGAAGGTTGACGTCGCAACGGGAAGCAACTGGATGGAAGCCAAATAACCGGAAGGCCTCAAATCATAATCGCGCAGAGGATTCGATAGAACACGCCGGCGAAGACTGCGGAAATTGGGATTGTGATAATCCATGAGGCGAATATCCGCTTTATGACATTAAGATCGATTGCCGCGAAACCTCTGGCCATTCCAACACCCATTACAGCTCCCACCAGCACGAGGGTCGTAGAAATCGGAAGCCCCATGCGAGAGCAGACCAGAACGGTGGAGGCGGTCGCGAACTCGGCGGCAAAACCGCGTGTGGGCGTGATTTCAGTTATCTTCCTACCGATGGATTCGACGACCTTGTACCCGTAAGTCGCCAGACCGACAACTATCCCAACGCCGCCAATCGCCAGCAGCCACTCGGGAACCGGCGCATTCTTGCCAATACCGCCGCCGGTGAACACCCTAAACGCCCCCGCCAGCGGACCGATGGCGTTGGCTACGTCGTTGGCTCCGTGTGCAAACGCCAAATAGCACGCCGTCATCGGCTGAACTCGGGCGAACCATCGCTCCACGACCTGGTAAGCCTCGTCGGGCTTGTGAGTGCTCTTTCTAGTTACACGGTGAATCGCAGTCCATGCTACTATAGCAACGGCAGTCCCCACCGCGCACGACAGGGCGATAGCCTGCAACCCGGAGAACGTCGGGGTGACTCCCTCGGTTACACGGTCGATCTTCAGTACCTTGTAGAGAATCGACAGGCAGAGAACTGCTACAACGGCGCCCATACCGACCGGTACGACATGTTTGGCGGCCTTAACGGGCGTCTCACTGCGCAGGACGAACCTCTGGATTGCCCGGTACATAACAAAAGCGATAAACCCGCCCGCCAGCGGAGAGACCACCCAACTGGCTGATATCTTGCCCAAGACCCACCAGTTCGGCGCATGGAATCCCACAGCCGATATCGCAAACCCGACAACCGCCCCCACAATCGCATGTGTGGTGGAAACCGGTTGCCCGAAGAACGTGGCGACATTTAACCAAAGCGCAGCAGCCAGAAGCGCAGAGAGCATCCCGATACCGAATCTCATTTCGCCTTCAGATATCTGCTTTACCGGCTTGGTACTCCCGTCGCCCGCAGGGGCCGTCGTAATGGCCGGTGTGGTCGGGTCGGCGGGAGTGGTTTGCGCCGCGGTTTCGAAGTACTCGAGAGGAACAATGCCCTTGCGAATGGTCTGGGCTACGTGCCCCCCCACAAAATACGCCCCGGCGAATTCAAAGATAGCCGCCAGTATAATCGCCCTCTTAAACGTCAACGCACCGGAACCAACGGACGTCCCCATGGCGTTGGCTACATCATTGGCGCCGATGTTCCAGGCCATGTAGAATCCGGCGAGAACGGTTATCACCAGCAGTACTATTACAACTGTGCTCAAGGGCTACTCCAGTTCGGGCGGGCTCAGCGTCTTGAAATCATAAGGCGCATGTTCTTTCCTACGTTTTCGGCGTGGTCGGCTATCTGAGTCAGTGAGCGACAGAGCTTCTCGATGAGCAAAATATTCACCGAGTCCATGCTGTCATCGCTATACACGCGTCGAGCGATCCGGCGACTTAGTTTATCGGATTCCCATTCGGCGTGGCATACGGCCTGGATTCGCATCAGCACATCATTTGATTCCGGACCGGAGAACGCCTCGCGCTGCAGGATGGCCAACTCCTCGGCAACGCCCAGGAGCAGTTCGCTAACTTCGAGTACTTTGTCAACAAGTTCGAGGAAGTCCTGCTTCAAGTCATCCGGGATTACAATTGGGCGGAAGGTGGCGACGATAGCAAAGTCTTCGGTGTCGTCGGCGACCTTGTCCATCTCCGAAAGGAACTTGGCGACGTCCTCCCGGTTGACGGGCAGGAAGTAGCGTTTCGGCAGCGACTGACGGATCTGGTCCTTAAGTTGATCGGCTTCAAATTCCGTCTTGGACATCTCGTGCTGGAGTTCGTCGAGACGTTCGGAATCTCCGGCGACAATCGCCTCAGCCACCGGGCGAACCAACGATACGCACTGATGAACTTTGCGGGCGTGTTCGATGAGCGGTTCAAAAGGTGACCGTCCAAATAATCCACTTAGAGATCGCATAAGGATGTCCTTTGTTTGCTTTAGTAAGTCTTCGGAGCCAGTTCACTTCTCGGTGTCTCAAGAAGGCCCGATCCCGAACGGTAAATCGTGCATCCAGTTCGGAAGTATACATGACCTGCCGAACAATAAAAGAAGAATCTCGATTCAGTTGAAAGAACTGTCCGATCACCTCCTTACGTCTCCAGCGAGTGGGACTCTACGGGTACCGCATCGGCGAGACCATATGCCGCCACTAGCGAGTTGACCTGCTCTATGAGGTCATTTCGACCGATCAGGCCCACAGTATCGGCGTCCAGGAGTTTGGTTTCAATATCTCCGGCAAGCAATCGGCCGGTGGACCTGCTCAAATGCCAACTGCTGCAGATCAGCTTGACCAACCAGCCCTTGTCCCACAATGCGGTCAGCCCGTCGGGATAGCGGATCTTCATGTTTCGACGTTTTCGAACTCGCCACGTGTGATGCGTATCCATAACGGCGGCGGGCAAATCCATGCCAATCTGCCGGAAAGTTTTCAGGACCATTTCAAAAACGGCCGCACTGGACACCGTGCCCCATCCCCGCTGGTGAAGATATATGTCAATAGCCAACGCGAGTTCGCCGGCTTCAGAGAAGACTTCCCTACCGCCCCGCATGGCCTTGTAGATCGCCGAGGCCAGTTTGGCGCGGTCAAACGGTTCGAATGTCCCGTCTCGTTTGGCGACCCGGATCGTCCTTGATCCATTCACAGAGGTACTCCTTACCTTCAGTGGTCCGACCATTGCATGCACGGGGGCATCTAATCGCCGTCAAACAAATCGCCCTGCCCGGGCCCGGCTACCGGAGATGAATCAACCTCTCTGGCTTCATCTATCAATTCACCGACATCGGTGAAGTTTCGGTAAACGCTGGCGAATCGGACGTAGGCAATCTTGTCAACTTTGCGCAACTGGTTGCTGACAACATCCCCTATGAACTTCGAGGGAACATCCTTGTCGAAATTCGCAAGCATCTCTTCTTCAGCCGAGACGATGATTGCAAGCAACTGATCGTCCGTAACAGGCCTCTTGAAACAGGCCTTCTGCAAACCGTCTATGACCTTCTGGCGGTCGTAAGGCACACGAGTTCCGTCCTTCTTGAGGACGTTAAGTTTGATGACCTCTTCAGGCCTTTCGTAAGTGGTGAACCGCTGTCCACAGTCGAGGCATTCACGCCGTCTCCTGACGGCGCGCCCGCCTTCGCTGCTGCGAGAATCCACAACTTTGTCGTGGTCCTGTCCACAGTACGGACACTGCATGGCAAACCTTTGCTGCTGAACGCTATATATAGAACACTGTTACTATAACAAGGCAAGATATGGGGCTCCAAGCGTTTTTTTCGATATTTTTTACAGGGCTCATTCAGGCAAAAACGCTCCCCTTCTTGCATTCCGAAGCCCCGGTCCATACACTTGGCGGGTCGAATATCGGCGTCGGAAGCAGTTGAAGGACCCGGCGCCCGGAGATAAAGGGACTTCCCGATGGCCGTTGCTCATTTTGACTGCTTCGCCGGAGCCGGTGGAGACATGATACTCGCCTCCCTGCTGGATGCAGGCTGCGATCTAAATGCGCTGACGGTGGAACTGGACAACCTGGGACTAAAAGGGTACGCGCTATCGGCCGAAACCGCCTCCAGGGGTGGAATCGCCGGAACCAAATTCACCGTGCAGATCCCCCCAGACGCCGCACACGAACCTCATCGCGGCTTGAAAGACTGTCTCGCCCTGATCGAGCACGCCGGTCTGCCCGAAAGAGCGTCGCGTCGCGCTACGGACATCTTCACTCGTCTTGCCCAGGCCGAAGCACACGTCCACGGATGTTCTATCGATGAAGTGCATTTTCACGAAGTTGGCGCCGTCGACAGCATCATTGATATCGTCGGGGCGTGTCTGGCGTTGGAGCAGTTGGAAATCGAGCAGGTTTTCTGTTCGGTTGTCCCGGTGGGCAGCGGCACGATTACCTGCCAACATGGGACCATTCCCGTTCCATCACCCGCGACAGCCGAGCTGCTGCGAGGCTTCAAGACGCGCCAAGGGCCTGTCGTCGGTGAAATGACCACGCCGACTGCTGCTGCAATCCTGACCACGCTTACTGACGAGTTCACCCCGATGCCCGCTATGGATGTCGCATCCATCGGCTACGGAGCCGGCACACGCGACAGCAACGAACTGCCCAACCTGTTGCGGGTTTTCATAGGCGAGCCAAGCAACTGCGGCTGCGCCGACACCGTAGTTGAACTTGCAGTTAATCTGGACGATTGCACGGGTGAAATTATCGGATCGACAATTGAAAAGCTGCTTACTTCGGGCTGCCTGGACGCCTGGGCGACTCCTATTGTCATGAAGAAATCCCGCCCGGCGTGGCAGTTGTCGGTGCTATGCTCTCCCAGCGATGTCAGCGCCGCCGAGGATATCCTGCTGACCGAAACTACTTCTCTCGGCGTGCGGAGAAGATTATGTGGGCGAACGAAGCTCATTCGCGAATTCCAGACGGTGAAAACCCCGTTCGGGTCCATTAGGATGAAACTCGGGCTCCGCAACGGGTCAATCCTCACCGCCTCGCCTGAATTCGACGATTGTCAACAAGCCGCACAGAGTCACGGGACGTCAGTGCGCAACGTTATGGATGCAGCGAGAGCGGCATTAGACAGCGAGGGGCGGAAACACTCCAACCGAGAAGGTCGCAAGTAATGGTAGTATCCTGCGTCGTCCTTACAATCTTTTCCGTGCTGGTGGCCTTAATGTGGATATCACGGCACGTGATGATCTACCGCCAGCAATGCAGTGAGCGGATGCTTGGGCCTAACGCGCCCGGACCGGGCGATGATCCGCCGCTGGTCAGCGTAATGGTCGCGGCTAAAGATGAAGAGGCGTGCATTGAGCGATGTGTCCGGTCCATGCTTGATCAGGATTATCCCAACTTCGAGATGATCGTGTGCAATGACCGCAGCGACGACAACACCGCTGCTATAGTCGAGAAGATTGCGGCGGAAGATCCCAGGCTGCGATTGGTGAACATCGAGAACCTCCCCGAAGGCTGGTGCGGCAAGAACAACGCGATGCAGACGGGGATTATGCAGTCCAAGGGCGAGTGGATATGCATGATCGACGCTGATTGTCGCCAGACATCCAACCGTACGCTCTCTGTGGCGGTGGAACATGCGCGTACTAACGACATCGACCTGTTCAGCATCCTTCCGGACCTGGAGATGAAGGGCTTCTGGGAAAAAGTGATACAACCGGTCTGCAGCGGTGTGATGATGATCTGGTTCAGCCCTGACAAGGTCAATAATCCCAAAAAACCGAACGCATATGCAAACGGAGCGTTCATGCTGATGCGTCGCGACGTCTACGAGGCCGCCGGCAGACATGAAGCCGTCAAGGATCAGGTCAACGAAGACATGCACATGGCTGACCTCATCAAGAAGAGCGGCAGGAAGCTCCGCGTACTGCGCGGCGACGGTTTGTATAAAGTTAGGATGTACACCTCCTTCAAACAGATAATACGGGGCTGGTCTCGTATCTTCTTCGGAACGTTCGGTACGCTCAAGCGCCTTACGATTTCGTTCCTGCTGATGGCTGTGATGGGCCTTCTTCCCTACGCGGCTGCCCTGATTGGACTGCTGGGATTCCACTCCAGCGGTTCGACGGCGGCGTTGGTGTGCGGTGTCGCGGGTTTGGCGGGGGTCGCAATGCAAATGAGCGTTATCTTCAGGTACTACCGCCTGCTCGGAAACGCCGGAACGCTGGCGATCACGTATTCTATGGCGTGTATTATTACGCTGGTGGTGATTATTATCTCGATGACGAAACTCCGCGCCGGCGCCACGGTCACGTGGAAGTCCACCAGCTACGCTAAGACCAAGACATGATTCGCCCCTCGGAACGCTGTTACTTCTCGCATGCGGCCAACAGAGCCTGGTGAAACTCGCTGGGATATTCCTCGAATTCCAGAGTGTGCCTCCCGTTCAGCGATATTACTTCGGCCTGCCCCTCAGTGAGGCGAGCGATCACCTTGGCGGTCGCGTCACTGTCTATGATGCAATCATCGGCGGAGAGGATCAGTGTCACGGGCATCTTCAGGCGCCCGCTGGCTGCACGGATCACAATTCGATCGAGGCGGCGGCTGGCGTACATGAATCGGGCGGTGGCCTGATGCAGAGCAAGCGGGTCATCGCGAAGGAATTGTTTCATTGTCTCATTATCAGTGAACAACTCAGGCTCATTGAGCGGTATGGCGAATTGCGCCCTGGGGCGGGCAAACAGGCACGCCGCGACTCCAAGCTTGGTCGCTATCGAAACGTCAACAAGCGACACTATGCCCGGCGCTATCAGCGTGAGCGAGGCGATCTGCTCAGTACTGTCAGACCTCGCGCAGTAAGCCGCCGCCAACTTCCCCCCCCAACTCACACCCACCAACGCTAAACGTTGCGATCCGGTTTGCTCGAGAACGAATCCAACAGATCGTCGAACATCGTCCAGTATCTGCCCTGCCGAACGGGCATGTCCCCTGTCGGAGCGATTCGCTCCACTGCCCCGCCTGGTTACTTGAAACACGTCGTGTCCGTTGGCGGCCAGCCGCCAAGCCGATCCGAAGAACCATCCTGGATGCGATTGAATCCCGTGAAGATAAAGGACCGGCGGCAGATTGCCTGAGGCCGGAGGCCTGTGATGAAAAACACCGGTCACATAACCATCGTCGAGAGTCAGTTCCTCCCGTTCAGGCCAGCCCCCCGCCGGATGAGTAAAGGGCGTAGAATACTCAGGAATGCTCTGCTGTTTGTTATCGCTCATACCTTAGCGACCGCCTTTCATACCATCGGCCGTAATCGCCCACACCTGGTCGGGAACCGCGACGTACCTCGATACAAGCTTACCGTCGAGATATGCTTCGTATCTCCCTCCGACATGAGTACGCTGCTTGCGCCGTTCATCCGGGCGGACCGTTCGCGGATGTCTTAATCGACCCTGATAACCGATCCACAGCACGTTTACATCCTTGCCCGTGCGATTATGCATCGTAATAAAGCACGGGGCGCTCACGGGCGAGGGAGTACGATCGAAGCGAACGATATTCAGTCCGGGCATCGCGGTTTGGATCTTGTCGATCGCACCGATGGAAGCCTTCGAATCACCGGTTACAAAAAGTGTTCCGAGCCCCTCAAGCTTACTAACGTTCGTGATAAGAGTTTCGTCATCGCCAGTCCAGTCACCGCCAATTAACACGTTGCTCAACTCGTCTGGAGATATCTTATCGTGACCGTAGGCTTCAAAATTCACGACGCCCCCAAATTCATGGACATTAAGAAGCGCCAGCCCTCTGACCTTACCGCCCCCTTCAGACCGAATTGCCCACCCCAAACCGCGTGGGACCTGCCGGCCGCCCTTCCCGGCGTTCTTCAGTATGCTCGCAAGGCGATATGCAGCCGGAGGATCCTCCACAACTCTTGCGACTTTCCAGAATACCGGGTTCCCATCAGGGGTTTGCGTCAATTCAATCGTGACTTTCTCACCCTTATAACGGTTCAACGCAAACATCGCCGGAGGATCTCGATCCCGCCATTGCTGCCTGGAGGGAGTACTCTCGGGCGATATCTCCTTGCCGTCCACACGCACCTTCACCGTCTGAACGCCCAGAACGCCCTTCCTGAGGCTGCTGGCGCCAACAACCAGCCAATTGTCCTCTGTGCCTATCGTTAGCGTGCGAGAAAGGACAAGCGGTCGGTTTTCAGCGGAAATCAGCGGTAGAAAACCACCCCTGCCCCGCCCCACCGTCTTGTCATAGAAACTACTCCATATATAGCGCCCTTCCTTATCGAAACTGATGTCCCAGTCATTCCAGGCAAACGTCTCTTTGAGCAGTTGTCTGCGAACGGCTGCATGCACGCCCGCCTGGTCAAGTTCAATCCGCGGATCCAGCCAGTCAAACTTGTCGCGAACATTGAGAGGATCCGCCCCGGGCGGTGCGTTGCGATTAACCGGATCAACCTGCAGGATTAGGCGCAATGAACGATGCGGACCGGGGCGAATTGCAACAACACCCGTATCAACGGTCTTCTCCGAGCCAAGAATCAACGGGCTTCGGTATAGAGGTTTACTGTCCAGCGATCCTGCGAAAACACGCGCACGAACACATCCGCCCTTGCCCACGGTGCTGTCGAGCCCCAGACGAGTCCGAAAAGCTCTTGCCTCGGGCGGAAGCATGAAACAAAGTTCGCTGTAGGCATGCACACCAAAGCCCCAAGAGTATTGCCTACCTCCGCTGCAGAGGGCCTGGCTAGCGGAATTGCGATTCAGGCGCCAGGGCAAGAGCAATGGGCTCACTGCAGCCGAGGGCGGTATTCGGGAAAGCGGCACATGGGTCGGCGGTAATGACGATCGCATGCGTATCCGGTCAAATCGCGTCCAGATCGCGTCGAGACTCCATACAGGCTGGACCATATGACACCATGTCTCCGGGCTGCCGTCCGGCCCGGGTGACGAGGCCTGCTGTAGTTTTATCTGCTCAAGATACGTTGCATGCTGCTCACAACGTCGCGTTTCCTCTTCCAACACGGTCCTGAGTTGATTGGACCTCTTCAGCAGATTGGCTTCCTGGAGATTGTGTTTATGGGTTTCTGTCTTGAGGGCCTGCTGGAATTCTCTTTGCCTTTGCTGTCGATACCTTTCGGCTGTTCTGGCCAGAGATTGTTCTCGTCGCTTACGCTGTTGGTCCTGGCGGATGTGAAACTGTTTGAGCAATTCATTACGCTGTTTTTCCCGGAGCCTGGCCACCCGTTTCTCCAGCGCCGCCAGAGCGGAGCGATAGCCCCCGTCGAGTTTATTTCGCTTCTCGGCAAGACGAGCGGAATCACTCTTGCGATCCTTGTCAACTCGTTTCCGTATGGTTGACTTAGCTTTCTCGTATGCGTCCCGAGTCCTTTTGATTTCCTCTTTCAACGCCGCCGACCGCCTGTCGTAATCATCGTGAGCGTCTCTAAGTTTAGTCTCGGCGGTTCTATGTTCAGCCGCGGCGCGAGAAACAGAGGCGTCTATCCGTTTGCGGTGTTCGATCATTTGTCGCCTGTGGGCCTCGGAGGCGAACGGAACGGCGTCGAACCGCATTTCACTGGTGGTCGCTATCAATCCATCGGCAGTCTCAATGCGAACAATCCTCGATCGGCAATCGGGGCTCAGAACTGCAAGTTCGCTATAGTAAGCCCGCCAGGGATCGACCCGGGGCAGATGAATTTCAGCGATATCGCTTAGCTTCACGGTTCGAGTACCGCTGGTGAGCAGCAGAACAACGGAATCCCGGCGCCACAACAGGCTGACAAACCCGACTCGACGCCCGCTAAGATAGAACAAACTCCCTCCTTGAAAACACTGATTGGATGCGGACCGAAAAACCACTTTCCTGATGCGTTCGGGGCGAATCCGCAGGAAGTCCGATGTTTGGTCGGATGACGACAGGCGCAATTGCGTCGCGGGCTTGACCAACAGGTGCGCGGGCGTGTGCTCACCGTCCGTTTCGCGGCTGGCCCGGGCTCCGACAATAGAGCCCACGATACGATCTCCGCCGACAAACTCGATATAGCCCGCACAGTTCTTCGGCGGGCTCCAGGCATGAAGCCTCCTGTTGCGAATCCACACGTAGTGACGCTCCCGGGCCAGCAACGCAACATCATTCAAACGAGGAATTCCCCGATGCGCGTGCCAACCAACAAGGTTTTCACCTTCGACGCGAACTCCGTCTGATAGAACAGCTTCATATGACCTGGCCGGGTGCGTATCTGCAGCAGACACCGCGCTGGCTAGCCACAGCACGGTGGTAAGCAAGAACGCGCGTGTTGATGTATCGAAAGCAGCCATCGAGGTCCTTTGGGTTCATGGTGGTCCCGGGACCATGATAATGGATGCGATATGTGTGAGTCCAGCAGACGGCGGGATGCGTGCCCTACATATTGCGGAAGTCCGGTCGTCCATTCGCAGCCACCGGACCGTACGGAGCCGGAGGCTTGCTGCGTCTGCGACCATATTCGAACGGACGCCGCGACAGCAACATGGGCCTGTGGTAGCCAACGTTGATCAGAAGCCCAAGGGCTGCGCAATTCACAACCAGCGACGAACCCCCATAACTTATCAGCGGGAGTGTCATCCCGGTGATCGGCCCGAGCCCCACCGTCATCCCGATGTTGATCAGTATCTGCGACGCCAACAGCGCCAAGACCCCCACAGCCAACATGCGCCCGAACGGATCGTAGGTTACGATCGCGATTTCCACGCCAAACAGAAAGATCAAACTGTAAAGAAACAGTACGCCCATGCAGCCCAGAAACCCCCACTGCCCCCCAATTACTGAGAATATAAAATCTGTGTGGTCGTCGGGCAGCATTTGAAAATAGGTCGCCGTGTTGTTCCAGTCGCTGCGTCCGGTCCATCGTCCTGAGCCCATAATCATTTTGGACTGATGCAAGTGATAACCGATTCCCCTGGCGATGCTTGACTCCTCCTGCCTCAACCATCCGTCAATTCTCTTGAGCTGATATGATTTCATTATCGCCAGAGGCGCCGCGCATAGAACGTAATCTTCACCTCCGGACTCGTACGACATATACGACAGCGCCCGGCGAGTCTTGTCTTCGGGATCCTTGCTGTCGGCGGGAGCTTTTACGGGGATTGGCATGAATATTAGTGTGGTCGCCACGGCTACTATGCCTAACAAATGCTTCAATTTCGCCCCAGCCATGAAGAGCATCACATAAAGCGTCGGCAGCAGCAGAAGGCTTGTGCCCAGGTCAGGTTGCTTCAAGATCATCGCCATTGGGACCAGAGTCAGGACGAAGGGCACGACCAAACCGCCGATTCTGCGGTACCGGTCTCCATACCGCAGATACCACGCCAGGAGAACGATAAAGGCGATTTTGGCTATCTCGGAGGGCTGGATTTGAATGGGCCCAATCTTGATCCAACGATGAGCCCCGCGAATACCCGGCAGGACGGTTGTCACCAGCGAATGTCCCTCGCCCAGCATGCGTGGGATTAAAACCAAACCCGCCAGGACGATCAGAGTGAGCCCAAACAGTACGTATGCGATTCGTCCGACCCTTTGATATGGTATGACCGACATAAGTACAAACACCGCCAGAGCAGGACACCAGTAGATCAACTGAATCTTCCAGTGCGCCGAGCCTGATCTCTGTGCTCCGGCCAGAGCACCGGCCTCTTCTGATACGTGAATCGCACAGACGCCGACAAACATCAGGCAGATCATCGCGACAATGATCGGCCAACTGGTGTATCTTAAGTACTGTCTGAGCGCATTTGCCATTGGAGCTATTTCAAGTATCCGTATTTCGGACTCTCAAGCAGGTGGATAAGGTCTCTTGCGATGGGGCCGGCGTTTGCCCCACCCCCGCCGCTGGTGACGAATTCGACGACAACGGCAAAGGTGTATTTCGGGTTGTTGTAAGGTGCAAACCCGACACACCACGCCATGTCGCCCTGCAACACCAGGGTGGATTCTCTCTCTTCGGGATCGACCCGCCCATTACCGTTCAGGTCCGGTATATGCTTGCTGCCGGTGGCCGTACCGGTCTTTGCGCACACCGCCGTAACGGGCATATTCTGGCGGAAATACTTATTGGCGGTACCGCCCGATTCGCTTACCACTTTCCTCATACCTCGTCTGACGGATTCTGCGTGGTCTGACGGAACAGGCAGTTGTCGACGCACCTGCTTGGGCCCGCCTTCGAGGGCGATTATGGGAGAGCGGAAGTCCCCACCAGCCGCGACGGTTGCTATTGCATTGGCTACGTGAAGCGGTGTCGCAGCCATTTGCCCCTGCCCGATCGCCATGAATCGCGCCTCGCCCACCACCGCGCCTCGTTGCACATCGGTCCACCTTGGAACATTCCCGGGTCGCTCCTCAGGCAAGCCTGTTCCCGGTTTGTCGCCCAGACCGAACCCGGTAAGCCATTCCCCGAACATTTCAATTCCCAAGCCCTCTCCGACCTTGTAAAAGTAAACATTGCAGCTTCGCTTCAGAGCATCGACCATGTCGATACTGCCGTGCCCGCCCGTCCGATGCCAACATCTGAATCTCTCAGGCGTATGCAGGTACCCCCTGCAATTGTACTCAGTTCCCGGTTTGATGAGACCCGCCCCCAACCCCGCAAGCGCCGCAAGCGGTTTCATTGTGGACCCTGGAGGATATAGTTTCTTGACAGCGCGGTGCAGCAGTGGGAGATTCACCTTGTCGCCGATTAACTTCTCAAAGTCCTGCTGATATCTATTGACGTCGTAGGTTGGCGCCGAGACCATGCTCAGCACCTCACGGTTGGCGACACCCAGGACAACTATGCAGCCGTTTCTACCGCCCAGCAAGGCCTCGACATCCTGCTGAAGACGAATATCGATGGTCAGATGAACATCCTGCCCCTGGGACGCTGGAGTGTCCTTGGCAATTTTGCGGTCCTGTTTGACGCGAAAACCTCGCTTCCCTCTGAGGTATTTTTCGCACATCATCTCGATACCAGCGCGGCCGATGCTGTCTCCATCACGGTAGTTCACAGCATTCCGCTCGAACCAATTCCCCTCGCTCGGGGAAATATTGTGAGCATCCAGGTCTTCCTTCCAAACCTGGGTGGTGAAACCGATTATGTGGCAGGCGACCGAGCGATACGGATATCGGCGACGATTGTCCGGGCGGACTGACATTCCGACGGTCTTGTCAAGTTGGAGACTCAGGGCGACGTGGGCGGCTTTGTCGAGACCGGAAACAATCCGATGGGCCTGCCGCTGCCCGCGAACCGTCATTCCGACAATCTTCTCCTGGCGTTTCATACGCCTGATGATCCTCGAAACAGTGCTCTGCATATCCGCCCTGGCGGCCTCGACCTCGGCGGGCGGGAGTTTCTGAACGCCCAGATCCTTGCTCCTGGCCAGTTCGGCGGCTTTGCGAGTAAGGCGCCACGTCGTGTCCGCGCGGAGGCGAAACACCTTCCTGGCGCTCTCGGTTGGCAAGGATAGTTCTCGCGATATCGCCCGTATCTGTCGCTGCTCCCACTTCTCATCGGACGCCAGGAGGCGATAGTCGAGATACAGCGAGTAACACGGTTCGTCGTAAGCCAGAATGTATCCGTTTCGATCGCGGATTCGCCCGCGAAGCGCGGGAAGCGATTCAACGTTCCGCAGCATTTCTTCATATTGGAGGCGGTAGGAATCGCCCTTGACGATCTGCAGATATCCAATGCGCAGAATCACTCCAATGAAGAGGAGCACCACCGCGAGAATGAATATCTTCAGGCGATTCTTATACAATGTGCTATCTCCGCCTCAGGCGCCTTGCAGGCGTTGCAATAAACCACCCTCCGCATCGCTGCAGGCCTAAGCATACAAGCGGCGCGACAGCGGAGGTGTAAATCGATATTCCAATCGCTTTCATTATCGCAGGCCACCACGCAGACCACGCGAATCCTATAAGAGTCTGCATTGTCACCCACATGCTGTGAACGACCAGGCAGAACAGCAGTGTCAGCAGCGCTCGTGCCAAAGCCCTTTCGCGAAAGAACGCCTCCCTGACGCGAAAGACCGCAGCGGCGCCGACTGCGTATGCGACAGCCATCGGACCAACCGCCGTCACCACACCGCCCATGCCGCAAAGCATGAGATCCATCGCCAACCCGAGCGCCCAGGCGGCCATCATCACGTCACGAGGGTCACGGAGCGCCAATGCGAAAAAGACAGCCAGCACAGCGGTGATATCCGGTGCGATATCGCCCGTAACAGCAAAACGAACAGGCAACGCCCCCAACGCCACCTGGATTAACACAGCGAAATAAATCAGAATTACAAACGGAATCCATCGCATCGATACTAGCCCCCCCCCCGGGACTCAGGCAACTGTGAAACAAGCGAACGGACAATATAGATGTCGCGAAGTGCGCCGAGATCGGCGATAGGCGCCACTTTGGCGACTACGAAGTTGGGATTCCTGTCCGACTCGGAGACACTGATAACCTTTCCGACTCGCAAGCTGCGAGGCAGTTTCGCCGACACAGTAGTCCACAGCCAATCACCGGGGCGGATGTTGTCGCTCTTCTGAATATCTTCGGTTATCAGACCACGCTCCCCGTCTCCGTGCAATATTACCTGTATATATATAAGCTTGCTGTCGGCGGGAGTGAGAATCTTCTCGGTCGGGCCCTCGGGCGTCATTGCAGTGACTTTCCGCGGATTCTCAGGGTCGATAACTCGCTGCAGCCACGCTCTGATCTTGAACCGCTTATCTGTAATGAGCCTGACTCGGGCGGTGAAACTCCCGGCGGCTTCAACCCACCCGACAAGAACTGAACCGGCCACCGGCTTGTCGGTGTCCCGTGCGTAGCCGGTGATCGCCCGCATCTGATCGTCGGCCGGAAGTGCTTTGGATCTATCTGTGAGCACGTCTATTACGCGCATGCCCGGTTCGACACCGTGGATCGTTCCTCTAGCGAACGTCTGGGACTGCCCGTAGGGAAGCGCCTCGCCCAATATCACTTGTGCGGGAATAAGCTCACACCTCCGCAAGGACGGAGCGTAAGCGTTTCGCATCTTCTGAATCCTGCGATACTCCCGCCACCACTTCAATTCTCCCCGAGCCCTCGCCCACGCTTCGCTTCGCCACTGGTCAACTTCCTTGCGAAGCCTGGCCGCCTCCGACGCCGATAAAGCCGGAGTCTCCCGCTCAGCCATCGCAGCCTTGAACGCCGAGGTCGAGGCCTTTACAAAATCGCTGACCGGCGCAAGCGCACAAGCCGCCGGCATCCTGAGCATATCGCTGACCCACGCTCCCAAAACGGACGTAGCGCAAGCAGCCAACAGCATTACAACCAACACTCTCTTCTTGTTGAGGCTGAAGCCAAACTGCATATCCGGCCCTCGTCATGAAGTTAGCCTGAACCGGCATGATACTCGCGGTGCGGGGCATGCGGCAAGAGCGCAGAAAAACTCGTCAATGACGTATTCCCGGTTGCGTCGCGGGAGCCTTGGACTGAAAAGCGCCTATCGCCCCGATCGCCTGACGCAGATTCTGATTGTCGCGACGCAGAATGAGTACTTGCTGCTCGGCGGCCACTCGGCGGCGTCGCTCACGGCTTAACAGAACAGCCAACAGTACGATTATTATCACCAATAGAGCCCCAACGTACATCAGAGGTGCTGCATTGCCTTCAGACCGGGAGACGGACGGGTCGGAAAGCTTGCTATCGACGTGATTGGCCATGATAAGCTCCGTGCGTTTAGTCCGGAGGCCGCCCGGACATCAGGCGGTTTGGGGATACACTACTGCAGGTACACCTCGGCCACCGACCAGGCTCCCGGGCCCTGTTTGAGGGCCTTGAGCATGACATAGCGAGCCAGAACCGGTTTAATTATGATCAGACTTGTAACTTCACGCGTACCGGGAGCCTCAAATTGCGGCGTGAAGTTTTGCCCGTCAAAACTGGTCAACACGGCCACTCGCCCGCAGTATCCGTCTGTCATGGAACCATGATGGATAAAGACAGCGTTAAATAAACATGCCTTACGCAGGTCGATGACTATCGCAGTATTCTCGTGTATCAGCGGGCTGACGGCCGCGGTGGAGCGATCTCCATCAACAGCCAGACGAACGTCAGGGATGTTTCCAGACAGACGCCAACTCCGCGGGTCCGATATCGAAGCGGCCGGGGGTTTCTTACCGCGATGAAGATACAAATTGCCCGCTGGTCCGCAGCCCGCGCCCAAAAAGACGCATACGGCGAGCGTTGTAAAAAGCACTGTCCTGGAACGAAGTTCCTTCATACTGCGAGGTCTCCACTACGTACTTATTGGATCGGCATTATATAGTTTTCTGGTCAAACTAAAAGCTACTACCTCCGAAAAATACGTACAGAGCATCGGGCGTCATGGTAATATTGGGGTCATGAGAGCAATATTGATATCCACAGGCGACGAACTTACGTCCGGGAGAACGGTCGATACGAACTCGTCGTGGTTGGCGGGAAAGCTCCTGAACAGGGGCATACGGACACTTTCTCACCACACGGTCGGCGACAATGCGGATGAAATCGCCGCGATTATTCGCAATGCGGTCCGCAGGGCTGAAATCGTCCTGGTCACGGGCGGACTCGGGCCCACACCGGACGATCTCACTCGCCACGCGTTGGCGGACGTGCTGGGAACAGAACTCGTGTGCTGCGAAGAAAGCCTGGCCAGACTCCAGGAGTTCTTTCAGCGTCGCGGACACAAGATGGTCCAGGCAAATAAAATACAGGTAATGATTCCCGAGGGGACCTCGGCGATTATTAACGAAGTCGGAACGGCTCCTGGAATTCTAAGCAGCCTCGACGAGTCGCTGGTGATTTGCATGCCCGGTGTCCCCGTTGAGATGCACGCTATGTTTGAATCGGCGGTCACCGCCGTCCTGCCGGCGTCTCAACTGGCGGTCGCTGTACGGGTGCTGCGAGTCTACGGGCTCGGAGAATCCAATCTCAGTGAGAGAATCGACGATATTCTGTCTGACCGCTGCAGCAACGTGATAGTGGGCACAACCGTAGCCGGCGGGTTGATCTCTCTGACAATCACCGCGACAGACGACAACGACGCGTCAGCCGCCGCCCTTGCCGACCAAACCGCCGCCAAGCTCACCACTCGCCTCGGTTCCCTTATTATCGGGACAGACTCGGACACGCCTGCTTCAATCGTTGCCGAATTGCTGGTCAGTCGCAAGCAGACCCTCTGTCTCGCCGAAAGTTGCACCGGCGGCTTGGTCGGAGAGATGATCACGTCTCTCAGCGGCGCCAGTGAGTACTTCCTTGGATCGGCCGTCTGTTACGCCAACACCGCCAAACGCGACATCCTGGGCGTACCACAGGACCTGCTGGACGATTATGGCGCTGTAAGCGAGCAGGTCGCTCTTGAAATGGCGCGAGGCTCGCGCCGACGATACGGCGGCGACTGGGCGATCAGCCTTACTGGAATCGCGGGACCTGAAGGCGGGACAGAGGACAAACCGGTTGGGCTGGTGTTCATCGGTTTGGTCGGTCCGGATACCGAACATGTCTTCAGTCATGTCTTCGCGTCGCAGCGTGAGCAGATGCGACAGCGGGCCGCGCTTGCCGCACTGAATCACCTGAGATTAGCGTTGCTGGGAGCGGAGTAGACCGGTGGAGGTAATGTCGCTTCTGAACTGGATGGGTTTTGGGGCGACAAACTAGAATTCGTCTTCGTCGCTTTCCATCGTGTCTTTCCAGAGTTCGAGATTCTCCAGATAGACAGCTGTTCCCCTGGCGACGCACGACATGGGCTCGCCTGCAATTCCCACGTCCAGGCCGGTCGCATTGGACAGGACCGTGTCCATGCCCTTCAGCAACGCTCCACCGCCCGCAAGCGTAATGCCATTGTCAACAAGGTCCGCGGCGAGTTCCGGCTCGGCTTTTTCGAGCGTTCGGGTAACACAATCGATAATCGCTCCAACGGGTTCCTTCAGAGCGTCACGAACCTCTTCGGAAGATATAACCGTCTTTCTCGGCAGGCCGGAGATCATGTCACGCCCGCGAACTTCGAGGGTGATTTCCTCGTCCATGGGAGCGGCCGAGCCGATGCCAACCTTGATTTTCTCGGAAGTCTGCTCGCCGATCATGAGGTTGTAGGTTCTCTTCATGTGTGCGGCGATGGCCTCGTCCATGTCATCACCGGCAACCCTGATCGATTCGCATACGCTGATATCGGCCAGAGACATTATCGCGACCTCTGTCGTTCCGCCTCCGATGTCGACTATCATCGATGCAGTCGGTTCGGTGATGGGCAACTCGGCTCCGATTCCGGCGGCCATTGGTTCTTCGACGAGATAAACCCGTCTTGCTCCGGCCCGTTCGGCGGAATTGAGAACGGCGCGTTTCTCCACAGCGGTTATGCCCGAGGGGATTGCGATAACAACTCGCGGTTTGACCAGCGATCTTCTCTTGTGGACTTTTCGGATGAAGTACCCGAGCATGGCTTCGGTTATATCGAAGTCCGCTATCACACCGTCCTTCATGGGCCTGATGGCGCTGATGGACCCCGGGGTTTTACCGAGCATTTCCTTGGCTACGATGCCTACGGCGTTCCCATTCTGGAGGACGCGGTTCGTACCGCGTTTAACTGCAACTACTGAGGGTTCATTAAGGACAATGCCCTGCCCCCTGACGCAGACAAGCGTGTTGCAGGTACCAAGATCGATACCCATGTCGATTGAAAACAGCCCAAGTATGGGATCAAAGATCATGACGACCCTTCGCTAACAGCTGCCGTTAGAAATCGTTTCTGAGTTACATATCGACCGACCAAGCCGCCTAACCCGAAGAATTCCGTCCCCAAACAAATTTCGATGCGGTAACGGGAACCGAGCCGACGCGGGGCCGCACGAACCGCGGGCAAAAGATTATTTGGGCGTCTGAACGGGACTGAACAACTCTCCAAACTTCATCCCGTAGCCGCCGTCAACCAGCGGCGACATCAACTTGTGGAGCACGAGACCGGTGGTGACGCACAACACCAAGATGGTTATGATCATCAGCAACGTGTAAACGTTAGACTGAGGCTTTACCTGTATAGTTCCGTCTGGCGGTAATTGGCTCATAGCAAAGGACTCCTGAATTACTTGAGGCTCGTGGCGACGTTATCGCCCTGCATAACATCAAGTTTCTTGTCAAGGATTACACCAGCGGCGGAATCGGGTTCGACAAGGTCGATTCGCAAATGGGAAACAAACTTTCCACCGCGGTGGACCGTGAGCATCATTTTTTCCCGGATGCCCTTGGCCCGTCCAATGTTGATACTGGCCACACCGTCATGAACTGCAGTGACTTTGCCCGAGACAGCCTGCCCCGCGCCAGCCGCAACCGTTGGCGCCCCGTCAGCGGGCTGCCCTGAGGCGGCAACCGTAGCGCCTCGTTCAATCTTAAGTTGCATTTCAGCCTTTTCGGCCTGCAGGTCCTTTATCAAGAGCACGTAGTGCCTGGCCATGCTTTCCAGACGGGTGATCTGGACAGATGCCTCGTCGAGGCTCTTCTTGAGTCCTCTGGCCGTTGCGTTTGCAGTCTCGACGGCCTCGGCGAGGGTTGCCTTCTCCGTCAGGAGTTGCTTCTTCATAGCAAGACTTGCGTCAAGGGCCTCCTGCAATTCAGTAAGCGACGCCTTGAGCGAATCGAAGTTCCCCTGCACAACCGCCATGGCCTGCGCGTTGGCGGCCTTTTCGGCTGCAAGGTCGGCCTGCCCTTTGGTGATCGCCGTCTGGTGATCTGTGCAGGCTCCTTTGACTTTCGCAAGTTCGGCCTGGGTGTTGGTCAATGCAATCTGCACATTGCCGGCCGTCACGCTAGCCACATCAGCACGATCCAATTGACTCTTGTACGAATTCTTCCAATTGCGCTCAACTGACACAATTCTGAGGAAAGCACCACTAGCCGCAACCGACACGACCAGCACTAACACTACGCATATTTTGGTCAAGATGCTCAACTGCTGTCTCCTTCGAGGTTACAGTTCCTGCGGTAAAACCGCGGGTTACGGATCAGCCGGGTTGCGGGCTTCCTTGTCCGCAAGGTTTCGCTACGGCAGCTTACCGTACCAATCCTAGTGCGATTATCATTTCTCGTCCATACAAGTCAAGAAAAAATCCTGACTCCTGACGATTTACGTTCAGTCTTCAAATAATACGCCTCCAACCACACCGCTTGCTGCGGTTCCTCGACGTGAACTAAAGAGGCTTTTTTAGTCCTTGCCGCCAGCGGTATGCAGTTTGGGGCGTTTGATTGCAGGTTTCGTGCGAGCAGGCGAAACAGGCACAACCTTCTTCTTACTCACAGCAGGCGGGCGCGCAAGTTGCGGTACGGCCTTTAGTATCGCCGCCGCAGCGGCCACTCGCACACCTGGGTCTGAACTCTTTAGCAACCCGGCGACAACGTCGAGGGCCTGTGGGTGCTTGAACTCCCCGGCCGCCGTAGCAGCCAGGCTCTGGAGGAAATTCACCTGCTTATCCGTGGGTCTTTGCCCCCCACCGAGCGCTTCAGACATGACTGCACGGGGCTCCATCGCAGCTCTGACGCACATAGTGAACAGTTCAGGAGTCTCATAGCCGAAACTCGCCAAAGCGCCAGCCGCGACGATTTTCACTCGCGGAGATCTGTCTTTAATAACCAGCGAAGAGAAGATCGCCCGACACATGGGAGACTCCAATTCCTGCATTGCTCTCACCGCGATTATCTGCTCATCAACAAATCGGTCTCTTGTGTGAGCCTCAATCCTTCTCATGCTGCCCTTGTCGCCGCATCGCGCCAGGGCTCGCGTGAGTTCGAACTTCAGGTCGTGGTCCCTTTCGTCGACTATTGCAGACTTCAGGGGGGATATGGCGGCTCTGAGTTTCATTCTGCCCATCACTATCGCCGCCGCGGCTCGCACTTCCTTCTCGCGGTCGAACAGGAGTGTTCCGAGATTCGTCGTACGAGCTTCATCGCCTAATCGGTGCAAGGCGTACAGAACGGCGCAGTACGTTCGCGCGTCGGGCTCGGCGCCCTGGACCTTGTACTTCGCCATCCTCTGGAGCTTCTCCTTCGCCGCAGAGTAGCGGAGATCCCCCAGACCCATCGCCGCCGCTGTGCGGACCTCAGGACTCGGGTCGTCAAGAGCCTGCTTACAGATCGCCCCGCCTCTGGCGCCCAACGCCGCCGGAATCACTTCCAGCGCGATGAATCGCGTGGTGGCGACATCGTCCTCGGCTGCGTGCTGCAACACGATGATTGCATCCTGTTGCACTTTCGCCGGGTCGACGCGAGGTACGTCCAGGACAACTTCATCGGATTCCCAGGGCGGCTGGCATCCGCCGGTGATCGCCGCGAGAACTCCGACCAGCAACAGAAATGCGGAACTTTTGCGAAGATACAACAGCATCATTGGTTTACCCTTTCTTCTCTACCATACGCCGCCGCCACAGCACTCCCGTCAGTGCGATCGCAAAGGCGACCAACATCCAGGCGAACACATCGCCCACGGTACTGTACAGACTCTGACGGCTGTCCACAAGCACCCTCGGGCCAATCTGATACCCGCGTTTCTCGGCCGGGATCGAATCTTCAGAATCCGCCGCACCCAGCAGCATGGCGCCCGGGACCATAGTCGCCCCATGGCGAGTTATCCTTGCGACTTCGCGCCCGTTGGAGTCGATCGACGCACTGATGCCCGTGTTCACGCAACGTACGACAGGCACCCGGTTTTCCACCGCACGAAAATAATACTGCACGAGATGTTGGGCGTGTTCGCTGCTGTCGCGATATGGGCGGTCACCGTGTTTCCAGACAAACCATCCGTCATTTGAGAGGTTGATGAGTATATCAACAACCTTCTCGCCCTTGTCGATAACCATATTGCGACACACGCTGGGAAAAGTCCCTTCGAAACAAATTGGACTCGCCAGAATCCACTGACGGGATTCGCCATCCAGTTCGAATCGTGTCCACTTCTCGCCCGGTTCGAGTTGGGGCATTGCAGCAGGCACGGCGCCTCGCAACACGCCGTGCAGCCACGGCCATCCGTCTTTGAACGGCACATACTCGCTGAATGGCACGAGTTGCCTCTTGGCGTACTGATCGACGACCTTCCCGGTCTGGTCAAACAACAGCGCCGAATTTCTCAGTGTTATGACGGCTTCGTTTTGGCCTTCTTCCAGGTTGTAACGAACAGCCAGCGAACCGGTAAGAAGCGGACACTTCAGTTTTCCCAGTAAGTCGACTATCCTGCCTTTATACTTCTGCTGGTCTGCTATTCTGGCGTGATACTGCTTCAGGTTCTCCAGTTTGTCGCCCTTGCGCATTCGCTTCATCCACTCGGGATTCATCCCCGCGGGCGTCATCGACTCCGACCAGACCAAAAGCCTGCAGCCCGAATCGATGAATTTCTCGCTTGAACGCACGTGTTCGTCGAATATCTTCTCCGGCGGAGTTTGCGGAACATAAAGCGACAAAGGAAACGCCTGCTGCACGACCGCAATGGAAGGCCCCTGAGACAGGCTCCCGCTTTGCTTTTCACATCTGTACCATCCGTAAGCAAGCATCCCCGCGAGACTCACCGCAAAGACGACGACCCCGCACGGGCCGCGACGGAGGATTCTGGCTTTGCGGTCGCCCTGCCGACCAAACAACGGAAGGGCAAGCAAGTCGATGATCACCCCGTTTGCCAGCGCAACAATGACCGATACTCCATACTGCCCGGTCGCATCGCTTATCTGGATCAACCAGGGGCGGCAGTACTGGCTGTGGGCAAGGAAGAACCACGGGAAGCCCAGCACGGGCATTTGCCCTCGAATGAATTCCAGAGCGACCCATACTATCGGAAGGCATATCCACATCGGCCAGGACCGCCCCGAGGCCCCTCGCAGTATTATCGCCGCAACAAGCCAGTAAACCGAAAGGTACAGCACGCCGGCTACATAACCGGGAAGGGTTATCCACCACAGCCAGTAAAGGTTTATCGCCCAGAAGATAACTCCGCCCAGCCAGGCCCACAGGATCGCCCACCTCCGGCTGACCGCTCCGCCCAGGGCGAGGCCCCATGGTACGAGGGCGAAATACGCCAGGTACGGCAGATGGACCCACCATCCGACAAACGACACGGTGAGCAGTACGCAACTCAGCAGCACCAAAAGCGGAACAAGAAGTCCGCGCAATTGCAGACGCCTTTGAAACACCTCCGGCGGCGCGTTTACTTTAAGCGGATCATTGCCCGCTAAGTCATTTCGGTCAGCAGATTTCAAATTCGGCTCCAGCATGATCAGATTGCATGGGCGGAGGGTGCGGCGATCGCTCGGTGTGGTATTGTGCTCGACCGCACGGGCGTTAGTCAACCCTTCAGGATGAACGCACGCTTTACATCGGAGTATTTGTCGAAGTAGCATAGCGCGTATGCAACCAATGACAAACGACGCGCGCCTGCCGAAATTAAATCTTGTAGCGACGGTGATGGTCGGGATTCTGGCCGCCAGTGTCGTCCTGGCGTGGACAACGACAAGAACTCACAAAGCCACGACAAGCGGCGGCGCCGGAATTATATCGAAACTCACCGACGACACCCTCGATTCTTACTGGACCACCGAACGCAAAGAACGTTGGTTTATAGGGAAGAAGAAGGACGTCGAAAAAATCGATTGGACAATGCGGTCCAGCGGACTGAAGTCGCCTGGCGTCTTCTCAGGCTACAGTGTCCTCGGAAACCCCGGAGGGTCGCCCAGCAAGGGCGAATGGACGATAAGAACCGATCTATCCAGCGGCTACTACGTCGGGCGGAACTACGGACCGGATGAGAAACCGGTGTCCGAGACGCACATTACCCTTACAAAGACCCACGTTGCGGTTACCGTAATTCACAACAAGCACGGACGCAGATTCAATTCCACCTCCCCCCGCCCGAAAGACTACATGCCCGAAGGGACGTTCCATCTGATAATGGGGCTGGTTGCAGCCGGAGGAGAGGAAGTAAGGGTGAAGATGATCCTGGACGATCACGCAATTACCAGACGGGGGTCAGTGAATTTCGTAGATGTGAGACTCATACCGCTGAGAAACAACGTCGTGAGGGTTCGGGCAGTTAGACCGCGCCTCATGGCGACCACCGATTATCACCTCGATTCCAACCACAACGTATACAGGTACGAATACCCCGACATGGGGCTGGTGTATCGTATGGAGCCGAGGCAGAGCGTGATGGAGACTTTCGGGATGTCCGAAGATGAACCGGCTGTCAGGTCGGCGCCGTGAGAAGAGTCTGATGCGTGAGCAACGAATAGAGCCTCAGTCTTCGGCCCGTGCGTTTCGATCGCTCATTTGTTCGGCGCGTTTGATCAGAGTCTCGTCGTTGGGCAATTGAAGCTTCTTGAGTTTGTAGTGCAGATATCGCTTGTCGCTGACTTTCCAGGGCATCACGCTGGCGAAAAGATCCATTGGCGGATAGCCCCACCACCTGGGCGAGATATTCGCATGGTCGCTTATCGTTTCGTAACCCTTTTCGGGATAACGGACGATTACGTCGTAGTCGCCGTACCAGGTGAAGTCAATAGTTATCGGCGTTCGCCCGATTTCCTTATCGGAAACGATCACCAGCGCACCTTCCGGTTCGGAGGTGAATGTCAGTTTCTGCTCCAGGCAGCCGCCTGTAAGGGCGAGACAACACAGCAATGACAATGCTAGCTTCTTCATGCCCGGAATTATCCCCGCCGACCGCCTTGCTGACAAGCGCAAAATGCACTCGCTGGCGACAAGATCGCCGAAATTCTCAAAAAACGGCGCCCTTCCCCGGGTGTTTGACACAAACTGGCTTGTGACTAACGTGCGAAGTGCTACAATGATTATCGTGTCCCGTGGTGGCCCAGAGCGGGATTCTGTCTGCTTACGAACATGCTTAAGCGAAAACAACCATGCCATCCGAAATGAACCTGAATCGCTTGAAGATACCCGAGCCCGCGCAGCATGCCGGCCGCAAGCTTTGGAAAACCGGTCTGTCATGCGTCATATGTTTGGCGATTGGGTTCGGTGCGTCTGAGGGTTGGCGTCGCTATATGCGCCCCGAAACGCTCAGGGTCGACACCGTCCTGGTGCAGACCGCCCAGGCTTCTCACGCCAAACAGTTCACCGCCGGCGGATGGATAGAAGTCGCCAGACCGGCGTGGCCTCTGGTGGTTTCGGCCCGGATATCCGAGCGGTTGGATACGCTGTCGGTCCGCCAGGGGCAAACGCTCAAATCCGGGCAGACCATCGCAACGCTCTACGACAAGGACGTGCGGACGCGTCTGGCGTTGGCGGAGGCGGAAGTTGACGCTGCCGACAAAAACCTCCAGAAACTCAAGGCCGGTTATCGCAAGGAGGATATTGACGCCGCAAACGCTCGTCTGGATGAAGCGGTGGAAATCGAACGAATCGCCAAAGCCAATTACGAGCGCAGCAAGGCTCTCCCCGATGGAGCAATCTCCGCTGAATCGCTCGACAACGATCTCTCTACATTCAAGAAGGCAAGCGCCGTCAGCGCACAACTCCGGGCCGCACTGGCCAAGATGAAGGCCGGCTACCGCACCGAGGACATTGCCGTAGCCCAGGCTAAACTCACCGCCGCTCAAAGCCGCGTCGTACTAACGCAAAGAGAACTTGGATACTGCACGATCACCGCTCCTGAATCCGACCGACCTCTTCGCGTCTTGAGGGTGCTCCACCGCATTGGCGAATGGATCAACGCCTCAAAGGCCCCGGAACTTGTTTCGCTCTACGATCCAAAAGAAATGCAGGCCCGCATCGACGTAACGCAGGCCAGCATCAAGTCAGTTGTCGTGGGGATGCCCGCAATCGTTGTCACCGAGGCTAATCCGGAGCGGCGTTACTCGGGCACCGTCCTGCGAGTTGAACCGCTGGCGGAACTTGCCAAGAACACAGTCACCGTTCGAGTCAGGATAAACGATCCCGATGAATTGCTCTTTCCGGAAATGGTCGCCAGGATCACCTTCCTTTCGGAAGCTCCGACTTCAGCTCCGGCGGACCAGACTATCCTGATTCCCACGATCGCATTGCAGGTCGATAATGGAAAAAGCTACGTGTATGTCATGGACGCCGCACGCGTCCGCAGGCAAAACGTAACCACTGACGGCGTCGTCGGAGCCCAAACGCGAATCAGCGGCGGGCTCCAGAGCGGGCAACGCGTCATCACCAGCCATCTCGCATCGTTGCAGCCGGGCATGGTTGTGCAGGAGAAGTAATGGACCCATACATCCGCATAGAGCACCTCACCAGAACATACGTCAGAGGAACCAACGAAATCCACGCCCTCAACGACGTCAGCGTGGAAATCGCGGACGGTGAGTTCGTTGCCCTGATGGGCCCAAGCGGTTCGGGCAAGACCACGCTTCTGAACATCGTCGCCGGTATCGATCACGCCACTTCCGGGGCGGTGTCGATCGGCGATCAGGACGTTCTGGCCATGAGCGACGCCCGCAAGGCCGCCTGGCGCACGCGAAACGTCGGATATGTGTTTCAGTTCTACAATCTAATGCCCATGCTGACCGCGTATGAAAACGTCGAACTCCCGCTGCTGGTCCTTCCGCTGACCCGAGCGCAACGTCGGGAGCACGCCCAGGCCGCACTCGAAGCGGTTTCCATTCTCACTCGGCGCGACCACTACCCCAAACAACTTTCCGGCGGCGAGCAGCAGCGAGTAGCCATCGCCCGCGCGATAGTCACCGACGCAAAGGTGCTTGTCGCCGATGAACCCACGGGCAACCTTGACGCTGAAAGCGAACAGGAAATCATGACGCTGCTGAAGCGACTCAATAAAGAGTTGGGCAAGACCATGCTCATGGTCACCCACGATTCGGCGGCCGCCGCCTTCGCCGACAGGACAATCCGTCTGGAAAAAGGCCGCCTTAATACAAAAACTCCCGAAACGGCAGGTGCATAAATGGCCTCGAAACTTCTACCCTTGGTTATCAAAAATATGTTTCGGTCCAAGACACGGTTGGTCGCCACCACCGGATGCTGCCTGATCTCGGCGCTGATTGTCTGCTTCCTGCTGACCGCACAGAACAGTCTTGCTCGCGTAACGCAGAGCGCCGGAGACAATCAAAACCTGGTGATGATGCAGAAGGACCGCTACTGACCGACTTCCAGCAAAATCTCCGATTCTGAAACACTGCAGATCGGAGATCTTCCGCAAGTGGCGGAAGTCATGCCCGTAAAACTGCTGATGACGTCGTGCCAGTCAGCCAGCGACATAATCGCCATGCACGGCGTGGATAAGAAGACTTTTGAACGCTTTCGGGAATATGACGTCTCACCGCAGGCCCTCAAGGCGTTCCGGGGCAATAAGTCCGGAGCGCTGGTGGGTAATATGATCGCCAGGCGCAACGGATGGAAGGTCGGCGAGAATGTGGTCCTGAAGGAACTTGATGGAATCAGCTTCAATATCAGCGGAATATTCACCACCGACGGGTCAGCCGACGATTTCCTGATCCTGGCCGGTCGGCGGTTCTTACAGGAAGCAGCGAAGGAGCAGGGAATTTCCAATCGCGTACTAATTCGCCTGAAGCCCGGATCGGACGCCGACGCCGTCGCTCGCCAGATCGACGCCCTCCCAATGGCGGTCAAGACAACCACCCAGCGGGAGGAGACGTTCATGTCCGCCTCGATTGACCAGTTGCGAGACATGGTCACCATCAGCAGAATTGTGATCGTGGTGATAATTGCGGTGATTCTTATCGCTATGGGCAATGCAATCTCCATGACCACGCTGGAGAGGACCCGGGAGTTCGGCATCCTTCGGACGCTGGGCTTTCGACGCGGGGCGATTCTCGGAATGGTTATCTCCGAAGGGACCATTCAATCGCTTGTCGGCGCTGTCATAGGATGCGCGATCGTCCAGGGAATCATCAGCGCCAACCTCATCAAAACGGTTTCGACGTGCGGCGTGACCATAACGCTTACCGCCGGGCCCGGTGTCTGGATGATCGGAACGGGCATTATCTGCCTGGGCGGACTGCTCGGAAGCCTGACGCCCGCCTGGAGGGCGTCGCGGTTGGAAATCGTAACTGCTATCGCCCACGAGGAATAATCCGCCGATGAATCTTCCCCTGAACTATTCGTTGCGAAACCTACGGAGACGCCCATGGCAATCGGGCGCCACCGCGCTGGGTATCGCAATTGTAGTCTTTGCAGCCGTGCTGATGCTCTCGCTTTCGCGGGGGCTCTTCTCACGTCTCGACATCACCGGTTCGCCTGACAACGTGATAATGATAAGCCGCAAAGGCCAGAACACGATGTTCAGCGAAATCGAGTCCGCGGAAATCGTCACTATAAGCTCAATGCCCAACCTGGCGGTAAACGCTCAGGGAGCCCAACTAATCTCCCCGGAAATACTCCATATCTCTATGGTTCGCGCCGCGTCGATAAAATCGCACACAAAGGCCGCCGTCAGTATCCGCGGGGTCTCGCCTATAGCATTTGACGTACACGACACCATTCGCCTCAGCGAAGGAAGATTGCCCGCCAAGGGCGCATTTGAAGTGCTCGCCGGATCCATGTCGCACGTAAAGCTCGGCGTCCCGGTCGAGGCGACGGCGGTGGGCAAGGACATTCGTTTCGAGGGCGTGTACTGGACGATCGTGGGCAGGTTCACCGACAACGCATCGCTGATTGAGTCCGAGCTCTGGGTGCCCCAGGACACCCTGATGACCGTGATGCGTAGAAGAACGCACTCGCTGGTCGTCGCGAAGTTTACGAACGCCGTCTACGCTCGCGACGCCACCGTGCTGTTCCGAAAATCCGGCGCCGTCGAGAAGTTCTTCAAAGGTTGGGTTGAAAAAGACTACTACGGACAGTTCACCGAGGGGCTGTCGTGGGTTTTCTGGTTATCGGTTTTCATGGTTCTTCTGGTCGCCATCGCGGGGTTGCTTATTGGTGTCAACACGATGTACACCGTTGTCGTCAACCGAATGAGTGAGATCGCCACGCAAAGAATCCTCGGATTCACCCAATTCGACATTACGATGTCGCTGCTGACCGAATCGACGATCATCGCGCTGCTGGGCGGTCTCCTCGGTTCGGCTGGGGGAATGTATTTCGACGACATGCCTATGAAACTCTCGTATGGCGCGTTTCGTTTATCGGTTGACGCTGTGGTGATGTCGGTCGGGATGGGCCTGGCGGTTGTTATTGGCGTGCTGGGCGCGCTGCTGCCCACGTACAAAGGCTTGCGATTGACTATCATTGAGGCCCTGCATTATGAATAGGCTTATCGTCCTGCTTTCCACAACCGTGCTGCTGTGCGGATGCTACAACCCGTTTGATCCGCCCACGAACATTGTCGCTTCCGACGACACCGGCGCCGAGTCGCTTCTCGCCCCGGCTCCGCAGGGGGCGCCGAAGGAGCTTCCCAGCCGCCTTACTGTTTCGGAGGCTCTCTCCCACGCGTGGCGATTGCATCCGGCGATGCAACGCGCACGCCGTATTATTCGCGCCAAACACGGTTATAAGGCCCAAGCCGCACTATGGCCTAATCCGGTCGCGGGGGCCACTTTCATAGAAGAGCCCAACAAGAAGACGCGAGGAATTGTCTCTCTTGCCCAGAAGTTCGAGATTGGCGGAAAGGCCGACGCTCGCGTATCGCTGGCCGCTGCAAATGTCTTTCTGTCTGAGGTTGAACTCATCGAGACATGGTCCGCACTGCGGGCCGAAATAAAAGAAGCGTTTGTCCGCCTGGCGTACGCCCAAGCCAACGCCGCCCTCACCAGGCGGATCGCAGCCGCCGACCAGGAGCGACTCGACCTGGCGATGGGCCTGTTCAAGGCGGGCAAGGCCTCGGAATCCCAGACGCTCAAACTCACCCGACAAGCCGCGAGATCGAAGGCGGCGTTCGATCAGAGCCCCTCGCTGACCGCTGACGCCACCCGCGGTCTGCTGGTGGCGATAGGTAGCCGACTTAACACCAAGGCTCCGACATTCGTTTGCTCGCTTGACGTAAAATCACCGCTGGCCGGTGAGTTCGACGCACTCCTGAAAACCGCAGAGGCGACCAACCCGCAATTAAAGACCGCCCGCGCTCAAACTGCAGTAGCCCGGGCCCAACTCCGACTAGCCAAAACAAAACAATGGTCCGACGTGACGGTCGGCATGGCTTACTACCAGACTGAATACGACACATCCGCAGACGGCGACGCCTTCCGCGCGTCGGTGTCGGCTCCCCTGCCGCTATGGGACCGCAATCAGGGCAATATCGCTGCGTCGAAGCAGAACATCGCGGCCTCCGAGCGCCAACGTCAGCTAGCCGCCCTGACAGCGGCCCGCCAACTGTCACAGTTGTTCTCACAGCGACAGCGATGGCTGGTGGAACTGAAGTCGTTCGACGAGACAATCATCCCGGCGGCCGCCAGAGAGCAGAAACTGATCCGCGACGCCCTGGCCGGTGGGAAGGCCTCAAAGCTCGATGCGATCAAACAAGGCCGAGAGTTGATTGCACTGGACCTGCGCAAGTTGGAACTGCAGCTCATGGTGGCGGTGGCGACAATACAACTGGAAAACATAACCGGCCTGGCCGCCCACGATCCGGACGCGCCAAACAACTGAGGTCGGTCTTCAACGAGCCTCATATGCCCCGATGTCAGGCGCCTTGCCCTTGTAGTCCAACGTAACCGGCGTGCCCTTCTGCCACGAAATGCTTCGATCGACGGTGATTGTGCGGGCCTCGTAATCGACCTTGACGATCTTCACACGTTGGGTCCCCACAAAGATCACATCCGGTTCGACAAGGCTGTGCCCATCACTGAAGAACAGCGCGTCACGGACCGGAATCGTTTTTCCCTTTCCAGCAAGTCTTGCAGAAGTCAGAGGCCCGCCGGCATCGATGCAGGCACTTTTATCGCCGAGGCGGTAATCTCCCCTGTCGGCGGCGAGGAACCCGGGGGTGATGGCGGTATTGTCCCGAGCCCACTTGGGGTATCTCTTCTGAAAACTCTTTACAGAGCGGTTTCGCGGTTCGGGGGGCCTGAGATACGGTGCGTCGCAAAAGTAGAAGACCGGCGTTGCGGCCGCGACGATCGGGCCATTGGAGAAAATGTTATGGGCGAACCGCCCGAATTCAGGCGTAGCATTCCAGTCGAACGCTACATGAGTCGTTTGCGACGCAGTCTTGCCTTTCTTGTCCGACCCCTGGACCGCGCTGCCGTTGCGATAGAATATGTTGTTCATCACCACATTGTCGCCGTAGGCGCAGTTGTCGTAACCCTTCAGTTTCGGATTGAACATGTTGGTGGCGAAGACCATGGCGTATCCGCGGAGGGGCTTGTTCTCGGCGACAGCGAATCCAGCCGCCCTGGCCTGGGCAATGAGTTTCCGGACTGTCGCATTCGGGCCGCACTGGTCTATAACGTTGTTGTAGAATCGGTTGTTCTCATCGTGCCACGCTTCGGGCGATCGCTTTTTCGAGCCTTTGTTGCTCCCCACGTAGTTTGCCCAATTCATGCCCGTAAGGCATCGCCTGATGATATTCCGTCGAATGATCGAGCGATTCCCGGCGTATTGGATGGCTGAGCAGGGAGAGTAATCAAAAACGTTCCCTTCGATGAGATTGTACTCTGACAGGCGGTAAGGCTTGCGGCGTCGGCTTTCCACTTCCATACACCGCCATCGCCGATTGCTCAGTCTATTCCCACGCACCACCGACCGCCGGACCCCCAGCAGCACAAGGCCTGTGTGCGTCGCGTCACCGAAGAAGTTGCCCTCGACCAGGTGCCCGTCCCCGCCGTCTATGCTCACCAGGTCCGTTCCTTCGTTGAAGTAGTTTCCAATCAGACGGATTCCATCGCCATTGTCTTCGAAACGACAGTTAATCCAGCCTGTCGACTTCTCAAAGCGACAGTTTGAAAGGGCAATATGGCTGCACTTGGCTCCGATCAGCCAGCGTTTGA
Source organism: Phycisphaerae bacterium (assembly GCA_030745875.1). GTDB lineage: Bacteria > Planctomycetota > Phycisphaerae > SM23-33 > SM23-33 > BS750m-G57. The sequence goes on from JASLNT010000067.1 coordinate 87,553, forward strand.
CGTCCACCGCCTTGATCCCGTCGATCGTGATATGGGACCGCCCGCTTGCGACAATCGCAGCCGCCCCGCGAAACTTCGGACCCGACAGATCTTCAGTGAAGATCGCCTTGTAACGATTCGCTGCGCGATACGTAATGCTCTTACCCTTGGTCCCGGATCTCGCGGGGGCAATAGGCGTGTGAGTGTAGGTCCCGTCAAGTAGAGTCGCGACGTCACCGGGCAGCAATGTATCGTTGGCGCGCTTAAGCGACATCGGAGAACGCCTTGTCCCCCCGCCGCTATTCGGGGCATCGGGAGATACGAAATACTCCGCACCCGTTGCGGCGCACGTTATCGAGCACACCGTCAGCAGGCCGATGTAAACACAGCACACTCTCATGACGCAGCCGTTATTTCTTCTTCTTTTTTGCGCACTCCGGGCAACCGGCGCCCTTGTTGGCGAACGGTTTTTCGCACTCGTCACAGAATTTCACGCCCATGCAGAGCGAGTATCCGCAGTCGCTCATTTCGCAGACCATGCCCGGTTTGTTCCCGCACTCGGAACATTCAACGCCCTCGTCCGGAAGGTGGAACGCGTTGTTACCCTTACAGAACGTGCCCGCGGGAACTTTCTTCTTGCACTCCTTGCAGTCCAACTTCGCCGGAGCAGCGCAAACCGTGTTGCATTTTCCGCAGTACCATCCAATCGGTCCTTCGAACCCGCAGCAGGGGCACTTGCCCAGCGACTTGAGCTCCTTGACGCGAATGTTCTTGTACCATACCGGCTTGCCGTGAGTCTGCAGAGCGAAGAACCCGGCGTGAGTAAGGGTCTTCAGGGGAGCGCGGAATTTGTTCTTCGATCCGTCGGGGTTCTTTCTTGCGGTATCCCACTTGTTCAGGTCCATATCGATAATCTGGACGCCGTTGAGAGAAATGAACACGCGGTTCTTGAAACACGTGATGAAATAGCGGTTCCACTCGCCTGCTTTCTTGGCGGCGTTTACGCTGGGGACCAGTGCGTCATAGACCGCTCCGCAATCGTGCTTGCCTATCTTGCCCTTACCGTGCGAGTCGAGGACCTGGATCTCCATGGAACTGTGCAGCCAGTCTTTGCGACTGGCCATGCGAACAAACACGCCGCTGTTGCAGCCTTTGGACATCTTGAACTCGATATCCAGCGTGAAGTCCTGGTACTTCTTCTTGGAGAAGATGTCTCCACCCTTGCCCGGGCTGTAGAGTTCCTCGTCCTTCACCTGCCAGGCCTTCGGATTGTAGTCCCACTTGTCAAGTTTCCCACCGCCGAACAGCACTTCCCATCCGCCGGTCTTCTTGGCTGCTTCGGCCTGGGCCCACTGGGTCGGAACGAGTGTTGCTATCGATATTCCGCCTGCAGCGGCTGCGGCGGTCTTTAAGAAGTCCCTTCTACCGGATCGGTTGCACTTTGTCTCGGATGCTTCACGATTCATATTGCGTTCCTTTCGAGGTTTGATGTTACCGGGTCGATAATTGTACTAGAATTGCGTGTCCAGGCAAACATTCCTGTACTTGAAACAGATCGAATTCGTTATCATCTATTGTAATGCTCCGCAGGCGACTTGACGCAGCCACGAGATCCGGAGGCCTTATGACGCACCGGACAATCGCAATTACACGCCGGATGTTCTTGGCGGTAATCGCAACGGCTGCGCTTTCCGCGCCCCTGGGGTGCGCTCCCAAATTCGCCCGCAACGGTTCGACCCCCGCGGCGCCGCATTTCTCAGTTATGACATACAACGTGAATTTCGGAATGTACCAAGCCGCTGATACCGCCCGAGCGATCCGAGACGCCAACGCCGATATTGTCTGCCTGCAGGAGACCACTGGCGCGTGGGAACGGTGTCTGTCGGGCGTACTTGGCGGTCAGTATCCCCACGTACGCTATAGACACTACGGTGCGGCCGGCGGGATGGCGATCCTGTCGAAACACCCGTTCCGCGAGGTCGCGTACACCGACCCGCATGCGGGCTGGTTCCCGTCATGGGTTGTCGAGGTCCGGACGCCGATTGGCCCGGTGCAGATATGCAACGTTCACCTGCGCGCCGCGCTTTCGGAGAACGGTGACGTGTCGATCTGGCAGTACCTGAAGAACCCGATAACTCACAGACTGGAAATGGCGGAAGTCTATGGTGTGATGAATGCTTCGCGCCCGCGTCTGGTGGTGGGCGATTTTAACGAGGACGATTACGGCGGAGCAATCGCATGGCTGGGCGATCGCGGCTTCCGCGACGCACTGTCGCAATTCGACAGATCAAGTGAAACGTGGCGATGGAGCAGCGGATTCATGACTTTCCGCGACCGCCTGGACCACATCCTGTATTCCAGCGACCTTGAGCCCGCGTCGGCGTGGGTGATCGATGAAGGCAAATCAGACCACCTGCCGGTTGTGGCGATTATCCGGCGAACCCAGCCCATACCGACGGGCGCTAAAGATCAAACCCAATAATTGCACATGCCAACGAGCGAGATTAGTTTCACTCAGAGACCGGAAATCGAAGAAATAGAAACCCCGAGAGCTTCTCTAACCGTCTCTCAGGAGAACTTATCGTGAGCATTATCAGCAGACGGAGCTTCCTGAAACTCGCAAGCCTCGCCGCCCTCAGCTCGTCGGCTTACGGACGCCAAACTCCCCCGCCGCGCCGCCCCAACGTGCTGCTGATAACTATCGACGATATGAATGACGGGATAAGTCTCTTTGGCGCCGACCGCCCTTTCAAGACGCCCAACATCGAAACGCTCGCCAAGCGCGGTGTTTTTTTCAATCGAGCGTATTGCGCATCAGCGGCGTGCAATCCGTCGCGTGCGTCAATGCTCACCGGACTACGGCCTCATAAAACGGGAATCTACGGTAATCGGACCGACTGGCGCCGCGCGGCGGGCGAACACCTGACCCTGCCTGAGTACTTCGGCAGGCACGGATACTACACCGCGGGCTTCGGGAAGATATACCATCATCACTCAAACGGAGCCTATAACGATCCTGACTCGTGGGATCGCTTCAAGAAGATGGACCCCCAATACATGCCCCCCAAAAAACTCAACGGGGCAACCAGGTACGGTTCGCGCAACACCGACTGGGGCGCCTGGCCGGCGGACGATCACGAAGAGAAGACCATCGATTTCAAGTCGGTCGGGTACGCGACAAGAGTTATCGAGCAGAAGCGGAATTCGTCCGGCAAACCGTTCTTCCTGGCGTGCGGGATATTCAAACCGCACTCCCCGTTCTTCGCACCGCCGAAGTATCACACGCGGTACAAGACCCCGCCTCCCCTGCCGCCTCGCAAGGAAGACGACTGGTCCGACCTGCCCACCGGAGCCGCCGCCCTCATGCGGCCGAAGAAATGGTTCTGGAAAGGAATGACCGCCCTGGAGAAAACCAAACCCGGATCGTATCGCAAGTTCATCCACTCGTACGCAGCGTGCTGCAGTTTTGCAGATGCGTCGGTGAAGCGCCTGCTCGACGCTCTGGACAAAAGCGGACACGCCGACAACACGATTATCGTGCTCTGGTCCGATCACGGATTTCACCTCGGCGAGAAGGACCACATCGAGAAGTTCGCCCTGTGGGAGAAGTCCAACCATATCCCGTTTATCATTGTTGACCCTCGCAAGAGCAAATCAGCGGGCAAGGTCTGCTCCCAACCGGTGGACATGACCGTTCTGTATCCGACGCTGCTGGAGTTATGCGGCTTGGAGAAGTTCGACAAGCTCGACGGCCGCAGCGCCGCTGGACTCGTGACGAACCCCGAAGCATCATGGAGGCAACCGGCGCTAATGACCTACGGGCGGAACAACCACGCTATCCGCAGCAAACGATGGCGATACATCCGCTACGCCGACGGAACCGACGAACTCTACGACCACGCCAAAGACCCCAACGAATGGACCAACCTCGCAGGCGATCCCGGGCACGCCTCGATCGTCAAAGAGCACGCCAAGTGGATTCCCAAACAAAACGCCCCCCAGGCTCCGGATCTCAAGCGGAACAGGAAGTAATACTCCATCGAGAACTACGGTCTACTCGACAGCGTCGCCGACTCCGTTCTTGTTCTTGTCCGTCACATCTGAAAGCGGATTGTTCACTACGGCCTGCCAGGCGATTTTTCGGAACACCTTGTCCAGTTCATCGTTGTGGAACTTCAGCCTCGCCTTGATCAGTTCGGGCGACTTCTGGTAGAGCGTCGCATAGAAGACATACCCCTCCAGGCGGTCCATGCCCGCGCCAAGATGACCGCCGTCGCTCCAGATTGAAGGGCTTTTACCGTCGGCCCGGCGATTGAGCCCCTTGACGCCCGGCAGCTTGCCCTGGAAATAAAGCTCCAGGGCGGACATCATCGCATCGCACGTCGGCAGGACGTGGACTTTGTTGGGATAGCGTTTGTCGATGTCGGAGATCAGTTTCGCGGACGTCTTTTTTATCTTCGCGGCCCGGGCGCGGTAGTTTTCGATCTTCGGCGCCCGATCGCCCTCGCCGAATCCGTCGGCCCATTGCGGCCAGGCGTTGAAAACGTAGAACTCCATCTTCGGGTTGAACTTCATGCAGAACTCGATCCAGGCGAAGTAGTACTCCGGACGATCGTTGGTGTAGCAGCCCCAGATCATGGCGTCCCACTTACCGGTGGTGATCGCTGACATACAAACGGGATTCGCCCTTCCGGACGACAGGATCCCGTTTTCCAGCTCCCACATCATGCGAATACCGCCCAACTCCCCGCCGCGCCCGTTGACTCGCAGTTGCTGATCGAGTCCGGCGGCTTTGGCGATTTTGGGAAGCGTTCCGTAACCAGGCCACATCCAACTGTGTCCGGTGGCGACGATGCGAAGACCGCTGGATTTGGGATAGCTCAGCTGCCCCTTACTCTTCCCGGTCAACCGAATCGTTCGAATATCCTCAGGCTTTTTGAGGTAGGTCGCATCGCGAATCTTCGGATGGTCGTCATGCCCGTATCCGAGCCAGGGCGTAGGCACGAAGCGGCTGGTGCGATGCTTGGCCTGCGGGCGTTTGAAGCCGGACCCGCCGGACGGTTTCCCGCCCTTGGGAGTCTTGGGTTGACGATTCGCGCGGGCGGCGAGTGCGGCGCCAAGTTCTTCGGGCGTCACCCGCCCGTCGGAATCGGCGTCGATCCGATCGAAGTGCCTCCCAAATCCCCCCGAAACTTCGCTGCTTGTGATCGCGCCATCGCCGTTCTTGTCCAACACCTTGAATAGGCGCTGGGCGGGCGGTGCGACGGCGGGCTGGTCGCGTTCGGCTCCGAAGGTCGGGCAAATCGCCACAGCCGACACAATCGCCATCGATACTATTAGCAGCGTGTTTTTCATCCGGATACTCCAGGTAGAGGTTACGCATCGATTGTATCCGAGACGACGTGTCATGCAAGCCCGATCCGCACATGGATCGCAACACCTTGTCTGCGACGCCGGTTTCGTTACAATCACAATCGTCACGATGCGGCGCCGGTCGCACCGAACGATTGCACAGGAGATAAGCGAGCATATGAAGAATAGAGATTTCACTCGAAGGGAGTTTCTGCGAATTTGCGGTATTGGGGCGGCCGCCTCCTCGCTTGGCTGCGGTTCCCTTACCGATACAAAGGCTCCGGCGTCCAGGCGCCCCAATATCATCTTCATCCTCGCAGACGATCTGGGTTGGGCCGAACTGGGATGCTACGGAAACGACTTCAACGAAACGCCTAATCTCGATCGCATGGCGAAAGAGGGAATGCGGTTCACCAATGCGTACGCCTCGGCTCCGGTCTGCTCGCCTTATCGGGCGGCATTTCTTACCGGTCAATATCCGGCGCGAGTGGGCATTACCGACTATCTCCGCCCGGGCGACAAACCGCTGTCAACCGATCACGTAACCATCGCCAAGCTGTTGAAGCGGAACGGATATGCCACTTGTATGATCGGCAAGTGGCACTTGACGGGGTATCGCCACCACGGCGCCAAGGTCGAGATACGCCCCACCGATCACGGATTCGACGAGGAGTTGATCAACGAGATCAAAGGCGTCGGCAACGGAGCCAATTTCTTCCCATACGTATTCCGCACGCAGAAGATATGCTGGCTGAACGTTAAGAAAAAACGGTTACCGGGCAATGAATATCTCGTCGACCGCATGAATCTCGAAGCCGTGGATTTCATCGAGCGGAATAAGGACCGCCCGTTCTTTCTCTACTTAAGCCATTTCGCCACGCACAGTATCCTTAACGGTAAGCCTGAAGTCGTCGAGAAATATCGCCGAAAGCACGCCCCGCCAGCCAGCAAACGGACCCGTTGCTATCTCTGCAAGGATGCGGGTAAAACCGGCGATGCAGACAACCACTGGGCTCCGAACTACAATCCGCACCTCGCTGCGATGCTGGAGAGCATTGACGACGGCGTGGGCATGATCGTCAAGAAACTCTCGGAGTTGGGACTTGCGGACAATACGCTTATTGTGTTCACAAGCGACAACGGAGGCGAATCGCAAGTCACGCTGAACGGAGCCCTTCGCGCGGGCAAGAGTTCGCTGTACGAAGGCGGAATCCGCGTACCGCTGGTAATCCGCTGGCCGGGGAAGACGGGCGATGGCGGCGTCTGTGATGGAGTCACCACCAACGTGGACTTCTATCCGACGTTCGCTTCCGCCGCCGGAGCAGCAACCGATCCGAAGCAGCATCTTGACGGGGTTTCCATCACGCCGATGCTCATTGATCCCAAGTCCCCGGTGAAGCGGAACGACGTGTATTGGCACTATCCGCTGGACAAACCGCATTTCCTGGGCGGAGTATCAAGCGGCGCGGTGCGACACGGGCGATGGAAGCTCATCGAATTCTTTGAAACAGGCAAGCTGGAGCTCTACGATCTGCAGATCGACCTCGGCGAGCAAACAGACCTGTCAGCCAGGCACCCCGAAAGAGTCGCTGAAATGCGACGTCGCTTAAGCAGGTGGCGCAAAGGCATAGGCGCCAGGATCCCCAACGGTCAGAAGGTAAAGGCGTAACTCAACCGCCAGCGCCCCACGCTCCTTCCTCAATCCGCCTTAGCGGACGCACCAAATTCTCTCTTGCCGCGCGTTCACGCCCATGTTCACACTTTCGCCAGGTGTGACACCATTGACACTACCCATCGCCACCATCCCAGCCGCCGCTCCCGACGGAAACGCATCCAGCAACACCACGCTAACCCACGCATATTCAAGTCGTTCCAACACATTTCGACATCACCGCCCGCGCGTGTTTCCTGACACGGACATCTCGTACGTCTTTTCCACATTGACCCGAGACCCTGTCACATGTGTGAACCAATTGTGAACCATCAACAGCTCGACGCTTCGCGTATGATCGCTTACAACCGGACTGACGAGATTTGACAATTGCATACGCCCCCCCTGCGATGATAGGCTCTTGGACCTTCATGGCGAAAGTATTCGACATCGCAATACTCGGGGGCACGCCTGCGAGCCTGGCGGCTGGATACGCTCTGGCCAAAAGCGGTTGCAGCGTGGTCCTTGTGGACTGCCCCACTCCGGGCAACGAATCTCCGCTGTCGGATTGGGCTCCGGCAAGCGTGTTCGCGCTTCCGGGTATGCCCAAATCGCTGCCAAAAAGATGCGCCGCCACTCCCTTTCGTTCTGTACGGTACCACAATGTTGATTTCAGCAAGCAAGCCGAGCATCGCGGACGACCGGTTCTGGGCTACTTCCTGCATCCGGACAAGTTGTGCAGAGTATTGGCGGCCGACGCCCGCAAGGCTGGCGTCAGTCTGCGTAAAACCAACTCGCTTCCGAACGTCGCACTGAAGGAAAGCGGTATTGTCCTGTCGGGATCGTGCAAGTCAAAAGCCAGACTCCTGCTGTTTGTCGGCGGGTCGGCATCCTCGGCCATTGGGCATTTGGCGCTGCCTAACGGCGGCTCGTTCCCATCGCAACTGAGCATCGCAGGCCTGGATATTCCGTTGACGCCTTCAGTGGCGAAACAAATCACCGACAAATCCCTGAACGTGGTCGAAACACCGAAACGAAGCAATCTTGGGATGTGTTTTGTGGTTGGCGACACGCTACACGCCAGGGTCATGTCGGAATCTCTCGGCAGCGATCCGGGCGGGGGAGAACTTTCGGATCTAATCATCGGCCTGTGTAACGCGGAGATCCTTCCGGAACGATTGGCGTTGGGTAAGGCCAACGGAGCAATGTGGCGTCCTCAGGCCGGTGTCGCAATGGAGATGAACTCGCACACCGCCAAGAGATGTCTTCTGGCCGGTTCGGCGGGCGGATTCGCCGCTGCGGTTACCGGTCAGACCCTTTATCCATCGGTGCATTCGGCGTTGCTGGCGGCTCAATGCGCCGCCGACGTGCTCGACCGGGGAAGCGCCAACATCCAGGAACGCCTGGGCGATTTCAAGACCTCGTGGCGTCAAACACTCGGACCATACCTCAGCCCTCCTGACGCGAGCCTCCAGATGCTCGTCCCACTACTGTTCGCCAACAAAAGAGTCGTGCCCAGATTCACAAAATCTCTGCTTAGCTGTTAAGAGGCGCTTAAAATAGGCCACTTGGAGGCGCTTGAAAGTAGGCCACCTTGAAGGGTCGCACATTCGGTAGGCTCTGTCATCCTGAATGGATCAGGATGGAAGGAGCCGCTGAATGGCGAACGAACTCAAGATG
>JASLNT010000068.1 GCA_030745875.1 Phycisphaerae bacterium
CTCGGCACATCGCGACACAAATAAGAAAGACGCATCTCCTCGCGGGAAGCGTCGAGTGGCCCGGGTGGGACTCGAACCCACACGCCCCGGGGGGCAAGGGATTTTAAGTCCCCAGCGTCTGCCAATTCCGCCACCGGGCCAGCTACTGTGCCACAAGCACTTATGAGGTTGTCTGAGAACCGCCCACTCGCATTTGGGCAGTAGTTCGGCAGACAGCTTCTTATCAAGCCGTCTTTGCAATCTGCTTCATAGCCTTGCGTTGCACATCCAACAGGTCGCCAGTGTAATGCTTTTCGACCATGGATACAACTGACCACCCGCCAAGGTCTTTGACAGCGTACTTGTCCACACCGGCTCGCTGGGCGAGCGTAGAAGACAATCTACGCAGGCCGGCCAGTTCCTTGCGGCGCAGGTCCTCATCCATTACGGTACTTCGCAAGGCGGCTCAACAACACGCCTTTGTTCCCGCAGGTGCGATGGGTGCGAACCCGGACCTGTATATGTCTCAGATCCTCGATCCCCTGGGAAAGCTGAAGAACGAAGAGACCTGGGCCCTGGAGGCAGGCTACACCGGTCAGATCAACAAGAAGCTCTCCGTTCAGGGAAACCTCTACTATCAGCGTTTCTCGAGATTAATCGGTTTCCACGATCTCAGCAATCCCCTGGGCTTCGGGCAGAGTATCGTACGCCCCAAGAACCTCAACGGCGCGGACTCCTACGGTGCGGAGGCGGAGGTGAAATACAAGGCCGACAAGTGGATGCTCAAAGGATGGTGCGCCCACAACGCTTTCATCACCGATGACACGCGCCAGGATGTTCGGTCCTACATGCCGGCGGCCTGCAAAATGGGACTCACAGGCAGGGTGTTTCTACCGCAGGACTGGACGATCAACGTCAACTACCGATACAAGACATCCACGTCTGCAGACAACCTGACGGCAACGACGGACGGAGCATCTTCACATCGAGTCGACCTCGGGGTCTCCAAGGCCATCGACAAAGGCAACGGCGAGATAATGTTCGGCGTGAGCGACATGTTCCACCGCAACGTGGAAAGCGTTATGGGCATTGACCAGTCAGGCGGTAATGACACGCCGGGTCGGACCTTCTTCATTCGTCTTCAATGGAAATTCTAGGCAAGCAACCGGACATGCGCATTCATCGACCTTCAAGGAGTCGCGGTATTCCCCATTCGTCACGAACGAATGGGCGGCTGCCGGTTCAGATTATTCTGATCGGTGCGGTCGTATTGTGCATGCTTGCATCCGTCCGAGCCGATAACGCCGGAACCGCCAAAACGCCCACCACCGCCAGTAAGAAACAGCCCGCGCACGCGCCTCCGTCAAAGATACTTGTTGTGCGAACCAGCGACGCCAGACCGTATATCCTGGCAAGCACGGGCGCGGCTGCCCGATTAGCCAAGATGGGGCACTCGGTGGAAACAGTTGCGCTGGCGGACGTGACCAAAAACTTTCGGAAGCGGGCCGATGGGGTCGCCGCGACAGTGGCTGTCGGTACGGGCGCCGCCGATTGGATTTGTAAGAACAAGCAACCGACCGACAAACTGATCTACTGCATGGTGGCCGGGAGCGGACAGGCGAGTCTCAAAGGGCCCAATGTCAGCGGTGTCAGCACGGATGTTCCAATCGCCTCCCAGTTCGCCCTGATTGCCCGGGCCCTGCCGCGAGCCAGGGTCATCGGAATGCTGTTCTCATCCAAGAGCAAGAAAAGCGTCAAGCATCTCGCCGCCGCCAAATCCGCACTACCGAAAGGATGGAGGATTGTCAGCGTCGACGTCGCCAGGCACAAATCGCACGCCAACGCCATGTTCACCTTGCTGATCAAAGAGATAGATATCGTCTGGACCTCTCCGGACTCATCCGTCTTCAACTCCCAGTCCGTTCGCTACCTTCTGCTGACGGCTCTCAAGAAGAAGGTTCCCGTCTTCGGCTTCTCCGCGGGCTTCGTCCGCATCGGCGCTATGTTTGGCGTTAGCGTGAACCCGGGCGTTCAGGGCGAGCAGGCGGCCGATATGACCGATCGGGTATTGCAGGTCGCCTCCGGGGCGTCCGGTGTGGAGACCAGGGCTCCGGCGGTAATGTACGGCACTGTGGTGAACCTGATTGTAGCCAACCGAATCGGCGTTAACCTTCCGGAGAAACTTGTCAAGTCCGCCGATACCGTGTATCGCCCGAAATCCAAGGGGGACAAGTGATCATGGTGCGGAAGAAAACAAGACTTTCCCTTGGCGCCAAGGTGACGATTCTGGTTCTGGTGACTGTTCTGGGCGCTGTAGCGGTGGTGGGAACGGCGATGATGGTCACTAGCGACCGGTTGATCGTCGGGGGAGTCGAAGCGGAAGTCGCTGCTATAACCAATAGCCTTGCCAGTGCATGCGAATTGTCTCTGGCCGTCGGTGACACCGACGGTCTCAATCACCTGGTGAAGAACAGCGCCAAACACGAACATACTTTGTTCGCGGCGGTCTACGACAGTTCCGGGGGACTGCTGTCCAGCGCCGCCCCCGATCAAGCGGCGTGGCGACACTACCGGGAGCACGGTCGAATCGCCGACGGCATGCTTGTTGAACGCGATGTGTCTATTATGTCGGAATCCTCGGAGGAGGACCTGTCCGGGGTCGATCTGGAGTTGGGTCATTCGCCGGAAAACAGCAAGTCCGTGCAGAAGCCAAAGGTCATTGGACGTGTCGTATTCTGTCATTCTTTTCAACCGATCCTGGAAGCCAGACAACATCAATGGCGGGTGCTCATCGCAACGGTGGTGTTGGCGGCGTTCATAAGCATCAGCGCACTGTTCCTGGCGGTCAGGCGATGGACGCGTCGCCTGTATGAGTTGGGCGAAATGGCCAGCATGATGTCTTCGGGTGATCTCGGCGCACGTTCCCGCAGCGACATGAATGATGAATTGGGGGATATGTCGCGGTCATTCAATGCGATGGCTGACTCCCTGCAGGCCCGCGACGCAGACTTGCGCCTTGCCAACGAGCAACTCGAAGCCAGAGTCGAGGAACGCACACGCGAACTGAAGCAAGCCAACACCGGACTCGAGCAGGCCATCGAACGCGCCAATCAACTGGCCGATGAAGCCGCCGCAGCCACCATCGCCAAGAGCGAGTTCCTGGCCAATATGTCCCATGAAATCCGCACGCCGATGAATGGCGTACTCGGAATGACCGGGCTTCTGCTGGACACCGAACTGACCGACGAGCAGCAGGACTATACTGAGATCGTCCGCACGTGCGGCGACCAACTCCTGACGCTGATCAACGACATCCTGGATTTCTCGAAGATCGAGGCCGGTAAGCTGGACATCGAGACGATCGACTTCGATCTCCGCACGGCCGTGGAGGAAACGGGCGACATCCTGATAGGGAAGATCCGGGATAAGGGTCTCGAATTCTCGTGTTTTGTCGATCCGAAGACACCGTTTATGCTGCGGGGCGATCCCGGGCGACTGCGACAGGTGCTTATCAATCTGGCCAACAACGCCATCAAGTTCACCGAGACCGGAGAGGTGGAGATTTCGGTGGCTCTTGAGGCCCAAACCGATACGCAGGCGACGATCCGTTGTGCGGTTCGCGATACGGGAATCGGCATCCCGCCCGATGGGATGGAGCGATTGTTCCAGTCATTCTCCCAGGTCGACACCTCCACGACCCGCAAGTACGGCGGGACAGGCCTTGGCCTGGCGATCTCCAAGCAGATCGTCGAACTGATGGGCGGACAGATCGGCGTCGAGAGCACCCAGGGCTCCGGTTCGACGTTCTGGTTCACTGCCGTTCTTGACAAACAATCGATCGATTCGCCCCAGGAGCCTGTCGAGTTGGGAGACATCAGGGGTTCCCGTGTGCTGGTGGTGGACGACAACGCCACGAACCGACGGGGCCTTCGAGCATACCTGTCTGCGTGGGGCTGTGAATCCACCGAGGTCGCCCTCGCCGACGAGGCAATGGTTGCGCTGCGGAAAGCAGTCGATGAAGGCGACCCGTTCCAAATCGTCCTGCTGGACAACCAGATGCCCGGAATGGACGGTGAGACTCTCGGCCGGAAGATCAAGGCCGATCCGCAATTATCCGATGTGCCTCTGGTTATGCTGACCTCAACAGCGCAGCGCGGCGACGCCAAGCGTATGCATGAAGCCGGATTTGCGGCGTATCTGACCAAGCCTGTCAAACAGTCGCAACTGCTCGACTGCCTGCGAACGGTCACGGGCAAGTCAGGAGATTCCGATTGGACTCCTTCGGAGACCATAGTCACCCGCCACTCAATCACTGAAGATCGCAAGCGGCGCCTCCGCATCCTTCTGGCGGAGGACAACATCATGAACCAGAAGATCGCACTGCATTTTCTCGAATCGAAACTCGGATACAGCGCCGATGTGGCGGCCAACGGGACCGAGGCGATCGAATCGCTTTCCCGCCAGTATTACGACCTGGTCCTCATGGACTGCCAGATGCCCGAAATGGATGGATACGAAGCCACACGGGCTATTCGAGACCCCAACTCGTCCGTTCTGAACCACAGCATCCCCGTCATCGCAATGACCGCCAACGCAATGAAGGGCGACCGCGAGAAATGCCTGGAAGCCGGCATGGACGACTATGTCGCCAAGCCCATCAAGATCCAGGGCCTTGCCGAGGCCATTGAGAGGAATCTGCCAAATCCAGATCGCAAGGATCTTCTGGGGCGAAACAGTGAGACGAACGCAGCGCCGGAAGAATAACCCCCCTGGCGAGACATCCGCCGAACGCCCCCCACGAGCGCCGTGTGCGTAAACTGATGGTCCTTTCTGCCTGTGGAGCGAACCGGCGTTTGTTCCCACAACGCTTTGAAGGTCTCTCCCGCCGGTGGACGCACGCCGGAATCAACGATCTCCACCCAAGTCAACTTTGAGAGCCTCGCCAGCCTGAAAGAACCGGACCCCGCCGCAACAGCGGTCCAAGCCAGGCTGGGGCGAGCCGAGGGAATTCTATTGTTTTTTTCTTGACAGATTGGCCTTCCATACTAGAATCGCCAATGCTCAAGCTCAAGCTCGCTCGGGGCCCATCAAAGATACTCGTCTTTCCGAGAGATGGATGGTGCTCGCCCATTCGCTCCGCACGGAGTGAATTCAACATTTGCGGGGTATCCCGCGAAAGAAAGAAGGAGATTGTCTGTCATGAAAAAGGGACCATTATTATCGATGTCGGTTGCTCATGCGCAGCACGATGAGCAGAAACGAAGGTCAGGTGCTGTTAATGTTCGAAAACTCCCATTTGCTGCAAAGACCAGAGGACTTCACGTCGTCGCCGCCTGCTTCATGGTGATGGTGATGGGCCTCGGGCAAGATACGCTGCATGCCTCGGTCATAGACACGCCCAGCATTATGGCCTTGCCGTCGGGCATGACCGGATCGGGCAACGGTACTGTCGACCTGCGGATGTTCACCTTCTCCGGCAGCGAGATCAAGAACCAGGTGGGATCATTTAACGGGGACAACGGAAACAACACCCTACCGAACTCAGGCGGAGCGGAGGTGTCGTTGTTTGACGAATCTTATGTCACAACAGCCGGCGAGTTGAAAGCCTTCTACGACCTCAATTTCCCAACGGCGTCCATCCCGGAAATACTGCTGTTCCTGGACATCAGCGAGACCGGCGGCGGCGAACCGAACAATAGGTTGGTGAAATTGGATATTATTCTGAATCCTGCGACTATCCAGGGCGGTCCCGACGCATCGGGCGACGTATCCAGTGACGAGCAGGCCGCGATCAACCAGGTATACACGGGCGGAACAAAAATTGCGTACCTTGATCCGGAACCCGCAGACAACCTGCCTGTGAACAGCCAAGGCGCCGGTTTCGCAGATTACGCTATCTTCACGGGGGTTGATCCATACGCTCTAGCCGACAGCGACGTGCTGTTGTTCAATATCAGCATGGACACCCTCAGCAACGGCTCGGAAGAAATATTCCTCAGCGGGACGTATGGGAGCATAATCCCCGAGCCGGCGACAATGTCGTTATTGGCCTTTGGCGGCCTGGTCGCACTACGCCGACGAAGGAATCGCTAATACAGCAACAGACACACTCGCGGGCGTGGGGCTGGAACGGTTTCAGCCCCATCGCCCCGTTATTGAAGTTGCCCGGACGCCCCACGTCTCGGCCGCCTCAGCATCGTCAGTACGCCCAGGGCGAACACCCCCAGTGTCGCCGGTTCCGGAATCGAAACAAAATCCGTATCCTCCAGACCACCGACGGCGCCCAGCTTCAATCCGATCGTGTAAGTCCCCCCGACCTCCCACCCCAAAGCGCCTGACCAGTACGAAAACGGAATGGCCGCCCTTTCGCCCGAAGCGTCGTCATACTGACCGTCGCCATCGAGATCCCACAACCATGATGTTATCGTGGTCTCAGCGGCCGACAGGCTTCCGTCCAATATAAAGTCCCGACCTGCAACCAGTCCAAACGTGCCGGTCGCATTGGCGCTGGCTCGATCATACATTAGTCTGACTCGTGAGTTATTGGCGATTATCAGCGGAATGTACGTGTCATAGTCGGCTTGGTTCAGGCGATTGTCGCGCAGGTCCAGATTGTACAGCGTAGTCATATTCTGCAGCGGGGACAGGTCGCTGATCTGATTATCCCGCAGGATCAGAGTCTGCATCTTTGTCATATTGTGCATGACCGAGATGTCGCTTACGTGATTCTCCGCCAGATACAGGTTCTTCATTGCAGTCATATTCTGCAGCGCTGCGATATCGCTGATCTGATTGCCCTGCAGATCCAGAGACCATAGCTTTGTCTTGCCTTGCAGCACAGCGATGTCGCTGATTTGATTGTTGCGAGCGTGCAGAGTGTCCAGTTCGGTCATATTCTGAAGCGGCGTGATGTCGCTGACCTGATTATCGCCAAAGCTCAGCAGTTTCAGGTGCGTCATGTTCCGCACGGCGGCAATATCGCTGATCTGGTTAAGCGACAGGGTCAGATAGCGCATGGCGGTCATATTCTGCAACGGCGTGATGTCGCCGATCTGGTTTCTCGATATCGCCAGATTCGTTATCTTCGTCAGGTTCGTCAGCGGCGTGACGTCGCTGACTGCATTGTCGTACAGCGTCAGATACGTGAGGTTCGTGAGGTTTTGAACCGGCGTGATGTCGCTGATGTCGTCATTACCGGCCAGGAGCAGAGTCTGCAGATTCGTCAGGTTCCGCACGGCCGAGATATCCCTGATGTCATTGAAGTACGCCCACAGTTGCGTCAGTTTCGTCAGATTCTGAACTGGAGTGATATCAACGATATCGTTGTTCTCCATGTTAAGCTGCGTCAGATTCGTCAAGTTCTGCAGAGGTGTGATGTTGCTGATCCGATCGTTGTGCAGCCAGAGGGTCGACAGCTTTGTCAGGTTCTGCAGCGGAGTGATATCGCTAAGGTCCTTGTTGTGATTAAGGTATAGATTCGTCAAATTGAGACCGTAGTCAACGCCCTGCAGGTTGGTGATGTTTTTGGACGCGGCGCGAAGCGTTCCCAGGGTCAGCATGTTCGCGTCGGTGATTGGAGTTGGCGCCGCAATGCCCAACTCCGATCGCACCGCCGCCTCCAGACCGGCGTCGGGAAAGGTCACACCAGCCCCAAACGCGTTTCCGACCAACAGCGCAGGACATCCCAGAACAAGCGTAACAACGCACATCGTTTTCATCGCAAAACCCTTTCTCGTAAGTAGACACCGAAATCGCCAACGATGGGAACTTGGCCGGTGCGGGCCTTGCGCAGGAAAGAAAACGTATGAGCGATAACGCCCCTGCCTCATTTTAGATTCGACCGGCTCAGGTCGAATTCGGCTCCGCCGCTCCCTAAGCGAACTAGAGCAATACGCAGTATACCGGAACATCCCGATTCGCCAAAGACAAAACCGGAAAATCCCCTATCGGCCCGCTTGGAACGAGCGAAAGTATCATATGAGAATTACTATGTTGTCGATGGATGTTATGGGACTAGAATGAGTTGGGAGTTAATTGTATGAAGATAGCAGTGTTGAGTGAAACTCGCGATGCGGAGAGGCGGGTGGCGATTGTTCCTGAGACTGTCGGAGCCCTGGTTCGGCGCGGGCTGGAGATCATCGTTCAGAGCGGCGCGGGAGTCGGGGCGTTCTTTTCCGATGAGGATTACGAATCCGCCGGAGCTTCGATTGCAGCCGACAGCGCCCAAACCGCAAACGGGGCTGATATTGTTGTAAAGATCGCCCCGCCGGATCCCAGCGAACTGGACGTCCTCAGCAGCGGGCAGATTCTTGTCTGCGTGCTGGCTCCGGACGGAAACGAAGAATTGGCGGGTCAACTGGCGTCGGGCGGCGTGACAAGTTTCGCGCTGGACTCCATGCCGCGGATAACGCGGGCTCAGGCTATGGACGTACTGTCGAGCCAAAGCACTGTCGCCGGGTATCGGGCGGTGCTGCTGGCGGCCGGGGCGATGGGTGTGATGGCGCCGATGATGATGACCGCCGCGGGAACCATCAGACCCGCAAACGCCCTGGTGATCGGGGCCGGCGTCGCCGGACTGCAGGCAATCGCAACAGCCAAACGTCTGGGAGCGGTCGTCACCGCGGTGGACGTTCGACCGGCTGCTCGCGAGCAGGTCGAAAGTCTCGGAGCCAAATTCATCCCCATGGAGGTCGATCACGGCGCAGAAGACTCCGGCGGATACGCCGCCGATCTCGGAGCCGACTTCTATCGGGCCGAGCAGGAAATAATCGCCCCGTTCACGAAGAAAGCCCACTTCATCATAACAACCGCCATGATACCGGGACGCCCGGCGCCGGTGCTGATCACGGAACAGATGGTAAGCAACATGAAACCCGGCGCGGTGATAGTTGACCTGGCCGCGCCCGCAGGCGGAAACTGTCAGGTCAGCCGTCCGGGCGAGACCATCCAACGCAACAACGTGACTATCCACGCACCGCTGAACCTTCCGTCCGACATCCCTGTCGACGCGTCATCAATGTTCTCGTCGAATCTCGCCGCGTTCATCGGCGAATTGCTGGATGAGGACGGTGAGCTGAACATCGATCTGGAAAACGAAATCATCAAGGGAACTCTTGTAACCCACGAGGGCCAATCACTATGACAGTAGCAATCGCGATAACCATTTTTGTGTTGGCGCTGTTCGTGGGGGTCGAAGTGATCACCAAAGTGCCCACGCAGCTGCACACCCCGCTGATGAGCGGGTCGAACGCGATAAGCGGGATTACGATTATCGGAGCGTTACTCGCCGCGGGGTCCGGCGGATGGGCGGCGGGACTGTTCGGAATGCTCGCGGTGACCGCGGCGATGATCAACGTGGTGGGCGGATACATGGTCACTGACCGCATGTTGGGAATGTTCAGCCGAAAGAAGAAGGGGTAATCGCTCATGAACCAACAGTGGATAGAACTTGCGTACGTAGCGGCTGCGGTGCTGTTCATCTTCGCACTCAAGGCGATGTCGTCGCCGCGGACGGCCCGCAGGGGTAATCTGATCGGGGCATTGGGCATGCTGATCGCGATCGTCTCTACGCTGCTTAGTCGGGGGGTGGTCAGTTGGCATTGGATTGTGATCGGGCTGGTGTTGGGCTCAGCGATCGGAGCGTATCTTGCAACCACCGTCAAGATGACCGGTATGCCCCAAATGGTAGCCATGTTCAACGGTATGGGCGGTCTGGCTTCGGGGCTTGTAGTGCTGGTGGTCGCCTTCAGCAGTTGGCGCATGGCGTCTTACACCGCCTTCACCGTGGGCGTCAGCACGCTTATCGGCTGGGTTACGCTGACCGGGTCGCTGGTTGCGTTCGCCAAGCTGCAGGGATTCGTATTGAGCGGCAAGCCGCTGCTGTTTCCGATGCAGAAGCTCGCTAACCTCGGTCTGCTGCTGGGCTGTGTGGGGCTGATCGCATTATGGACGTGCCTGCCGACGTGGTGGTGGCTGGTGATTCCGCTACTGCTGATGGCGTGCGCGTTGGGGATTGGTTTTACGATACCGATCGGCGGCGGGGATATGCCCGTGGTGATCTCGCTGCTGAACAGCTATTCGGGTCTGGCCGCCTGTGCAACGGGATTCGTGCTGGGCAATTCCGGGCTGATTATCGCCGGAGCGCTGGTTGGCGCGTCGGGGATAATCCTGACTCGGATAATGTGCGCTGCGATGAATCGCTCGCTGCTCAATGTATTGTTCGCCGGGGTCGGAGTTGTGACGCCCGCAGGCGAAGACCAGGCTGAACGAAAACCGGTGACCAGTTGGACTGCGCAGGATGCGGCGATCTGCCTGGAAAACTCCTCGCGCGTGGTGATCGTTCCGGGTTACGGAATGGCGGTCGCCCAGGCACAGCACGCGTTGCGTGAACTTGCCGATGTGCTGGTGGAATCCGGAATCGACGTCACATACGGTATCCACGAAGTCGCCGGACGCATGCCCGGGCACATGAACGTTCTGCTGGCTGAAGCCGACGTGCCATACGAGCAACTCCTCGACCGCCAGAGCGTAAACTCAGAGTTCGACCACACCGACGCTGTGCTGGTGATCGGAGCCAACGACGTAGTCAACCCCGCCGCCCGCAGCGACAAGACCAGCCCGATATACGGCATGCCGATACTCGACGTGGACAAGGCGGGAACTGTAATGGTCTGCAAACGCACGTTGAACCCGGGCTTTGCGGGCATCGACAACGAGTTGTTCTATCAGGACAACACGGCGATGATCTTCGGCGACGCGAAGAAGACCGTAACCGAGATCATCGCAGCGTTGAAGGAATGATCAATCGCTATTCCTGGTCCGCGAGGCCACTGACGCCAACCATGCCGCCACTCCCACAAGCAGCACCAGACCCGGCCAGGCGCCCCATGGGCTGTCGGCGATCGCCAGAATCTTCTTGTTCCCGGTACAAGCGATAGGTATCGCCAATGCGATGCCCATAAGCGCCTCACCGGTAATGAGTCCTGAAGCGAACAGTATCCCACGGTGTTCTGAAATCCGCATTCCCTCCGGCGGCGTGCCGCGGCGCTTCTGATGGACCGCAATTGCGGCCTTGATCCCCCCCCCGATAAAGATCGGAACCGCCATTTCGACCGGCAGATAAATACCGATCGCCACAGCCAGCACCGGCATGCGGAATGTCGCTTTGCGGGCCTCAAGTATCAGGTCGCCGATGATAACCGCCGCCGCGACGCCCATCCCGATGAAAACGAAATGCCACGGCAGGCCTCCCAAGAACACGCCGTTGGCGACCGAGGCCATGAGGTTTGCCTGCACCGCGGTCAGGGCCTCGGAGTCCGGAGGCGAATCCGGTCCCTTAAAACCGTACGCGTGCATAAGCAGCATGAGTACCGGCGCGATAACCAGCGCCGCCGACAGCGTGCCGACAATCTGCATCACCTGTTGTTTCCACGGAGTGGCTCCGACAATGTAACCGGCTTTGAGGTCCTGCATATTATCGCCCGCAATCGCCGCAGCGCAACAGACCACGCTCCCGATGATAATAGCAGCCGCAGGTCCGTTCTTTGCTCCGGGGCCCATCAGCAAATAAAGCAGCAGCGCTGAGGCCGCAACTGTCGCAATCGTCACACCGCTTATCGGATTGTTGGAGGATCCGACGACACCGGCCATATACGCCGCCACCGCCGAAAACAGGAATCCCAGCACCAGCATCGCAGCGGCCATCGGGAGCGTAACCCTGACGCTGCCCACGAACAGTTGGTATATAACGAACAACACCACCGCCGAAACCACCGTCCCGGCCAGCACCCACGTCATGGGTATGTCCCGCTCGGTTCGCTCAATGGCCTGTCCGCTGTCGCGCGAGTTTCGATACGCCGCCAGTCCGCTCGTGATGCCGCTGAACATCGACTTGCGCATCCGCCAGATCGCCCACAAACCGCCCACCAGCATCCCGCCGACGCCGATATAGCGGGTTTGCTTGGACCATATATGCGACGCTGTCTCCAACGCCGACATCGCCTGCCCGGTGTTGACATGGACGGGCCAATCCTGCAGCATTGCGGTAATCGGAATCGCAACAAGCCAGTTTGCCGCTCCGCCGATGAAGATCAGCACCGCGATATTGAGCCCAACGATATACCCCACGCTCAGGAGCGCCGGACTGAGATCCATCCCACCGTAGACCAAGCTGGCCCGGGCGTTTGAGCCAATCCGCATCGCGCCCTGCAGGACCCCGCCGAACAGTTTCATTCCGGTCGAGAGGAGTTTGAACAGTCCCCCCGCCACGGCCGCCAGTGCGATAAGCTTCACCCCGGCCCCGCCGGCTTCTCCGGCTTTGAGGACCTCGGCGGTGGCTTGACCTTCGGGGAACTTGAGCGGTTTGTCTACGATCAGGGCTCGCCTGAGCGGTATCGTAAACAGCACGCCCAGCAGACCGCCAAAACCCGCAATAAGCGTCACCCACCAGTAGTTGAAGTCCTCCCAGAAACCCATGATCACCAGTGCGGGCAGCGTGAAGATCACTCCGGCGGCCAGCGATTCGCCCGCCGATCCTGCGGTCTGAACGATATTGTTCTCCAGTATTCCGCGGCGTTTGAACATTCGCAGAACACCCATGGACACCACCGCAGCCGGAATAGACGCCGAAACCGTCATACCCACGCGCAATCCCAGATACGCATTTGCGGCGGCGAGAATGGCCGACAGTATCACGCCCAGCACAATCGCCTTGAGCGTGAGTTCCAGAGGCGACTTAGACGCGGGTCCGGGTTGGCCGGGATCGGTATTCATCGCAACTCCTCAAATCACGGGTAACTATTGCGTGCGATTGTGCGGTCACCGGCAGGCGATTGTCAAGGCCGCGGAAAAAACTCCGAAGAGGAGAGAATCTATCGTGCGGTTTTCTTACCGCCCAGCGACATCAGTTTCGTATCCGTGCGGAGGTACATCACGCCGTCGGCAATCGCGGGGGTGGAGTAACATTTCTCACCAAGGCTGATTTTCGACAGGAGCTTGAACTCATCGGCGGCGGGGAACACGTACATCATACCCTTCTTGGATATGCAGTACAGGACGCCGTTGACACAGACCGGCGAGGCGTAGAAGTTGGCTCCGAGTTTCTCCCGCCAGATATGCTTGCCCGTCTTCAGGTCCAGACAGGCGGCGATTCCCTGATCGGTCACGCAGAACAACCGCCCGCCGATCGCCAGCGAAGTCGGCGTCAGCGGGGGTTTCTTTGACTTCGGCATGCTCCAGAGAACCTTGGCGCGAACGCCTTTGGTCTTGGAGCCCGGGCGGACGGCGACCAGCAGCGAACCGTAATTGCCCCGGCCGTACGAGGCGACAACCAGGCCGTCAGCCACTATCGGCGAACCGGCGCAGCGATCGAGGAACACCTTGGGAACCTCCCAGTTGAGTTTGCCCGTTGCAGCGTCGACGGCGGTGAAACTGTAGGTCGTCGACGTGAAGATCAACTCGTCCTTACCGTTATCGCATCGGCGGACACACGGTGTTCCATAGGCCCCCAGGGTCGTGCGCCTCGGGACCTTCCACCGCGTCTTGCCCGTCTTGCTGTCGACCGCCAGCAGGAAGCTGACTCCCTTTGCTTTGGCTCCGGACAGCCAACTATACCACTTCATATTCTCCTGGTCGTTAGCCAGAACGACCATATCGCCGACGACAATCGGCGAAACCCCGCTGCCGTGCAGGCCCACGTACGGACCGAGGTCGCGCATCCATACCTCCTTGCCGTCGTGATCGAGCGCCGCAAGCGTAACCTGACTGGGCTTGGACCAGGTTACGTAGACCCTTTCTGAGTCGACGGCGGGGCTGGCGGCCGCATAACTGTTGTCACGATGCATCTTGTGGGTTTTGGAAGCGTAATCCTTCCGCCACAGCGTCCGACCGTCATCAGTGGACAAGCATATAATCATCCGCTTGGCGGCCTTATCGGTGGAGGTCAGGAATATCTTCTTACCGCAGACCACGGGCGATGAATACCCCGGACCGGGCAGTTTGACCGTCCAGTTGTAGTCCTTGTCGGTCCACTTTACCGGAACGGTCGTCGCGTCGCTGACGCCCGTCCCGTTAGGCCCGCGAAACCGGGGCCACTGCGGCTCGGCGGCCAGGGCTCCCGTCGAAACAACAATCAATAGAATAAACGGTAGGTGTCTCTTCACTGTGTTCTCCAGGAACGCTCGATTCAGATGGCGGACTTTCTATTACGATCAACTCGATTGGGGCGATATTCTTGCTTATTGTTATGGAGATTATCGTATATTGTCGTTAATGTGAATAGAGGTTGTTTGAACAATGACCAGTTTGGGAGTATTGACATGAAGAATATCTGTCGGCGGGACTTTCTAAAGGGCGTGTCGGTTGCGGCGGCGGGTATCGCGGGACTGCCCGCTATCATCCCATCTTCAGCGCTCGGAGCCGATGGAGCAGTTCCTCCCAGCGAGCGAATTGTAATGGGATGCATCGGCGTGGGCGGGCAGGGCACGGGCAACATGCGGGCCTTCCTCGGGCGGCGCGACATGCAGGTAATCTCCGTTTGCGACGTGGACGCCAACCACCGCAGCCGCGCCGCGGGTATCGTCAACTCGAAGTACAAGAACAAGGATTGCGCCGAGTTCAACGACTTCCGCGAGTTGCTGGCTGACGACTCGGTCGACACCGTAACCGTCTGCACACCGGATCACTGGCACGGATTGGCGTCTATCGCGGCGGCAACGGCCGGTAAGGATATTTACTGCGAAAAACCGCTGACCAACACTATCGCCGAGGGAAAAGCTGTCTACGACGCTGTCAGGCGATACGGACGGGTTCTCCAGACTGGAAGCCACGAGCGCTCGCGCCCGAACGCGCGACTGGCGTGCGAACTGGTTCGCAACGGGCGAATCGGGAAGCTGCACACTATCGAGATTAACCTGCCCTGCGACCAGGGACACCACATGGCCGTTCGCAACGACTCGGCTGTCCACGCCGAGATGCCTGTTCCCAAGGGATTCGATTACAACATGTGGCTGGGCCACTGCCCCGATGCGCCATATACGCAAAAACGCTGCCACTTCTCGTGGCGATTCGTATTGGATCACGGCGGCGGAGAGATGACCGACCGCGGAGCGCACGTTATCGATCTGGGCCAACTGGGCAACGGGACGGACCACACCACGCCCATTTCATACCAAGCCACCGGCACGCTGCCCGAAGCCGGAAGCAATCTCTGGAACACGTTCTTCAACTACAAGTTCGAGTGCATGTACGCCAACGGCGTGCGGATGATAGGAACGAGCGACAGCCCGCGAGGCGTCAAGTTTGTGGGCGACGACGGATGGATATTCATCCACGTGCATGGTGGAAATCTCCGTGCCAGCGACCCCAATATCCTGCGCGAGCGGGTGGGCTCCGACGAAATACAGATCGGGCGCAGCCCAGGCCACCACGCCGACTTCATCAACTGCGTAAAGTCCAGGAGCGAACCGTTCGCCTCGGTTGAGATCGGATACCACACCGCCGTAATCTGCCACCTCCTGAACATCTCGATCCAGTTGAACGGCAGGAGGCTCAAGTGGGACCCGCAGCAGGGCAAGGTGATCGGCGACGAACAAGCCAACCGCATGCTGACTCGCCCCATGCGCAGCCCCTGGTCGCTCTAGCAACAAAAGCCCAAACGCACAACGCCGCCGTTACGCCTTTCAGCGTCACGGCGGCATTGCTTTTGCGCCCTTTCGGGCCATATGCGGGGTGTAGACTATTCGATAATCACTCTGAAGCCTACGTTGTATACTTTCTGGTATGACTCGTACGGGAATCTCACAGAGGCTCCGGCGTCGCGAGGACGATCGGACCACGATCCGCCGCGAGCGACCTTCTTGGCGGTGAGGCTGCCCGCATTTCTTCCGTCGGCGTCCTTGTACGGATACGCTTTGTAATCCGAACGGGTCCACTCGCTGACATTGCCCACCATGTCCTTCAGGCCCCATGCGTTGGGCTTGCACTGTCCTACGTAGTCGACGATGAACCAGTTGTCAGTGAATCTGATATCGCGCAACGGGTAAAGCGATTTGTCGGGATACGGTTTGCGATCGCGGAGTTTGCTGCCGCCGGGATATCCGCCAGCCATGTGGCTTCGGGTGGTGTCGGCGAGATTAGCAAACTTACCGAAGTCGGTGTCCTTGTCGCCATAGAAGAACTGCGAGGCCGAGCCGGCTCGGGCGGCGTATTCCCATTGTGCTTCCGTCGGCAGGGTCACCTTCTTACCCGACTTCCCCGCCAACCACTTGCCAAACGCCATCGCCTCCCGCCAGGAGATACGCGCCACCGGCTGGTCGGCGTGGTTGGCGATGTAACCGGGCGTGGCGTGATCTTTACCGTGCTCGTCAATGTAGCGCGTGTTGTGCTTCGGATCGAACGCACTGTACTGTTTGTTGGTCACTTCAGTCACACCCATCCAGAACGCTTTGTCAACCTTGACCACGGTGCGTTTGGCTTCGTCGGGATAGCCGGACTGGCTGCCCATAACGAACGATCCTGCTGGAATCTTCACAAACTTCATGACCTGTCCGTCGGGAAGCTTGATCTCCATTTCGGGCTGTGCGCCCTGGAGCGATTTGGCTTTTTCAGGAGTCAGTGGGAAGCCCGGCGCCTTCAGCCCGTCGGGGCGAGCCTTTCTGGGTTTCTTGGGCATGATGGGTTTGGCGGCTCCGGCTTTGGCGACCGCGGCCATCGCCAGACGATACTCCTCTTCGGGATTGTCGGTAAGGCCCGCGTAAAGTGTGGCGAGGTCGAGGCGGCGTTTTTCGTATTTTTCGTTATTCCAGGCCCCGCGGTGCGGAGCGTTAAGGTCGATCCAAGTGTAAATTCGGCGCCACGACTCGTCGTCGAGTTTGACTCCGTAGTGCCCCTTCTTGAGCATGCGAACCAGCGGGCTGGTCGAAGCGTGCCATTCCATCGCATCGTACATATCCATATCGCTCTCGGGGCCCGGACGACGCACAAACGCCACCAGCGACAGATACGACTGGTCCTTTCTCCACGAGCCGGGATCGCCCTTTTCGAACGATACGCCGCCCTTGTCTTTCTTCTTCGCGTCGGTGTGGCATCCGAGGCAGTACTTGTTGAGCATCGGCTGGATTTCCGTGGCGAACGCGAACGGGCGTTTGGGTCCGTACCATTCTTTGATCTTCGACGGAGCCCGCATCGCCGCGGTCGTCCGCTTGATCGGAGTGGCCTCGTTGAGGTTCTCGTGGCAGCCGTTGCAGGCGAGTCGCTCGCCGGGCATACCGACCATCCAGCTACGCATGACGGCCATCGACTGGCCTTCGGCGTTGAGCGGTTGAATCGCCAGCGGAGTGTTGGGCGGAGCCTGGAAGGAGAACGATCCGTCGGCGTCGACGGGAACCGTACCGAGAACACGCTTGATGTCCCAACTCGATTCAAGCCCGACCGACGTGTGACCGCCGCTGCGAATGTACCCGTAGTGATAAGCGTAAACGCGGAGTTCCTTAACCGTGCCGCGCGGAACGCCTTTCAGCCCCCTCCCGCCGTAAACATCGGTGCAGAAGATCGTCGCCGGAGCGCCTTTAACTGTTCGATCGGCGATAATCGGCGGGGTCTTGCGTGCGGCCAGCGGCATGGGCTCAAAGATATCGTATTTGTCGTCCGCGTATACGGTGACCATGTTGTCGAACACGTCGACCAGGCAGAGCGACCATTTACCGCTCTCACCGAAACCCTTAAGGGAGACCAGGAAGTACTTATCCGACAGAGGCCAGGGCGTACCGAACGTGTATTTCTGTCCGCCGCCCTGATTGTCGCGCACGTTCCCCACCACATTCCTGCCCCAGCCCGGAATCTCCTGAACGCATCCGGTCTCTGTGGCGGGAAGAGCCTTGGGATGGATATCCATGGTCGTTCTGGGCTTGCCCCAACTCTTGGAGTCGTGGCGGTAATTGAACGGGTACTTACGCCCCAGCGACGGGTCAATCAGCAGGAGCCTTCCGGTTTCGCTCTTTGCGTGGTGCCCGCTGACAATTCCGACCAGCATCGACGAATGGTTCGGTACGGGCCTGGCCCAGCAGTACGCCGTTGGGAAATACGATCCGCTGCCCCACAACTCCATCTGCCCCGTACCATCGGGGTTCATGTGAAACATATATCGCGAGTAATAGTGCGGAATATCGGTGTACTCCCAGCGGAGGTAGATGACCCGACCGTTGTGATGCACCCGAGGATGCCAATCGCTGTCCTGCTCGAAGGTCAGCTGGCGGACTTTCTTGGTCTTCGTGTTGACCTTGTAAAGGTTCACCATCGGCTTGCCGCCGTTCTCGCAAGGCAGCCCCTGCATACCCGCGGTCGACGCGGTGACAATGCTGCCCTCCTCCGGCAGATAGCATGAGTCGAACCAGTGTACGTCGCTCTGGTCGCTGGGCGTAAGCTCTCTGAGATTCTTACCGTCAACGCCTACTTCAAGAACCGCCCAGGCCTTGTTCTGACCACCGCCCGAGAACATGATCCGCCTGGCGTCCCAGTGCAATTCCATATGCTTGATCACCGAACCGCCCGGATGGCGGAACAGCGTGGAGGCCTTGGCGCCGTCGCGAAGATTCGATATTACGGATATCTCGTTGTCCCAACCCGGAGGCGGAGGAGCCTTCTGGCCTTTCTTTCGCCTGCGACCGCGACCCTTCCAGGGATTGATCGTAGCGGTTGTGTGCGAGTTGAGATTTCGATTGGCCTCGCCCGTGCGACGGATCACCAGGATCTTATCAATGTCCAGGAGAGGATTCGCGAGCAATGCATCTCGAGCCAGATCATCCAACGCCGCCTGATCCGGCTTCCCGTCCTTGACCAGGGCTCCCAGACGCTTCATGTATTCGGCGCCTTTGTATTTCGGCCCGAAGGTCTTGCTCAGGTCTTTGATCGCCCGCATCAGCGACTCGGGCGTGTTGACCGGAATGTCGCCGTTATTCACCGCCCAAACCGACGGGGCCGAGATCATAATCGCCAAAAGAAACGCACAAACGCTAAGCCGTCTTATCTTAAGTGTCACAGTAATCTCCTGATTCCTTGCAAGGCTTGACAATTCCAACATATCCGGGCTCTCCAGAGCCGAACCGATCAGAATACATCGGAAAACAAGGCAAGTCAAGATGCCTAACGCCCCGCCGGAAGCTATCTTGCACGGCGCCGAGGGGCGGGATATAATACCCGCAAGCCCACTAACGGCGGGAGAACAGCAAAATGACTTCTGCGGAACCCAACGAACAACATACCCGTGGCGCCCACGACATACCCATAATCAACCATATCCCCGCCGGATACCCCAGAGACTTCACGGATATGGACTATCCGCCAAGCGTCGCCGACGAGTATGTGCGATGCCCGGACATTCACGATCCCCAGGCCTTCGCCGCACGCGTGGTCGGCGATTCAATGGAACCGAACTATCACGAGGGCGATATCGTGGTCTTCGCCCCCAACACACCCGCCGAAAGCGGACAAGACTGCTTCGTTCGCCTCGACACCGGCGAGACGACCTTTAAGAGAGTCTACCAGGATGACCCGGCGACCCTGCGTCTCCAACCGCTGAACGACAAACACGCAGCGCACGTCGTTTCGCGAAGAGAAGTAACGGGGCTCTGGCCGGCCGTGGTTCGAATTGAACGCCTGAATGACCGCTAACTGAAGCAAACATGCGGGAATGGTGAAACTTGTGGACATCGCGGGCGTCTAAGAGTTTAATGATTGCGTCGACGCCTCTACGGGGCGATCGAATACTCGCCGGCAAAGGGAGCACAAACATGGCCAGATACAGTCAACACGGTCGATCTCGCGGTACCGGACAGGGGCGATACCAGCAACTTCACGGTTCAGGCAATGGCGGGCTGATGGCCGCGACTATGATCCTGGGAGCCCTGCTGGTCGTCAGCGTAATACTGACGGTAACCGCATGGATAAGCCGCAACAACGCCATAACAGAACACAACAAAACCAAAGAAGAGTTAAGAATCGCAAAGACGGCGAACGTTCAGGACGTGCGCACGAAACACCACACGGAAGTGCGCATGCAAACCGGAGTAGCGCCGGGCTGCGCCAGGTGCCAACAACTCAAGATAGAGTTGGACGGATCGAAACAGGAAGTCAGAAAAGCCCTTGCCAGCATGAGCGCCAAGCAGAAAGACGAGTTGTACTACAATTATGACGTGGTGGCTAAAAACGTAACGCTGAACAACGTAGCCGATCCGGCTAACGCCGACCTACATCTGATACAGATATCATTCACGGTCAAGAATCAATCAGTCCATCCGCGCGGGAACATACTTGGGATATTCAGGCTCTACAAGGGCAAGGAGATGACGTGGCAGACGAAATTCGACATCGCAACCCTTGCTCCCGGAGCCACTGTATATAAGCAGTTAATGGCGCCGGGACACATACAGTGGTCCGAATGGGGCTGCCAGCTTTATCCCTCCATGCCCTCGGACGCAAGCGGCCTGCCGCCCAAGCGGTAGACCGGGAATACAGGCGATACCGCCCAAAAAGGCGGACCCGCCCAACGGCGGATTTGACGGATGGCCGGAGCGGGCATATCATTGGCGCAAATGGCTGGTGTTATTCACATAATCGGCGCCGATACCTCCGCAGACATGCTCCGCCAAGCCGCAGCGCTGCCCGGTGAGCAGGATACTATAGTATCGATAGGACCCGTGCGACGGGGCGAAGGTTTCGACCGCGACACCGTATCGATCCGCGCGCCGTTGGGCAGCGGAACGCTGGCGGGCCTGCAACTTTCCAGATTTCCAAATGACGCGGAATTGCTCCACGCCTGGTCGCCGTCAGCGGCAACGACAGCCCAGTGGGCTGCTCGCGGACGACCCATTCTACTTTCGCTGCCTCACCTTCGCGGAGTTCACCAGGCGGACATCGCCATCTCGGGCTGTTTCGACGGTCTCTGGACGCTCACCACGCCGACCGACCCGCAACGTCGAGTGCTGATCGCGCTGGGGCTTGATCCCAAACGCGTCTTTGTACTTCCGCCCACAGCGCAATATCACGGTAATCCGAATGAACGACGCGCCGAAATCAGGAACGAACTGGGCCTCGACGATCGCCACTTCCTGCTGGCCGCCGCAGGTGAAATGGTCCACGCAAACGGACACAAGCAAGCCTGCTGGGCTCACGCTATGGCCCGCATCCTCACCGACCACACCAGACTCGTCTTCCCCGGAAGCGGGCCGGCCCGCCGGGCGATAGAAACCTTTGCCCGATCGACCGGGCATATCGGGGAGATATTCTTCACCGGAGAACGCCTCGATCCCTCAGATGTGCTGACCGCCGCCGATGCAGCGATCTTTCTACATCGACATGACTGCGGTGTAGGAGCCCTGGCTGGTGCGATGGCTTGCGGGCTTCCGACATTGGCCTCGGGACGACCGGAAATCGCTGACTGCGCTCCCGACCGACGCGCCGCCCTGCTCTCACCGCCCGGCGACATGAGGCGCGCCGCCGACGACCTGCTGACACTGGCCCGAGACACAGAGCTCCAGAAGACTCTCGGGCGAGAAGCCTCCATCCTGGCCGCTGAGAAGTTCGCCCCGGACGTCACCAGGACCAGACTTCGCACGATCTACTCGACTGTTCTTTCGGGACGTTCTTGAAGAAACTCACAACAACGTTCTATAATGCCCGCTGCAAAAGCGACTGCGCCGCCGCAGCCGGACCGAAAAGTAACCCAACGAGCCGCTAACAGACTAATGCCCCCCTCACACGAACCACACAGTCCGCCTGCGACCGACAACACGCAGGTGTCATACGCAGACGACGAAGCACGCACGCTTCTGTCCGACCAGAGGGCCTCTCTGGACGCGCCGAGCGAACATGACTGGACATTGGTCAAGCAGAACGCTTCTCGAACCGTATACCGCGGGAGCATCGGCGACACCGACATATACCTGAAACATTTCCACGGGCGATCGTTCTTCCATCGCCTGGCCCGCATGTTGGGCGTAAGCCAGGCCGCACGCGAATTGTATTTCGCCAAGTACCTCAGGGCCACGGGAGTTGAAACACCCAAACCGTTGGCTGCATCGACAGGACAACCGGAATGGTACGCCACAGTCGCCGTGGAAGACGCCTTGCCCGGAGATCAATGGCACGACACGCAACGCGAATCGGGGCCCGCCGGACGACAGGCGATCGCCAATGCGACAATCGCCCTGGCCGAACTGATCGCACGCATGCACTCGGCGGGAGTGATTCACCGCGACCTGCATTGCGGGAACATTCTCGTAGCACGCCATCAGGACTCACCCAGACTTGTGCTTACGGACCTGCACCGCCTGAAACGCCGCAGACGACTTACCAGACTGTGCAAGACCGCAAACCTGGCGCAATTGCTGCACGATCTTCGCGACACGACAACGCGCACCCAACGCCTGCGATTCCTCAAGCACTATCTCGCTCTCAGCGGAGCCCGAGGCACGCTCCGCGGGTGGGAGTTCCTGATCGACCAGATGGCCCGCAGGCATACGCGAAAACACCACGCACACAGAGACCGACGGATCAACCGAAAGAATCGCTATTTCACTGAAGTGTCTCTCCCAAACCACTGGAAGGGACAGGTCGTACTGGCGTCAAAGCATCATCCTCCGGGCTCGACCGCCGCAAACCACGTACTCACCGCCGAACAATGGACAGAAGTTCTGGCGTTGGGTCCCAAGCTCCTTGAAGGCGACGATATTGAAGTCATCAAGGACAGTCCGTCGGCACGGGTTGTCCGCCGGAAACTGAAGATCGGATCGGTCGAACTGGACGTCCACGTCAAACGCCCACGCCGCAAAAAGATCTGGAAGATCCTTCTGGATTGCTTCCGCACCTCCCGCCCGCTGCGCGTGTTCAGACTCGGTCACCAGATCATGACGCGCGGAGTAGACACCGCCCTGCCTCTGGCGGCGGTGGAAAGAAGAATCGGCCCGTTCCTGACCGACAGCATACTAATCACCGAATCCCTTCAGGCTTCAAACCTGAATCAGTTCCTTCACGTACGTCTCGCACACATCGCCGACCCGCAGCTAAGCGAACTGAGCCAAGCCAGGCGGGAATGCATCGCCCGCAACGTACTCAGCGGCTTGGGACACATGGTGCGGCGCCTGCATGACAACAATCTGGTCCACAGAGATCTCAAGAGCGGAAACATCTTTGTGCATTGGACGCCTCAAGACGGTCCAAGCATAGTCCTGATCGACCTGGACGGTCTGAAACGCGTTTCCCGCATTTCCATGCGGCAGCGATTCCAGGGTCTGATGCGACTCAATGTGTCGCTTCTGGCGTGCACGTCGGTCAGTCACCACGGACGCCTGCGAATGCTCCTGGGGTATCTGCGACGACCCGGCGCCGGGAGAATCCAGTTCAAACCGTACTGGCGAGTGCTTCAGCAGTGGTCGGCCAGGAAGCTCAACCAGCAGATAACCTCTCGCCGCAAGCGCCAACGCAAGCGTCAGCGCGACTCGCGGAGAGCCACCGCATGACAGCCTCCAAAGCGCCATCGCAGCCCGAGCGAGTGCTTATCATCAAGCCCAGTGCGCTGGGCGACGTGGTGACCGCCATGCCCGTGCTCCGGGGTTTGAAGAGAACATTTCCAGAATGCAGCGTGTCGTGGCTGGTGAACGTAAATTGCGAGGACCTGATATCACACGACAGCGATCTCGACGAAATCGTCGCCTTCGACCGCAGGAAGATGGGCAAGGCATGGCGGTCGTTGAGTGCGGCCGGGCTCGTGGTGAGTTTCCTTTGGAAGCTTAGAAGATCACATTTCGACTGGGTGCTGGATTTGCAGGGCCTGCTGCGAAGCGGAATATTCACCAGGGCGACCGGCGCATCGGTGCGAGCCGGTTTCGCATCGGCAAGAGAGGGCGCTGCATGGTTCTATAATCATCGATTCTCTCCGGAGGCATCGCACACGGTGGATCGCAACATTGAACTGGCTCAACATTTGGGTGTTGACGCGCGCAGCGAAGACATGACGCTCCAGATAGCGCCGGAAGCACAGCAGTTCGCCGACGAATTCATGTCGGACAATAATCTTCAGGCCGGCGGTTTTATCGCCTGCGTACCGCCCACACGCTGGGAGACCAAGCTTTATCCGTCGCGACACTGGCGGCGAGTTGTATCGGCGTTGGCGAAGCGGACAACCGTGGTGTTGTTGGGCGGTCCGGGCGATCGCGATCTGTGCCAGGCCGCTATGCAGGGAACGGAATCCGGGGCGATTAACCTCGCAGGACAAACAGGCGTCAGGGAGTTTGTCGCGATGATAGGAGCCTCCGGAGGAGTAATTTGCGGTGATTCGGCGGCGTCGTTCATTGCTCCGGCGGTCGGAGTGGACTCGATCGCCCTGATCGGTCCGACCCGCACCGAACGCACCGGACCGTACGGTGGAGGACGCGCAATAGTGGGCGACACGCCCTGTCAGGGATGTCTCAAGAAACAGTGCAGTCATATCACGTGCATGCAGATCATCAACCCTGACGAGGTTATCGAAGCGGCTGGAGTAATGCTCGCAAGCGTTTCCAACCGCCCCACAAGCAACATTATCCAGCGGTAATCGAGTGTTAGATATTCTTTGTCGCGGGGTTTTCTGATATAAGAGTCCATAATTATTAAGCCGCGTCGCCCAACGGACGACAAGGCGCTGGTGAGCAAACCGGAGACTGCGGCATGCCGCATCGCTATATCGCAAGAAAGTTGAAGGCGTTCTTCATCTACAGAGTACTGCATGTGGACGATACGCCCCACCGCATCGCGCTGGGCGTAGGTATCGGCATGTTCATCACCTGGACGCCTACGGTCGGTTTCCAGATGCTGTTGGTGCTGGCGTTGTCGTGGCTGCTGGGGGCGAACAAGCTTGTCGGTGTACCGTTCGTGTGGATATCCAACCCCGCCACCCTCGTCCCCATTTTTCTTCCGAACTATTACCTGGGAAAGTGGGTCCTGGGCAGCAACTGCCCCGATCCTGATTTCGCCAAGGCGATGGCCTTTTCGGGCACATGGCTGCAAACCGTACAGAACTGGTGGGCGGCGACATGGCAGGTTTTCTGGCCGCTGTGGGTGGGCAGCCTTATCGTGGGCGCTGTTCTGGGTGTTGTGTCATATTGCGTGATCTACTACGCGGTGGTCGAATATCGCAAGATTCGCCATCGACACGACAAGCAGGAAACCGACTGATCTCCCGACGGCGGTTCGACTGTCCGGAACACCAATTGACCAGTCACGGCGCGCCGCCTAACCGTCTATTCCGTACGGAACGGCGAGACACTTTGCACACAAACGCCCATACTGTATAATGGCGTTAGAGAATGACGGATTCCAAGGAGGCGTTTAGCCCGAAGGGGATTCGTCGGAAAAGTTCGAGTATAATGAGTACACGCCAACAACAGAGTATTTCGTCACTGCGGTATTATCTTTACGATCGACCGGTGCATCCGGAACTGTTCGACATATACCACGACCGCCATTTGATTCTCGGAGAATATGAAGCCCAGATATGGGTTACGGGCTGTACGCACGTGATCGGTTTTTTCCGCGGTAAGCATTCCCTGATCGAGTTAACAGCCGACGATCGGACCACCCTTCCGGCGGCTGGGGTGATAAGGCAAATGCCCTTCCGCGGAGAAAAGGCGCATCACCACAGGCGCACCGGAGGGGTGAACTACATGATGAATTTCCAGGTCGAACAGATGAGCCCGATGGTCTATCACAAGACTCACCACGACTTGGCGAGAATCGGGGCAAGACGCGGACTGTTCGTACCGTTCCCAACCTGGATGACCCGCCCTCCGCTCACGCCGTTCACGTTCATTGACTACGAAGCCAAGCCCTCAGGCCTGCACGTATTCACATTCCACGCCTTCCCCGACGACCTGACAATGGTCAAGACTCAATCCATCTTCGAACTGACCTGATCTCTCGACGTCTCAGGGGTCATGCAAAGGAGACTTGTATGAAGAAGCAACTGGGCATATTCCTGGCTGGTGTTATGGTGCTCGTACCGCTTACGATCACCGTGTACACGGTCTACTGGTTGGGCGGCGCACTGGATGCACTTGGTCGAGAGATACTGCCCAACGTCGCCCTGCCGCCGGGAGTCGGAGTACTGATTCTGATAGCGGGTGTGTACCTGGTGGGGCTGGCTACCCGGTTGTGGTTGTTCCGCGCATTCTGGTCGGTGCTGGAGAAACTCATCACCAGCCTGCCGGGCGTCAAGATGCTGTATGAATCCGTACGCGACCTGCTCCAGCTCTTCGGAGGCGATGCGGGCAAGATGGGGCAGGTTGTCCAATACACCCCGCCCGGATCCAACATGAAAATGCTGGGAATCCGTACGAACGACAATCCGCCATACGGACAGAATCCCCAGGGCGGCCGCACCGTGGCGGTCTATTTGCCATTTACCTACATGTTTGGGGGAATAACGGTGTACTGCGATCCGGATCGTATCAAGGAATTGGACATGCCCGTTGAGCAGTGTATGAAGTTGTGCGCTACGGCGTTCGTCGGCCAGACCGATCCCCCTGAAGGCGCGAACTGACAGTCGCGGTCAATGGCACATCGCCAAACCGACAGCCGCTTTGCGATCGAAGTAGCGGCAGCGGGCTGCTTTTTCGGCCGGTGTGAGCAGACGCCTGCCCACCGCCTCCTGCCACTGAACATCAGGCACCGGCGCGATGGGCCTGGGCAGCGATGCGTGCTGAATCCAAAGCGCATATGCGAACAGCGCCGAGCGTTTGCTCTCGCTAATGAAACCAGGCCATAAACCTGAACCGGAATCTTCCATGTGCGAACCCTGCTTACTCCATCTCCGAAAACAACTCCACATAAGCAACGTAGGTTTCCAATCACCGGCAAGCAAAAAAAGCTGGTTAAATGTATGTTCCGCTCACCGACGTTTGGAAACAGCATTGGCACACGAGACTTGCAATACTCGCTCGGCCCGAGCATTATATGTTCCTGAACCGCCGACAGTTGTCTCAGGACACCGCAATGAACGCCCTGTGCATCCAATTCGATATCGTCTGGTCCGAGCCCGAGGTAAACCACCGGATCGTATCGGACATGCTGTCGTCGACCGATCTCCAGCCGGGCGATTTGGCGGTCCTCCCGGAGATGTTCTCCACGGGCTTTTCGATGGATTCCTCCGCACTGGCCGAACCGCCCGACGGACCGACAACGGTGTTTCTTTCGGAAATCGCAAGGCGGTACGGCCTGTACGTGCTGGGCGGGTTGGCGACGCGACACGGGGAGACCTTCCGCAATGAAGCGGTGTTGTTCGGCCCGGACGGTTCGGTTATGGGACGCTACTGGAAAGTGCACCTGTTCTCACCTTCCGAAGAAGGAATGCACTACACGCCCGGTGACGAAACGATTGTCATCCCGACCGGGGAGTTCATGCTGGCTCCTGCGATCTGTTACGACTTGCGGTTTCCCGAACTGTTCCGCAGCGCTGCGGCCGACGGGGCTGATCTTATCGTGGTGGCGGCCAACTGGCCGGCGAAACGCATCGATCACTGGACGTGCCTGTTGCGCGCACGGGCCATAGAAAACCAGGCGTACGTCGTGGGAGTTAACCGTTGCGGTTCGGACCCCAACTACATTTACGGCGGGCAAAGCGCTATAATCGATCCGCAGGGAAACACTCTCGCCATCGCGGGGAACGAACAGTGCGTCATTAGCGCACCGCTGGATATGAACGCACTTAAGAGTTGGAGAGAGGATTTCCCCGCCCTGGGCGATACTCGGCGAGACATGAAGTAGCCTTGCCCTCAACCGCCCTCATCGAATTCCTCTTCGTCATCACCTTCTTCGGAGCTGTCGTCCGATGACAGCGCATCCAGAGACGTCAGCGTGCAGCTATTGGACTTGCCGCATCCGCAACCGTCCTTGCCGGTGAGCGTCTTCTTGGCGCGACACGCCAGAAGTGCAGCGGCGATCCCTATCGCAACCAGCACAATAATCGATTCAAATAGCTTCCACATACCAAACTTCTCTCCCGGGCGTCTAGCCCAGCAGGCGACCGATCTGGTACACCGCCGTCGTCAACACATACGCAAGCAGCGTAAGACCCGCCAGTTGCGCCATCGCCCACCGCATTCGCCCGCTTTCCTGCCAGGTGGCGGCTATCGTGGCGACGCATGGCGCACTAACAAGGCAGTAGAGCATTATGCAAAAACCGATCAGGGGAGTGTAATTCTCGCTGAGTTTCTTGCGCAGTGTGCCTGAATCGTCAGAACCCTCGCCCACGGAATAGACGATCCCCATCTGGGCTACGAAAACCTCCTTAGCCGCAAACGATCCCAGCAACGCCGTACCGATCCGCCAGTCAAATCCCATGGGCCGCACGACCGGTTCAATTGCCCGCCCGATCCGACCGAGGATGCTCCGGCTGGTCCGGTCCAGCAGTTGCGAGTTTTCGATATCGACCATCGCCTGAACATACGGGCCCGCACACTCGTCAAGATACAGCAACGCAGCGGCGCCGGCTTGCGGATGATCTTTGGCGATCTTCTCGAGTTCTCTGTCGCGGTACAACTCTATCGCCGCATACTGGCGCGATCCTTCCTGCAATTCCTCATCGGCGATCCTCTGGGCGAACGTCTCGCGCGCCTCCAGAATCCGAGTTCTGGCGTCGATGAAACTCTTGAGGACATCGCCCCCAGGCCCGGCCGTCAGCGACGCAATTGTTGAATCACGGGCGGCCTGCGCGTCAATATAGCCCTGCTCGTGCTCAAAGAATTCCCCGCCCGCTTCCGCCAACGTCATCTCCGCGCCGAGAGCCTTATCAATCACCGAATCTTCCGGGGCAACTCCCAGCAGAGTATTCACTCCCGCCAGACGGGCGGTGTACGTTGCATGTGCGGTTTGCTTCTGGTTGGCGTATTTCGCGTCAAGCTCATCCGCTGATATCCGCGGAAATGCGGCGAGAGCCCACATCACGACCGATACGCCCAGGATGACCGTACCAGCCTTGCGAAGGTACATCCAGGATCGCTCCCACATGTGAACCAACAATCCCTTGGCAGTCGGCATGCGGTAAGGCGGAAGGTCCATAACAAACGCCGCCGATTCACCCTTGAACAACGTCGACCTGAGCAGTCTGGCCAGAACAATCGCAAGTACGATCCCTATCAGGTACATAGTCCACAACATCGGCCCGTGCCACGCCGACGGGAAGAACGCCGGAATAATCAGCGCATAAATCGGCAGTCTGGCACCGCAACTCATCAATGGTATCACGAGCATCGTCGTCATCCGATCGCGCCGCGTCTCAAGCGTTCGGGTGGCCATTATCGCAGGTACGTTGCAACCGAAGCCTATCAGCATCGGTATGAAACTCTTACCGTGCAGCCCGATCTTGTGCATCCACCGGTCCATCACAAACGCCGCCCTGGCCATATATCCCGAATCCTCCAGGACCGCGATGCCCGCAAACAGCAGCAGGATATTGGGCAGGAATACTATTACCCCGCCCACTCCTCCGATAATCCCATCGATCAGAAGGCTCTTGAGCAGGCTCTCGGACCCCTTGCCCCAAAGCATCGCCAACTGCTTGGAAAGCACCACAAAGCCGTCCTCGATCCACCCCATCGGCCACTGGCCGATAGTGAACGTAAGCTGGAACACGACGTACATCATCGCGATGAATATCGGAAGGCCCATAATCGGATTCGTCATCACCGCGTCGATGCGATCGGAAAGATCGTGGCGGGCCTCGACGGTCTGTTCGACGGCCTCGGTGCATGCTCCGGAAATGAAACCGTACCGCCTGTCAGCAAAGACTATTTCCGGTGAGTCGCCGCAGATGTCTTCGATGTGCTTGCGCAGAGTCGCCGTCTCAGCGATAATCTCGGTGACTTGCTGTCCATGGTCCTCACTGGCTAGAGATTGAACGCGTTTGAGGGCCTCTGAGTCGCCTTCCAGGAGCTTCAGTGCGAACCAGCGGCTGTGACGCTCAAGCCCACAGTGATGCGCGATTTCCCGAGCCGTTTGCACAACGTGCGGTTCGAGTTCAGTACCGTAGTCAGGCAGGCGCTGCTGCGCGACGGCCTCGGGCCCGGCGTCAGCGACCTCCAACGCCCTAGCCAGTAGTTCGTCCAGACCACCGCCGGTTGTGCCCACGGTTTCAACAATCGGAACGCCAAGCAAATTCGACAGACGCTCGCAGTCGATATGGAAACCTCTGACCTCCGCCAGATCGCTCTTGTTAAACGCCAGAACGAGCGGAACACCGCACTCCAGCAACTGCGTCGCAAGATACAGATTACGCTCCAGATTCGAGCAATCCACGATGTCGATCACGACGTCCGGCTCGGATTCCATTATGAAATTCCGCGTGACGATCTCTTCTATCGTGTAGGCCGTAAGGCTGTACGTACCGGGCAGGTCAACTATATCGAGTTCTCTATCAGCGAAAACGGCGGAACCTTGCTTCTTTTCGACCGTCACGCCCGGGTAGTTGCCCACATGCTGGCGCTCGCCGGTCAGCAAGTTGAAGATCGTGGTCTTTCCCGAGTTGGGATTCCCCGCTAATGCTATATTCAATCGAGACATTGGAGCTTTCTATCCTTTGCTTCTGACCGCACCGCACGGGCGCGTTGTTATCGTCTAAGAACCCGCCTTCACCATTACCCGATGCACTGTTCCCCGACCGAGCATCAGCTTCGAACCCTTCACCGAAACAATGAACGGTCCGGGATTGCCCTTGTTAACCACCGAAAACCTGGCGCCCGGCGTCAGCCCCATCTCGGCTAGACGGTGCTGAAGTTCTCGGGCGCCCGTGACCTCTGCAAGGCGGACCTCCTGCCCGACCGACACCATTGTAAGGGGCATCGCAGGGGATCGTCCCGAGACGGTGTCTTCACCGTCCGCAGCATCGTCAGGTATTGAGACTTTTCCGTCGGCCGGGTCAATCTCCGCAACACACTTCGTGCAGATCTCGCCAGCCACGTCGCCCGCACCGCATCGTTCCACAAACGCCTTAACCCAGTCGGTTCCGGCCCGGGGACAATTCCGTACAAAAGCAGAGAACTTGCCCAACTGCTCCAGGAGTTCAGCGTCCACGGCGTGCTCCATGCGGCAGGCGTTGGCCTCGGCGGTTTCTTCGTCCAGACCAAGAACCTCGCTAAGGAACTTCCTCAGGAGCACGTGTCTGGCGGAAACTTCTTCAGCCAGTTCACGCCCGTGGTCCGTCAGAGTGATGAACTGGTACGGTTCGTAGTTAACCAGCCCGCGTTTGGCCAGTGTCTTTACCGCACCGGTAACCGATGACTTTCCGACACCAAGATGCGCCGCAATGTCCCGTACGCGCGCCACATTTCCGCGACGCACCAGGATCAATACGGCTTCAAGGTAGTCTTCAAGGGACGGACTGAGTTTTTCAGATTCTCTAGCCATCTACATATCCACCGTATCCGTTCACCTTCCGGGAGCAACCGTCTCTAAGGCGCCACACAAACTCAGCGGCGCCTTGGCACGAACATACGATCTGATCACATACAAGGAACAACCTGACAACAGCAATCCAACAACATACGGCCCGACGACAACCAAACTCAAGACGTCAAACCAGCCTTTGAAAGCCACGTTCGTATCCCAGATGTTCGGCTTACCTAACAAGTGTATCCGCAACCAACATTATATGTCAAGTGCAAAAACACCAGCAAAGCTCCAGCGATATGTAATATATTGACATGCATGAGTTTGCTGTAGTGCGCCGTTTCAAGAGCGGTCGCCCCCACGCCGATATTCATCGCTGTGATACCTGCAGGCGGTTTAAGATCCGCACCGCCTGTTGCCAAGCCGCACAGATGGGAGATCATCCGGTCATCACGGCGTATTGTCCGGCAAATGACGACTGTGCAGGCCGTTTGAAGCCGTTTAGAACAGACTACTTCAACGCCTGTCTTGACAGCACCGCGGTGGGCAGATATAAATGTCCTTGTACTTGCGGTTTGCCCCGAGCGGGGACAACTGGCGGTATTTACAATCGGAGAGGTGGCAGAGTGGCTTAATGCACCGGTTTGCTAAACCGGCGTACGTTTTATAAGCGTACCGGGGGTTCGAATCCCCCCCTCTCCGTTGAGCCCCGGTAGTTGCGGAATTGTGACTAACGGGGCTTCTTCATGCGCCAATCGGGAAAGCTCATATTGGCCTGCCTGCGGGCGCACAAGAGCGGAGGGAGCAGTACGATGTGCGTGCTGGCTTCAAACGACGACGGGAAGACATTCAACGCTTTGGATCCGGTCTGGAAGCAATCCAAAGGCCAACTGCTGCAGGGCGGAGCGAGCAGCCTGATGGAACTGAAGTCCGGGCGACTTGTCCTGCCGTTTCATGGAGGCGCAGGAAACCAGTGGAGGCAGAAGAACTCGGCGTGGTGTTTCCTGAGCGACGATACGGGCAAGACCTGGACGCGTTCGACCGCAATCGATCTGCCCAAGCGCGGCGCTATGGAGGCCTCGGTGGCGCCGCTGG
This sequence comes from Phycisphaerae bacterium, assembly GCA_030745875.1. GTDB lineage: Bacteria > Planctomycetota > Phycisphaerae > SM23-33 > SM23-33 > BS750m-G57. Next base: position 32,482 of record JASLNT010000068.1, read on the forward strand.
GAGACCGAACACTTCTAATGTCCCTGCGAACTCAACTGGGCGGACCGTATCTGTCGCGATCGACCGATGGAGGCAAGACGTGGAGCAAAGCCGTCTTCAGCGGTCTCGAAGGCGGCGAGTCATGCACGTGCCTGCGGAGAATCCCCGGCTCGAAGGACGTCGTCCTGTTCTGGAACAACAGCAAGTTCAACAAGAGGCATCACCATCTCGGCGAGCGCACACCGCTGTCGGCTGCGATCTCCTCCGACAACGGGAAGACCTGGCGGAAGATCGGGAATATCGCCGACGACCCCAACGCCGAATACACCAATCTCGACTGTTTCTTCACGTCGAAGGGCCATGCAGTCGTAACCTACATGTACGCCAAGCCCGCCTGGAACAGAAAGCAGATTCACCTCAAAGCCGCGCTGATCGACAGGAAGTGGTTCACGAGAAGCAGCGCGAAAAAGAACGGTCCGTCCGGGGCGCCTTAATGTCTCTTCGACGACCTGCTGCGCCTGCCGCCCAGCTTCTTGATCTCAGCGCCAAGCTGGGTGATCTTCTCCGACAGCGCTGACAGGTCCGGATCACCGGCGATTATCTCTTTGATTCCTGTGCGGACTGCGTCGCGGGTTTGCTCGCGTTTGTCCCGCAGGATCTTCATGTTCCCACCGTAGTACGCCTTTTCGTAGGCCTCTCGTGCGGCGGTCTCCTTGGCGCGAGCGGCGACGAGTTCAGGATCGTCGGACTTGGCTGCAGCGTAGCGGAGCTTTGATATCTTCTTGTCGACGGCGTCCATGGCCTCTTCGGCGGCGTCTTCATCGGCCTTGGCGGTTTTGATCTCCGCGAGCAGCGCCTGGGCTGCAGGCATGTCCTCCAATGTCGCTTTCTTCAGTTTGTAGTAGTCGGCCCGGGCGGTGTCGCGCGAGGTTCCGGAAGCGGCGTAATAGACCCGCTTGTACTGGGCAACTATGGGATCAGCGTTTACGGCGCGCACTATCGGCGAGTCATCGTGGGTCAGCTTGACTTCAGCCAACGCAATCTGCAAGCCAAACGCCGCACGCTTGTTGTCCAGAGCGATCTTCTCCTTCACAAGCGCCGCTCCGGCCGGCGAGGCCTTAACCTTCTTCATCACCAACTCATCGGTCACGCGATCGGTCTCACGCACCGCAGCCTTGGCTGCAAGCACGACAGGATCGCTCTCTTTGGCTCTCTGGTACGCACGATCCGCCGCAAGCGCCGCCTTGCGAAGATCGACTATCGCTTCGTTCTTCTCGATCTTTCTGAACGCTGCGTACATCTTCGCCTCGGCAGCCGACAGTTCCTTCTGCAAAGCCGCTATCTTCGCCTTGTTCGCCGCAGCATCGGCCGTCTTGGACCTGGCCTCCTGTCCCCGGGCGGACAGACAAACCAGCATAACAACCAGAACGCACACTAGCCTGTTCAGTGCTTTCATTTGGAGATCTCCTGCAAGTTAAAATGTCCAGCGGGTATTGTCGCCTCGAACGCCTGCAATCGCAAGCGCCTAAATCGACTCAGTTGGGAAGTTCACAAATGGTTCACACTTTTCGCCAGGGCACACAAGCCATACATATGATCATGCGCCGATGTTTCTTCAGGTTAATTCGTTAGTCCGCAGGCTTTTATGCGTGTCTGAATAACGCTGAAATCAACGCAAGCTTCGCCCGGAGAGGTTCACACTTCGGCGCGCTGTGAACTACGCCCTGGGTTTTTCCACACTTGCCTGCGGAGCGTTCAGCCGGTATCCTCCAGGCGATCTGACATGCTCGGTTGCGTATCCGGGCGATTGCTCACCGGGGTGAATTTGTGAAGGTAACGTTTTATATGTACAAGATTAGTCTCTGGTCGTGGATTATCGCCCTCGGCGCCGCCGCTTCCTGCGGATGCACCACCCGAACGCTCAGCAACACGCCTCGCACGGCGATCGAGCAGCTTCTGCTCACCCGCGCGGTCGATATGGCGATGGTGAAGTTCGATATGCCCGAACTGGCTGACAAGAAAGTGTTTATCGATTTCGCGAACCTCAAATGCTACGAAGCCGAGTACGTAACAGTCGCCATCCGCACGCGCATCGCCCGGACAGGCGCAGAGCTCGTCGAATCCGCCGAAGGCGCCGACATGACTATCGAGGTCGCTTCGGGAGCCCTCGCCATGGAGTACAAACGCAGTGAAGTGGGCATGCCCCCCCTGCCCGTGCCCAACAGCCCCGCACCCCTGCCGGCCATGCCGCTTTACCGCTCCATCGAGCAGACCGCCATCATCAAGCTCCTGCTCTTCGTCCACACCAAAGGCCGCTTCGTCGCCTCACACACTTACTACGCCAAAGCCGACCGCGAAGAACATTTCATCCTGCAATGGCGAGCCACCAGAAAAGACGACGTCCGACGCGGATGGGAGCAGGTCGAATTGAAACCCGAATCCTGACCACCGCCCGCGATTATGGAGACACACATGCGTTTGGAACCAACGATTCAAGCCGTAGACGCCCACGCATGCGGCGAGCCCGGACGCGTGATCGTAGGCGGAGTGTCTGAAGTACCGGGCGATACGATGTTCGACAAGATGGTCCACCTCCGCGACCAGGGCGACAATCTGCGCAAGCTCATGCTCCGCGAGCCGCGCGGATACCCGGCGGCCAACTGCAACCTCATCCTTCCGCCCACAGACCCGCGCGCCGACGCCGGTTACGTTATCATGGAGCAGGTCGAGTATCCCGGAATGTCGGGCACCAACACCATCTGCGTAGCCACCGTCCTGCTGGAAACCGGAATCTGCGAGATGATCGAACCGCTGACCGAACTGACCCTCGAATCGCCAGCCGGGCTCATCGAAGTCCAGGCCCGCTGCGAAGCAGGCAAGGTAAAGTCGGTCACGTTCCGCAACGTACCGTCATTCGCCGTGCACCTCGACAAGCAGATCGAAGTTCCCCAGCTTGGCCGGGTCGACGTCGACGTAGCCTACGGGGGCATGTTCTACGTTATCGCGGACGCTGAATCGCTGGGTCTGGAGATCGCTCCTGAAAACGGGCGCGACATCGTGCGGATCGGCGAGATGGTCAAAACCGCCGCCCAGGAACAACTGCCCGTAACCCACCCCGACCAGCCCGGTTTCGAAGGGATAACAATAGCGGTTTTGTCGGCCCGCCCCACCGGCGCCGACGCGCACATGAAGAACGCCGTCGTCGTCTCCACCGGCAAGCTCGACTGGAACCGCCCGTCAACCTGGACCGGAGCGATAGACCGCTCGCCGTGCGGAACGGGCACAAGCGCAAAAATGGCCGCACTCCACGCCAAGGGCGAATTACAGTTAAACGAAGACTTCAATCACGAGGGCATCCTGGGCACTATCTTCACCGGTCGCCTGATCGAAGAAACGCAGATCGGCCCGTACAAGGCGGTGGTCCCCACCATCACCGGCCGCGCCTGGATAACAGGCAAAGCAAATTACCTGCTCCAAAACGACGACCCCTTCCCCGAAGGTTTTACAGTCGGCGACATTTGGTAGAAGCGCATTTCCGCCACCAGTTCTCAGTTAGGAACTGAAAACTCACGCCCGAGTAACCGGGGGCGCGTGGGGTGTGTTTTGTATTCCGGGGTTCCGCCGATTTAGTCCTGTTTAGAGGGCTGAACCCGACTCTCTATCCAAAGAACATCGATCTTTTGGCATTGCATGGCGCGATGCGATACGGTACAATTTAGTCGTGGTGGAAAGAACGGATCCAGCAACATGGGCGGTGGCGGGGTTAGTGGGTTGTCGTTAGACCGGTCCGACAACACACGCCGTCCTTTTATAAGGAGACTGCAATAATGATGCCGCTCACCCCAGAGGCGTTCAGATCTGCTTGTTCAGCCATTGCCGCCGCCGATTTCGACGTGCCAAACCGCATAAAATCGCTCGTTCAGGTCGCGCACGAGAGCCTCGGAACTTCTTCCATAGTAGTATATGAGTACAACCCTACAGCCGAAGGGCTGGCTCTTGTAGCGATGGCTGGCGTCGCCGAACCGGAGTTAATGAGAGGACCTACCGACAATCTGGAGTTCAGGTGGAATGTCGAAGGGGAGCCCAATGTGCTCTGGATCGAAGACGAACTCGAATACACACAGCATTTGAAAAGCCTCGCTCAGATCACCACCAGACATGCACCAAAGGAGCGAGGCGATTTCAGAAAGCGAGAACTCCAGAAGCACGCCAACAGGGGAGAACAATACGGGACGTTGGCGACCGCCAAGATATACTTGAGGAAGGGAGCAGGCCACACCAACGATCCCGTGGGCCAGGCGTTCTTCAACTTCTGGAAACCGTCTGGTCAGACCACGTCCATGTTCACCTCACAGATTCAAGAGAACATCCTGCTTGTCACAACTATCATTCGCGAACTTCTGATAGACAAAGCATATCACCAGAAACCCTCTGCAATCTCATGGGCTCCCGAACGTCTGCTTAGGGAAATCAATGCTATTTTTGACACTACCCAGGAGGCGGACGCTTGCGACCTGGAAGCCGCCCTGGCCAACATGATCTGCCAAGCCGCCCTCGGAGTCACACAGAACTACAGCGGAAAGGCGGATTTTATCTTCCTCATAGGAGATAGGATCACTCGCACGTTTGGAAACGGCGCGGGCGAGAAAGCAACAGGAGCTTTCCTACCGAAGAAGTCGATGACGCAGACATGTATCCGAGAGCGAAGGTACTTCGTAGCAAATATTATCCAGGAAAACACATACCCCTATGATTTCGATCCAACATGCCGATCGGCGATGATCGCCCCGGTGATGCATGACGGCGTTGCACGAGCCGTTATTCGCCTGACCAGCCCGGTCAGGGGCTACTTCCTCGATTCGCATGCAAAGGCCATGCAGATACTGGAGCAATTCGCCAGGTATGGAATCCTCCGATTGGATGAGTGGCTTCAGAGGCGCCGGATAGTCGCAGCCTTACGATTCTACACCGACGGCGCCAACCTGTTGCGAACGGGGGAAGCGGCGCCTTTGATGCAGGGCGTTCTCAAGGCCATGAACGCCGAATGGGGAACCTTCTGGCCTATTGAACGCCCAGAGGGAGATAATCTCGGTCGGTCAACCGCTGGAATACGATTCAGGCAGGGCGAGCCCGCCACGAGCGTCGAACCCACTGATCCGGAAGTAGGTATTCGTAAGTGGTGGGACGGGCAGCACGGAGGATGCACTGAAGCCCTTATGCTATGTAACCGTGAGTGTCCGGGGACTTTCTTCGCGATTCATGCGCTATCCTCAGACAGTGAAAGTCTAGCTGACAGAGAGTTTGACATACGCGTCTACTCCAGCAATGAAGACTGCTGCTGTACGAGAGAAAACACTCGCAAGCCCTGTCAAGCCTCAGAGATTCTCCGCAATATGAAGATAAGCAGCAACACGTCTCCCGAACAGCACACACGATTGACCTTTGTTGTCGATCCCGCTGATGCGGTAAAGGGCGTAGTCTGGTTGAAATTCAATGGGTTACGAGACATTTCCTGGTGGGAGCGAGATTATGTAAACACGCTCTCTCAATCTCTGGCGCAGTTTATGGGCGTCCAGACACTGCACTTGGCGCAGAAGAACTTCCGGCACAGACTTCTGGATATCTCAGGCGACGCCAAGAACACCGTCGCAAGCCTGATCCGCAAAGCCGCTGACGAGAACCTTCCGGACATAGTGACCGAACTCCAGAAAGTCCATACATACATGCTGACAGTCCTTTGGAGGACACAAGAAGTCCGCGCCCTTCTTCCCCCCACCAATGAGCCTGAAGAGGAAGCAAACCCGGATTTCTTCATTGGAAAACGACGCTTGCAAGAGTATGTGAATATGGCCAGGGATATTGCAACTTCGTTCAAACCGGATCCCAATCAGTGGCGGGTGCACTTCGATCCGGAGAACATAAGCGACGACAAAGTGAGCGGTATATTCTATTCAACGCTGGCCAATATGGCGATGAACATCCGGGAACATGGTTGGACGGGCGAGCCGGTCGATAAGCACCTCGCTGTAATATGGATAAGAAAGGACGCCGACAAGTATCGAGTCACCGTTGGGAATAATGGAAAACCATGCGAATCCGACCCCTTAGCCCTCGTTCCAGGAACCGAGGATGCGGATGAGCATCGCAAGATCGGCCTGCATGTCGCCAAAGCCATGCTGGAACTTCAGGGGGGTGATATTCGCTGGTGGCCGGTGGAGAGATTCTTGAGCGATCACCCAACGGCGCCGGAAGACCTGAAACGATGCGTTACGTTTTTTGAATTTACCATCGCAATACGATAGAGAAGGAGTTCAACTATGGCATTGACCGTTATCATCGGCGAAGACAAGGAAAAAACGTCAGAGCAGATCGCACATAACATCAGGAAAAACGTCGAAGACACGCAGACCGAAGAGGTCAGCTATATACAAGATGGGGGGGCTGTGCGGCCTGACCGGGAAGTAGCGGAGAAGATGGCCGATCTGGCAACCCGCGCGAACGCCAATCGAATCTCCTTTGTGATCGATCAGACCGTGGAAGGTAACGATTACTACGGCTTCGACGTTATCTGGGAGCTTTCCCAAATCCTGAGACCCGGAACACCGGCATCTGATTTCCTGTTGGATAGAAATTTCCTGGTGGTGATCATCACGCATTACGACAATAAGACAACGGTGGATCACTTGGTGAGAAGATGGAACAACAAACTGCCCGGGACTATTAAGGAAGGAGATGTGGAGATCATTAAACTGAGATCATCCGATGATGTTGATACAGTGTTGAACGCAAGACGAAATGCAGTAAAGGTGCTGCCGATAGTCTTGAAGTCTGTTCATACCTCCACCCTTTGGGACTTGCTCAGGAAATGGTCAACGGCTTAGAAGAACAGGCGTTCTCGGTATGGAGGTCCGCGGCTTGTCGAGGAACGGCAGGCTGCCCGGGATGAAGCACACTCCCTAACCCAGGAACCTCCGGCCGGACACTCACCGCCGAATGTGAGATCCGTTTCCATACAGACGTTACAAACAAGACCGCAAGGGACTCGACAATGCCTCCTCAGTTCATATTCGAAATGAACGACGTCGCCAAGCAATACGGCGACCGTACGATCTTTCACGATATCAGCCTGTCGTTCTTCTACGGAGCCAAAATCGGCATCGTCGGGGAAAACGGTTCGGGCAAGACCTCCCTGCTGCGAATCATGGCCGGTCTGGATAAGGATTTCCACGGAGAGGCCCGTCTCGTCAAGAACATGACTGTGGGCTATGTCCAGCAGGAGCCCGTCCTGGATCTCGACAGCACGGTGCGCGAGAGCCTCCAGGCCTCGATGGCTCCGATCCAGAAGCTCATCGACGAATACAACGCGGTCGCCGACCGCATGGGCGCCCCCGACGCTGCCGACGAGATGGACGACCTGATGAAGCGCATGGAGCAGCTCCAGGAGCAGATCGACGCCTGCGACGGCTGGGAGATCGATCGCCTTATGGACATCGCAGCCGACGCCCTGGTCCTTCCGCCCGACGACATGAAGATCTCCCTGCTGTCCGGTGGGGAGCGGAGGCGGGTCGCTTTGTGCAAGGTGTTGCTCGAGAAGCCCGATCTCCTGCTGCTTGACGAACCGACCAACCATCTCGACGCCGAGACCATCGCCTGGCTCGAGCAGACTCTCTGCGATTATCCGGGCACGATCATCATCGTCACGCACGACCGCTATTTCCTGGACAACATCACCAAGTGGATATTGGAACTGGACGGCGGGCGGGGCCTGCCGTTCGAAGGCAACTACTCGTCATGGCTCGCCCAGAAAGCCGAACTCCTCCGCATTATCGAGAAGAAGGAGACCCAGCGCCAAAAGACGCTGGCCCGCGAGCTGGAATGGATCAACAAGTCTCGCGGCGGCAAGCAGTACAACCAGGCCCGCATCGACCGCTACGAACAGCTCGCCGGCCAGGCCAAGCTCGACACCGCCAGCGATGCGATCATCCAGATATTCGCCGGCCAGCGTCTCGGCGACAAGGTGCTTAACGTAAATTCAGTGAGTAAGGGTTACGACGATCTAACGCTGCTGGAGGACTGCTCGTTCGACCTGCCGCGCGGCGGGATCGTAGGCGTTATCGGGCCGAACGGTACGGGCAAGACCACGCTATTCCGCATGATCGTAGGGCAGGAGCAGCCCGACAGCGGCGTGATTGAACTCGGTGAGTCGGTGGAGCTGTCTTACGTGGACCAGCATCGCGACGAGTTGGACGATTCGCGAACGATTTTTCAGGAGATAACCGACGGTAAGGACCGGATCGAGCTGGGCGGAGGGACAATGAATTCGAGGTCGTACGTGGCGAGGTTCAATTTCCGGGGCTCCCAGCAACAGAAGCGCTGCGGTGAGTTGTCCGGCGGGGAGCGGAACCGCGTTCACCTTGCCAAGCTGCTCAGGCGCGGGGGCAATCTCCTGCTGCTGGACGAGCCCACAAACGACTTGGATGTAGCGACTATGCGCGTACTGGAGCAGGCGTTGATTGATTTTCCGGGCTGTGCGATGGTGATCAGCCACGACCGCTTCTTCCTGGACCGGATCTGCACGCACCTGCTGGTAATGGAAGGCCGCGGCGCCACCACCTGGTTTGAAGGCGGATTCACCGAGTACGAAGAGAAGATGCTGGCGGGCAACGCCGACCGCCTGGCCCACCGCCGAACCAAATACAAACGCCTGACACTGCGTTAACGGCGACGAACGGCGTTATTCCCACCACAGAGAGCACAAAGATCACAGAGAACGGCGCGAGATAATGTTACGGCCACGGCGAACGACTTTTTTCCACCACGGAAGGCACGGAAAACACGGAAGTTCAACGAAAACGGCGACAACGTCGACGCTCGTCTTCCATCCTGCTTAGCGGCAGGACGCCCGCGTCGGCCTATTCCCGACAAAGTCGGGACGCCCCCGTTTTTCGCCACCCCCCAATTCTCAATTCCCAGCCTTTTCCTCTTGCCCCCTCCAGGGAAATGCGCTCCTGGAAAAGAATTTCGTGTTGTCTGTCCGCGGGGAGGCGGGTTTGGCAATACAAGGGTGTAGTTGAATCGGAATCACCCAACACGAAAGGACAAGACCATGTTTAAGACACGAACGAACATCCTGGCCGCTGTATTGATCGGAAACCTCCTGGCGACTGTCGCCTCCGCCACGAGACCCTCGCCCGGGTGTGGGGCGCTCGGCGCGACGGTCAAACCGTACCAGACCGCCCCCATCCGGCGCGTGCTCCCGATCAGGCCCAGCACTTTCGAGCAGTTGAATGTGAGAATCACCGCCGTTACGGTCGAACTCAGCCGCATCGACGTGCAGATTGGTTATTACACTCGGGAACTCTGGTCGATTATCAAGTCGGGGAATGTCAACGATAGGCGTTATGCGGTCTACTTCAAGAACCTGGACGAACTGAGAACCCTGCGGAACGAGGGCGTCGAGATCCTGCGAGACCTTCACAACAAGCAGTATCAGGCGCTCTGCAGAGCGGCTTTGTCGAAGCCCAAGTCGCACAGAGGCGGCGGGATGCGTTGTATTCTTGTCCCCGAGAAGAAGGCGGGCGGGCGTCCATCCACGCCAGGCGCCAAATAGTCGCGGGCAGGGTTGCTATTCCTGACCGAACGATAGAAGAGACGTCCCGAAGGCGGCGGGCCAGTGCCCGTCGCCTTTCACTTGCGCGGTTTACCGAGTCGATCCCAGGAGCGGCGCGACGGCGAACGACTTTTTTTCCACCACGGAAGGCACGGAAAGCACGGAAGTTTAAAGGAAACGGCGACAACGGCGATGCTCGTCTTTCATCCTGTTTGGCGGCAGGACGCCCGCGTCCGCCTATTCCCGACAAAGTCGGGACGCCCCCGCTTTTCGCCAATTCCCAGCCTTTTCCCCTTACTCCCTCCAAGGAAATACGCTCCTGAAAAAGAATTTCGTGTTGTCTGTCCGCGGGGAGGCGGGTTTGGCAATACAAGGGTGTAGTTGAATCGGAATCACCCAACACGAAAGGACAAGACCATGTTTAAGACACGAACAAACATCCTGGCCGCTGTATTGATCGGCAACCTCCTGGCGACTGTCGCCTCCGCCACGAGGCCCTCGTTCAATGTGATCCCCGGCCCCAGGCCCAAGCCGAACGTTCGTACTCCCCCCCAGCGCGTGGTCCCGATCGATCGCGCCGATGTCAGGTATTTGGATGCGAGAATCGTCTCCATTACGGCCCAGCTCAATCACATCGACGAGTCGATTCTCAATTGCTCTCGGAAACTCGGTCTGGTTGTCAAGTCCAAGTATGTCAAGAGTGAGGGTTATGCGGTTTACCTGGACAAGCTGATCTGGCTGGGAAACCTGCGGAGACAAGTTACCGTGCTCCTGCGAGACCTCAAGGACCGGAGGAGTAAGATGGGCGGCGGAGCAGCCTCGTCCAGACCCGGCACGCGTAGAGGCGGGATGCGTTGTATTATTGTCCAAGAGAAGAAAGCGGGCGGGCGTCCATCCACGCCAGGCGCCAAGTAATCGCAGTCAGGGTTACTATTCCTGACCGAACGATAGCAGAGACGTCCGGAAGGCGGCGGGCCCGTGCCCGTCGCCTTTCACTTGCGCGGTTTACCGAGTCGATCCCAGGAACGGCGCGACGGGGAACGACTTTCTTTCCACCACGGAAGGCACGGAAAGCACGGAAGTTTAAAGGAAACGGCGACAACGGCGATGCTCGTCTTTCATCCTGTTTAGCGGGCGACGGGTTTTCGCTTGCGGCTTAGCGGATTCAGTTCGGGCGACCAAACGCCTCTAGGTGCGGTCTTTGTAAAACTTGATGACCTCGTCGAGCGATTTGCTGGGCATCTGGCCGTGGATTCCCGGGAAGCTTACTTTGGGTATTTTGAGAAGGAACGAAGATATCGCGCCGGGGCTGTTAACTTCTCCTTCCGATGCGATCAGCAACGTATCGTTATCGAGCAGCGTGCGAATGTTCTCCGTCTTCAATCGGTTGGGCAATGTAGGATCGATCAATGCAAGACCGGCTACGCGCCCCAGAAGTTCGGGCTGCTGCTCCAGGAACTCGACCATAATCTTCCCGCCCATGGAGAAACCAATAAAGCCCAGTTTCTTGTCGGCGCCGATATCGTCTACAACCCGCTGGAGTTGATAATGAAAGGTCTCTCCCTCAATATCCGGATCGAAACAATTCGGGTTAACAGCTACGAGCCCAATGTCATTATCTGCAAATTCGCGGAAATATGACTCCATGCTGGTTTCACTGATTCGCGAACTCCGCAACAGAGTGTACGACCAGACTCCCGCCTGTTCCGGATAGCCCAGAACGGCGATGACAATAAGCTCCTTGTCAAACGCTCCGGGCGTGATCAGATTCCAGTACTCTTTGCCCACTCGCTCGTCAGTGTAGACCTTCTTTTGCGCGATATCCGCAGCCAGAATATCGGCTACGATTCGGTCCACTGCTTCCCGTAACTGTGTTTCGTCTTCCAACATAAGCGCGTTCTTCCTGTTTTCCTGTTTCTCCGGCGACACACGTCAAAACAACCGTTAGTGGTCGAGTTTATACGTTACTGTCGTCATATCTGTCAATTCGCGATGATAATCCTCTGAAGAACTTGTCCACACAGAGACTCAGAGAGGCAGAGAACGGCAACAGTTTTCGCCATCCTCCGGATCTCTGGAATTCTCTGTTTCCGTAACATAATAATGCCGTCGCCCTTCGCCGCCCCTCTGAGTCTCTGTGTGGAAATCCAAACCCGCCGACAGGCAATCCGCCCAACATCCGACATCGCCCGCAGGAACCGCGTTTGAGACAAACTGTTTGACGGCCGCCGATTCGGTCTGCTAACATTCGGTCTCGATTAGATCAAGGCTGATTTCAAGCAGGCAACAAGTTGTACGAGGATATGAAATGAAACTGTGTTTAAATGGCGAAGAATCCGATTTCACGGACGGTTTGACTATAGGTGAACTTCTAGTTGAGCAAGAGGTGACGACACCGGAGATGGTGTCAGTTGAACTTAACGGCCAGATTCTGAAAAGGTCAGCGATTGAAAGTACAGTACTGAAAGACGGCGATAAGGTAGAATTCTTGTTCTTCGCGGGAGGCGGTAGTTAGACGTAAAAAAGGGTCGCTTCGAGAGCCTCGCGAAAACCCCTCACCTCCGGGGCGACGGCGCACAATCGCGCGGGTTGCTTTTCGCGTTTAGCATAGCAATATCCGTGCTGAGCGGAATTCCGTTCAATCAACTATCGGCGGGAGTGAGACCGCGTCGACGTCCATAGCCTGACCGCAGATCCCCCGCCAAGATGGTGCGCAACGAAAAATCGGTCGCCGATGAGATATGGTCGTTTTTCGCCTCGGGCACGAACCTGCAGGAGTTGTATATCACCCCGCGTGTGCTGACCAGGACAATGTGGACGAATTGGCGGCGGCGGCCCGGGAACGGGGGTCCTGTCGCTCCGCAATCCATCGGAAAAGCCGCAGAAGTTCAGCATCACGCCGAAAGCAGCGTTGGAGTTGCCCAAGGGCGCCGCAAAAGCAATGACGCTCAAGGCGATCTATCCGCCCGGCCGTGAGCTCCCGGCCGGGACTTTGGACGTCGACAAACGCATTAACCTGACCCTCCAGCCGTTCGAGACCGTCGTGTTGGAACTGCAAAAAAAACAAGTAGTCAGCAACAGATGACACTGTTCAAACGAGCTCCGCCTGCGGCTTGGCGGATTCCGTTCGGCCGCTCGTGTGCGTGAGGTCTTCTTCCGGCGTTCTTATGTCCCTGCACGAGAAGTTGTTACGGATGTGCTTGTCTCTGAATCAACATTTGCGTATATAATCGCCTTTCTTGAACGTCTTTTTCCCCTTGGAGATATCGGGGTATCCGCGGTATACTGAGATTGTGTTGAGTTTCGGGCCTGACTCAGACACTTCTGGACAGAGGTTTGGCGAATCACTTTTTGTTTGCGATCAGGGCGCTTCAGGCCATTGAGGCCAAGCCGTGAACAACAGAATGAAACACAAACGGATGTGGGATGTTTTTTCCATCCAAACGTTTGTTCCCACCAGTTACTTGAGGAAAGGAGACGTATCATGCGCATCTCTAACCGGTCGAAGTACGCACTTGTCGTCGTAGCGGCAGCGGTTGTATTGCTTGGCGCGGGGCGGACATCCCACGGGCAGGTCAGCTACGACGCCATCGCGTCGTGGAGTCACGGGTACAACACTATCGGGATGGACCTGACGTGGGGCGGTAACGCGGTGGTCCCGACGGCCACGACGACCGCCAACGGATTCACAATGACGTACGACGCGACGATCGTGCCGACCTATCCCATACCGGATCCCCCCGGCCCGGTTTTCTGGGGGCTGGAGGGCTTCCAGTCATTCAGGGTGGGACCGGTTCCGGTGCAGGCCAGCCTGACAATGCACTTTAACGGAAAGTTGGTCAACGGCGGGGGCGACGCGGATCATCCGACGACCTCGCTGGGGTGGAGCGCAGCGCTGTACTACGACCTCGACGACAATAACATGGTCAGCACGGGCGATGTGCCCATCGGCGCATTTTCGCTCGCATCCAGCCAGACGGTCGTGGGCAACGGTCTGAGCGTGATTAACGACACGCAGACTATGACCGGCACGTTCATCCTATCGCCTGAGTACGACTATCTGCTGCGGTACCACCAATCCTGGTCCGTCACCGACCTGCCGACCGTGCCGATGTCATCGACCCTCGAAGTCGGCGGGGTGACAAACTTCTCCGGCATTACGATGACGCTGACGGGCACGCCGGTGCCCGAGCCAACGACCCTGTGCCTGCTGGCGGGCTCAGCTCTGGCGGTATTGCGCCGCCGCAGGCGCTAACGGCCTGCCGGGGCGAGTTGGGTTGTCGACAAGGCGTAAAACAGTGTAAACCGGATCAGGACTGATTACGGCAGGGGTATGAACAACAGACTGTTTGCGCCGGCGTGGGCGTGGATGAGACGATGGCGCTTTGGATCGTAGGCCATGTCTGAAACCGGGTCCAGGTTGCCCGCAAACAACGTGTAAGATCCGTCGCTTTCCAGCGTGTATATCTCATTATCCACCTGGCTGTTGACCATCAGAATTCCGTCTTTCGTTCTGAAAATACCGTCAAGCATGCCTTTGGGGGGCTTGGGCAATTCGCTGCGCTTCCCTTTTGGATCGATCCTGATGACTTTCCCTGAACCCCAACACGCCAGAAGAAGATCATCGCCGTCAACCATGATTCCGTTTGGCTGGCCGAGCTTTGTGTCGTATGCAACTACTTCATATCCGCCGTCGGGCCGGACTTTGAACACTCCGTCGGTTCCGCTTGGTCCGAACTTTCCATTCTCAACCTTAAGCCCGGTATCGGTCACATAAACCGCATCCTTTCCCGCCGCAACATCGTTTAGAAAAGATGCTTCCTTGATCTTCACCGATGCGGTCGGTTTCCCGGTTTTAATATCGAATATCCGCACGTGAGCGACATCCGCAACAAAGAGCTTGCCCGCAAGCACAGCCAATCCCTTCGGTGCGTTCAGGGTCACGCCATCGGTCGCCCCGTCGATCCATTTCAGTTCCTTAACGGAGCCGTCAGGATTGATCTTGGATATGAAACCATTACCGTCGGCGGCGATCACGCCTCCATTTATATTGCTTGCGAGATAGACGTCTTCATCTTCGCAGTGTATTACGCATTCAGGGGCGCTCAAACCTACACCCTTTACCATGATCCGGTTCGTTGAGCAGCCGGTCATGAGTACAATCGCCATCAGCAAAGCCAGCGGAATAAGATTCAGTTTGTTTTTGCGTGTCATACGTTGTTTCCTTTTCTTCTTATTGTTCACGCCGGACTGCGTCCCTGAAGGCGCGTGCCGAGCGCCGGGTCCCGGAGCAAGACCCTGGACCTCAAACCTGATCATGATTGTTGAACATTAGCGGGAGGATGGCAAGGGGAAAGACAGTGATCGGCGTCTGGCGGCGTCAATTCGTCGGCGGAATGGATTCTACGGGATGTCGGACTATGTACGTATCGTTAATGTTCGCCGGCGTGGCGAGGTTGGCGTTGTTTTGGGTTTGAATCGTGTAGATGTCGTCATCATTCACTTTGGAGCCTGCGCCGCCCCTCTTCCAACCCACCTGACCGCCGTACGCCAAGTATGCCTCGCCCACAGTGCGACTCCAATGGTTCGAGGGTTCCCTGCTGGGCCCTACACCTCTAGCCGGCTCGTCGTTCTGCGACGGGTTTTTGTCGGCCATGATGACGAACGAACCTTTCAACTGCGAGCCCAAATACGCCGGATTATCGACCTTCTCACCGTTGACAACAGTGCTCTTGTACGGAAAGTGCAGACCGTATGAGAACTGAAACGACGACCGCCAACCCACTTTGTTCTCCTGACGGTCAGCTTTGCTCGTGAACTCGCGGGACATATAGTCCCTATCCGACCGGCATCCGAAAGCGTTTTCGGCAAGGTAATCCTTGTCGATCAGCAGCCACATATTCTGCATCGCCGCCTCTCTGCCGACGAGTTTGGCCTTCAGCGTCTCGATGTCCCTGGCTGAATCGTTCCACTCGATGTCCGCCTCGGGCTGCCCGGTGGTCCATAGTAGGGGAAACTTGGCGTTGACGTCTTCGGCCATATACATGGCTATGCCCTTGCCGATACCGTTGAGATTGGCGGTGCATTGCCCGCGAGTGTCCCCATGATATCTTGTCATGCAAGCCGAAATCGTAATAAGAATCGCCCCGCTGACGATTACAACCATCAGATCGATCAGCGTAAAACCTCTGGTTCGCATCATCATGTCCTTTCTCCCATGCGTCGCATCCGCCGCAATTTCCCGGACGATCTGTTGTGAACTGCATTTCCACTCTTTTCTACGTCCCCCAGTACATTGATGTTCGTTGAAATCTGTGAGGAGGGCGGCGCCGGAGCGAATGAACAACCTGCAATTGTGCGATGACTACTGGGGTTTGATGTCCCAGACTACGTACGCTTTTCCGCTCTTCTGCGGGACAACGTTGTAGGTGGCGATCAGCTTTTCATCAATGTACGCCTCGTACCTGCATCCGAATCGAGAGTCCGAGTGGACGTTCGCGCCGGGCTTCAGCCTGCGCGGATACTTGTGCTTACCATTGAAATCCACCCAGTAAGTCATAACGTCCTTGTCGCATGAGTTCTTCATCACCATACGACATCTGTCGGCCAGCGCTGACGGCGTGCGGTCGAACAGCCTGATCGTTATGTCCGGGCGGGTCGCTCGCAGTTTCTCGACCGCCTCGTCGGACACCTTCGAATCGGCGGCCAGCAGGAGCGATTTCAAACCTTTGATCTTCGCCAGCGTGACCAGACCCTTGTCGCCTCCGGTCCACTTGTCGCCTACGAGGATGTTGACAAACTCGTTAGCGCCGAAAGGTCTGACCAGCGGATTCCAGAAGTTCACAAATGCCCCGCTCTTGTAGACCTCCAGCATCGCGAGCCCGCCTGCTTCATCCACGGCGTCGGACTGCAGAGCCCATCCGAGCCCCACCGGTATCTTCGCACCGGCCATACCGGCCTCTTTCAGTATGCTGGCCAGGCGATACTCACCGGGCAGTTCTTCCGACGTGTCAGCCTTGTGCCAATACAACTCTTTCCCGTCGGGCGGCTGGCGGATTTCGACGGTGACCTTCCCGCCCCGATGCTGCGAGATTGAAAACGACGGGGAGGGAGTCATCTTGCGCCAATCCTGCTTCATCGGGATCGGTTCGGGCCTGACTTCCCCGCCGTTAATCAGGATAGAGACAGCCCCGTGCTTGAATGTGTTGGGGCTGTGCAGGCTGCCGACGTCCACAATCAGCCATTTATCATCGGGCCCGACAGTAATCCGGCGGGAAATAACCAGCGGGCGTTTCTCGGCGCGGATCCTGGTCAGGAAACGGGCCGGTCCGCCGGGCTTGTCCTCCCACAGGTGCGTTGTCCAGGCGTAGGAGCCTTGCTTGTCGAACTTCACATCCCACCCGTCCCAAGCTCGCATCCGCTTCACGGCGCGAAGCCTGGCAATATCCTTCAGTGCGTTCAGATCGAATCCGACCGTAGGTTCGAGCCAGTTGAGCTTGTCGCGTATGTTCAGCGGGTCTGCGCCCTTTGGTCGCCCGTGATGTGCGGTGTCGGCCTGCAGGATCAGGCGTCTGGGTCCCCCCCCGCCGGAGGGTTGAAGCGCGATCGAACCGGTCGACAGGGTCTTCGATGAACCTATCAGCATTGGACTGGCGTAAACGGGCTTGCGATCGGTCGAGCCGAGAAACACTTTGCCCCGCGCGCATCCCCCGCCGCCGACAGAACTGTCAAGCCCCAGGTGAGCCTGGAACGAATTGACGCATTGCGGAAGCGTGAAACTCAACTCGCTGTAGGCGTGCACGCCGAAGCCCCAGGCGTACCGGCGGAGCCCGCTGCGAAGAGATTTCCCCTGTAAATTGCGATCCGCCCGCCACGGCTGGAGCGCCGGGCTTATAGAGGCGTCCGGGCGAATCATCGACAGCGGAATCCGGTCAGGCCGGAACGACCGCCGCATGTAAATGCTCTTGAACGGTACGCGCAGCGCGTCGAGGCACCACACCGGCTGGATGAGATGGGTCCACGTATTGCTGTCGCCTTCGGCTCCGACGGATTTTTTGCGATGCTCTTTGGACCGGACGATATTCTGTTTGTGCCTTTCCAGCGTGGATATCGCGCGGTCGACCTGAGATTTCTTCTGCGCCAACCGCCTTGTTCGATCGCTTTCCAGGTGTTTGATCTTCCGCCCCTCGCGAGTCTCGAAATCTGAAAGCTGCTTGCGCCTTTGTTGGTCGAGCTTGGCGCGGTCCTTGTCCGATCGTCCGGAATCGGCTTGCTTGTCCTTCTCGATTCGTTTCTTCAGATCCGAGCGGGCCTTCTCATAGGCCTTGCGGGCGGTCTGGAGCTGCATGTCAAGCTTGGCGGACTCTTTGGCGTGATCTTCCCGGGCCTTGGTGATGGACGTTTCGTGCTGCTCGGTGGCCTGTTCCTGACGAGCGATATGTTCATCCTGCCGCTTGAGATTCTGCAGAGCCCGCTCCTTGTACGCGTCGGAAACGAAAGGCAGTTCCAGGGTCCGAAGGCCGCTTGCGGTGGCGATCAGCCCGCCGACGGTCTCGAACCGGACCATTTGCGATCGGCAGGACGGGCTCATCTCGCCCAGCATTCGGAAGTACGCCTCCCACGGATCGACTTTGGGAAAGTGGACCTCGGCGACGTTGTCCAGTCTCACATCAACCGCAGAGTCGGTCAGCAGCAGGTTCAGGGAATCGGCGCCGGGGCGAAGACCGACAAAATCCACGTGCCCGCCGTCCCGGCGAAAGAGCCTGCCCGGGCGATAGTATCCTCTTGGCGTCGACGTCATGACGATGCGTCTGACGGTTCCGATAAGCACGCGAATCGGGGGCGGGCCTCTGACGTGCGGATGCGCGTTCGGAGCCCGCTGCGGGCTAACCAGAAGGTGCGCCGGGGTGTACACTCCGCCTACGGTTCGAGCCGATCTCGAACCGACCACGCGCCCGATGAACCTGTCCCCGCCGACAAACTCAATATACGCAGCGCCGCCCTGACGCTCCCACCGCGGTTTCAGGCTGTGGTTCCTTAACCACCGCAACGGCCGTTTCGAGTCGTTCAGCGGCGTCCCGTCCAGCCGCGGAGAACCCGGTCGACCGCCCCACCCGGTGATCCGCTCGCCTTCGACCCGCGTTCCGTCTGCAAACACCGCCTCGTAACGTGCTGGACCGACAGCACATAGCGGGGTCACAGCCCCCAACAACAGCAACGCGATTTGAATGATCAACGAGCGATTCAAGATGTCAACGCCTCTCTTGTCGGACATTATCCAAAGTATCCCACAGGCTCCGACGACCCGCCGACAAAGCGGGCCTTTACGATGATTCTATCGCATAGTCGAGCGGCGGCAAGTGCTTTCTGGTCCCGCGCCCGCGCAAAACAAACCGCTGCCCCGGAAACTACCGCGGATCATCACCATCGCACCGAGACACCCATACCGCACTGGGAAGTCCCCGCCGCCGCATCGTCTTTCAATCCGAGCATACAACAGGCGACTGCGGACAACTTCGGACGGTCAGTTCGCTTTGGGCAAAGGTCCTTTGTACGGTTTTGGATTCTCCCGAGCCAATGCTCCGAAGATCACCACCGCCGGCGCCAGAGACTCAGTCACCGTGAACTCCGTCTGGGCCGGGCACTGGTCTATGTCAATATAGCGGTACAGGGCGGGAATCTGCTTCGGGCCGGGTGAATTCACCGTGTTCTTCCATATCCAGTGCGTTCCGCGACCCGGCCCGTACACCCAGAGTCCGGGCAGCGAATCGACCAGTTTGTCGTTCATCGACTCGAGAAACTCCGGATGCAGAATGTGCTTTTGCCCCAGGCCCGAACACTGGACCTGCCCCATCGGATTGGCTCCCAGGCAAACGTCCGCCGAGGCGGACAACAGGTCATGGAAACCCCGATCGCCCGTGACCTTCCACGCCAGCGCCAGCGTCCAGGCCTGCCCGGTCGAATGCGAACCCATCACGATCGGAGCCCACGGATTCTTGTAATGCAGATATCCCTTCTTTTTGGTGAACGCGTTGACCGCCCAGGTCATAGTCCGACCGGCGTCGGTCCTTACCTTCTTCTGGAACGCGCGGTCCAGCCCGGGGGTATCGCTCGGGACCGAGCAGAAGGCGTATGCAAACAGCATGTTGTTCAGATAGTCGATCTTGGAGCCCTTCAAACCAAGCGATCCGAACACTTTGGCGAAACGCGGATCCCCGGTCGAGTGCATCAACTGGGCGGCGGCTTGGGCGACGAGTATCTCCTGGTTGAGCTTCCTGGGCGGGAACTTTTTCATACCGCAATCGAAAGCTTTCACCGCGGCGGCGATTAGTTTCCCACCGCGGGCCCGACTATCGGGAAATTTCTTCAGCAACCGCCCCAGATGCGCCGCAGACGCTGCGAAGTCGAAACACGCCAACTGGGAAACGGGCAACTGCAGGTACTCTGTGATCTCATTGTCGGTATTGGTCATCCAGGCGTTGGAGGTCTTGTTCTTCGGATGCTCCCAGGCCTCACTGCCCGCCGACACTCCCCCGTCAGGCCACTGCGTATCCAGATAATACGACAGCCCAAAATACGCTTCGTCGAGAATGTCGGGAATACCGTTTCCCGACTCGGGAATCATGAACTGCCTGTCGATGAACGCTTTGGGATTCATGTCGTACACCGAGCAGAGCATCTGGGCGATCCTTATGTGCATCGGGCGGCGGTCGTAGTCGGCGGCGTCATGGTAACCGCCCTTAACGATGTTGTACTTGATGGTCCCGTTGGCCTTGCCTTTCCGGATATACTCCCCGATCTCCTTGAAACCGGGCATCGGCCCGTATTCCGGATACGCCGCAATCCTAACATGATTCTTGCATCTGCGCCTCGTCCAGGGCGTATGTGATTTCTTCAACTCGATCCCGCAACGTTCGTGGAACAGGGCGCGAATGGACGTAAAGAGCGGCTCGGACATTACGTCAGCTCCGATCCGAAACGAGTAAGACCGCCCAACTCCGGGAATGCTCACGCAATAAGCCCCCGGCCGGCTGAACTCCGCGAAATCCAGACCGTAAACATTCTCTCCGGAGAAGTCGGACTTGTAGGCTCCTTCGTTCTTCTGGCCTGCTTTGTGACGGACGGACGCCGAACCGGTGAACACCTTCTTACCGGTCTGCAGATCGATCAGGCTGAAACTCGTAATCGCCTTGTCCAAAGCCCCCGCCGCACCCAACCACTTTCCGAAATACGCCAGGCGAATCCTCGAATTCGGAACGTAACCGATCTGGTTAACCTTGATCGCCTCGGAAAGTACGTTCCTGTCGGACCATTTCACGCTCGCGCTGACTTTCTCGGGCCCGATTCCGGCGGCGGTGAATGTGTAGAGTTCGCCTTCCCGCATCGGAGCGGGAAGTTTCACGTAAACCTGCACGCGGTAGTAATGGGGCTGATAGGCTTTCGGCGCGTGACCCATGTGGTGAATGCGAACCAGATGCCCGATCACTTTGAAATCTCTGATCGGAGTCCGGTTACAACTGATCCTGAAGTGCGAGGGATCTTCAAGATTGGTCTTGCCTAACGTTTCTTTGCGGGGAGATTTCAGAATGAATTTGAACGCGACTGTGTCGGCGGTGTAAACAAGCAGATTCTCATTGGCGAGCAATCGGTCATGAAGTCCCAGTTTCACGACTCGCCCGAAACCGTAGTCTCCCGCCTCTGCGGGCGGGACCGAGCCGACCAGCAAGCTCACAGCCAGCACGACAATTACGCTCTTCGACAATCTCATAGGTTCTCCCTTGCGACGTCTGTCCCGCCTTGAACACTCGGAGGCAATTGTAGTCAAATCGGCGGTTGTCGACAACATGTCCGTCTGCGTTATCCGCCACCGGCGCGGGCGCAACTCGTTGACAGACTCTCGCGCTGCGGGGATACTGGGGTTAGGCGTTTGAGGGCGGTTATAAGTCCGGCATGCCGATTCTGGAGCGATTATGCGCCGATGCAACCTGATCTTATCAGCGGTGATGCTGCTGACTGCACAGTTGTTCACCGCAGTAACACCGGTATCGGCCCGGACACGGCTGTCGGACAAGGCGCTGTACAGCCGCCACGTGGATTTCCTGGCGTCTGAACCCGTGGGCGGACGCAAGCCCGGAACGCCCGGAGCCCGCAAGGCCCGGGCCTATATCGTGTCCCACTTGCGACAGTTGGGGCTGAAGCCCGCCTTCCAGGGCGACTATTGTCAGCAATTCCCGATAACCATCGGTATCAAAGCTGAAACCCAGCAACTCCGCGCCGTCGGAGCCGACAAGAAACTCACAAACCTCCAAGCCGCGCGGGACTTCAACGCATTGGCGCTGTCGGCCAGCAGATCCTTCAGCGGCCAGGCCGTCTTCGTCGGATACGCCATAACCAACAAGGCGCGCAAATACGACAACTTCGCCGACGTGACCAAGAACTCCCTCAAGGGAAGAGTCGCTGTGGCGATGCGGTACGAACCGCACGACAACACCGGACAGAGCAGGTGGACAAGTCAACCGTTGGGATGGACGCGATCGGCGAGTCTGGCCGCGAAATCCGCCCGGGCTTCGTGGTCGGGCGCATCGGCGCTGCTGATCGTAAACCCGCCAGCGCATTCCAAGGCCCCGCTCCTGACGACCCGGGCCCGTGCTTACGGAGCCCGAGCCCTGCCCGTGCTGCACGTAACGACCGACGCATTCAAACGGATGCTCACCGGGGCCTCGCTCGACGCCGACAAGGAATTCTCCCGCCTGCACACATTGGCGCAGACCAACGCCAAAGGCGTCTGCGAAATACCGGGGTTGAGCGTCTCGGGCAAGGTCATCCTCAAATCGCTTCGGGGCAAGACCTACAATATCGCGGTCAAACTCCCAGGCCGCGGAGTGCTGGCTGGCGAGGCGATTATCGTAGGAGCACATTGGGACCACGTCGGACGCCTCGCGAAGACCGCCAAATCCGACGACAAGCAAGGCTACTTCCCCGGAGCCGACGACAACGCATCAGGCGCCGCCGGGATTCTGATCCTCGCCAAGCGACTCGCAGCGCGCGCCAGGAGGAATCCTTCAGAACACCGGAGATCGATCGTGCTGGCGTGTTTTGGCGCCGAGGAACTCGGACTGCTCGGTTCGGCGTACATGGCGAGAAACCTCAGGCAACTGGGCCTGAAGGACTCGCAAGTCATCGCCATGGTGAACATGGACATGATCGGACGGCTGCGAGACAACAAACTCTACGCATGGGGTGTCGAAGGGAAAAGCTGGAAGCGGATCGTACGCTCCTCCGCAAAAGACAGCGGGCTGACGCTGACCGTAAGCGGACCAGGCCTGGGATTAAGCGATCACGGCAGCTTTCACCGCCGCAAGATACCAGTAGTCTGCATGAATACGGGATTACACGACGACGTACACCGCACGTCAGACACCTCCGACAAAATCGACGCCGCCGGAGCCATTCGCATCCTCAACGTAGTCGACCGCCTGCTGGAGTCTCTGGCGACCCAAGCCGAACCGATTCAATCCGAACCGGCTGACCCCAAATCCGGCAAACCGGAACGACAGCCCGCCAAGCAAAACTAGTTCCACGTTCCAGTGCAAATCCGCACTCTGATGGCCTTCTCTCCACCAACATTCATTCATGTCACCATGCCATGGCGGAACTACATATATGTAGCACGCTGATATAGCCATTACATTCATGTCTCTTTCTCAGCTTGCAATCGACACATGGGTGAACATCCCCAACGACCCTATCTCACTTTATAGTCAGACGTTATGTACACGCGATACAGATTGGCACGGATTGTGCGAATGAGTAATGAACAGGCATGACATAAACCCATTACGGCGAACTCAGAAGAATGCTGATGATGAAACTCACAAACGCACAGGCCGAAAACGCTTTCGACAGAATACTGTCCGAATACCGAGTCGTTGCGCCAAAGCGGAAACACGGCGCGGGTCGGTTTTCCGACATGGACGTGATTGCTTATGACGACATTGGATCACTTCAAGAGATAGTGTTTTCAGAGAAGACCGAAACGTCGGCGAAATCTGTGCTCTTCCCCACTCGTGAGGCGATGTTCAACTGCGGCGCTGGCCGGATAGAGGAGGTGACGCCTGATAATCGTCCGACGGTTGTTTTCCTTCGCGCATGTGATGTGAACGCGTTGAAAGTCACTGATGAAGTGTTCCTCCGCAACGGAGGGTGCATGGATTCGTATTACAGCCGTCGGAGGAAGAACCTCAAGATATTCCTGCTCGAATGCCCCCGGCAGTTCGAAACTTGCTTCTGCGTCTCAATGGGCTCCGGTCGCACGAAGGACTATTCCGTGTTCCTGCGTAAAGACGCCGACGGGTATGCGGTGCAGGTTAAGGATGATGACTTCCCAGCGTTCTTCACCGAGGGCGAGGAAGCGGACGTTTGGCCCGGATTTCCCACAGAGGATCGCGCATCTCTGGAGATATCCGAAGAGATAGACAACTCCATTTTCGCTGACGAAATGTGGAAGGAATACACCAGGCGCTGCATTGCGTGCGGACGTTGCAACACTTCCTGCCCGACATGCACGTGCTTTTCAGTGCAGGACATCCCGAACGGCGACGGTCGGGACGGGAATAAACGCAAACGCATCTGGTCGTCATGTCAGGTTAAGAACTTCGCCCGCCTGGCCGGTGATCATGACTTCAGAGTCCCCAACGGAGACAGAATGCGCTACAAAGTCCTGCATAAGATCAGGGATTTCAAGAGGCGTTCGGGATTCCATATGTGCACCGGCTGCGGACGGTGCGATGATGTCTGCCCCGAGTACATCAGCATGTTCAGGTGCATTGAGAGAATCAACAAGATTGCAGCCTCCGGAGGAACGGACTGATGGAAATGACGACAACGCATGAAGTGATGGAGAACATCTTCGAGACCAAGCCCGCTGAAATCGTGGCGATAAAGAAGCACACTCGCACGGAATGGACTTTCACACTGAACCTGGCGATACCGCAACACCCGGGCCAGTTCATGATGGTCTCCCTTCCCGGGGTTGGCGAGGCGCCGATTTCCATCAGCCGGTATGACGATTCGGCTTTCGATCTGACCATTAGAAATGTGGGAAGGGTCACATCGCAGATCTTCCGTCTTGGCGTCGGCGGAGTTCTGCACGCCAGAGGCCCGTACGGCGTCAGCTTCCCTCTCCATGAGTTCAAAGGCCGACATCTGCTGCTGATCGCCGGCGGGTCGGGAGTCGCAGCGGTCAAAGCGCTGGCCGATCACTACACCGGCCGCGGCGCCGGTGAACTCGAAAGACTCGACCTGCTGTTCGGCTTCAGATCGCCGAAGCACCTCCTGTTTCGCAACGAGCTCAAAGAGTGGCGGAAACAGAGCAACATCTTCTTGACGGTGGATTCAAAGGAGGATGATGACGAACTTTGGGACGGTGGGATCGGTTTTGTTGTCCAGTTCGTCAAGGATGTCGAGGATATAGGCCCCGATACTCGCATCGTGGTGGTCGGACCACCGCTTATGATCGCCAACACCGTAAGAGAACTGCTGCGCCACGGCGTTATGGAACAGAATATCTGGTTGTCTTTTGAACGACACATGAAGTGCGGAGTCTGCAAATGCGGTCACTGCCGGATCGGCGACAAATACGTTTGCGCCGATGGCCCGGTTTTCAACTATATCGAAGCTAAATCGCTTATTGATTGAGTAAACAGAGGAATATCAAAATGTACTTGGACAGTGTGAAACTAATGGCGAAGGGCGCAAAGAACAAGGTGGCGTTTCTGGAGCGATCCAAATCGGCGTACTTGATGGCTTCGGCGCTTGCGGGCACTTACGTGGGATTGGGGATCATACTGATCTTCTCCATAGGAGCCCCGCTGGCTGACACCGGTTTGATTAAGATTGTGATGGGCGTTTCATTTGGAATCGCTCTGACACTGGTGGTTTTCGCCGGTTCGGAATTGTTCACGGGCAACAATATGATCATGACGCTCGGGCTGCTGCGAAAGCAGGTCAAGCCCATGGGCCTGCTGAAAGTCTGGTGTTTTTCCTGGACGGGCAATCTTATCGGTTCGATGGTGTTGGCGTACATCGTTATTGCCTCGGGAACTCTCGATCGGGCGGGCGATTTCATTCAGGCCGTTTCCGCCAAGAAAATGAACATGCCGATAATGGAGTTGTTCCTGCGCGGGATTCTCTGCAACTGGCTGGTGTGTCTTGCTTTGTGGACCTCCAGCCGCGCCAAAAGCGATGCGGCGAAATGTATTCTGATCTTCTGGTGTCTTTTCGCGTTCATTGCTTGCGGCTTTGAGCACAGTATCGCCAACATGACGTTGCTGTCGACCGCACTTTTCATGAACCACGCGGCGGACGTCTCATGGTTCGGTTTTGGTTACAATCTGTTCTGGGTAAGCCTTGGGAACATCGTGGGTGGCGGGTTCTTCGTCGGATACCTGTATTGGTTCTCCTGCAGACGAGAGATCGAATAGAACCATGTACGACACCAAATTACTGATAAAAAACGCCTTCCGAGTCTCGAAGGTCCGCGGTGAGACGGCTGTGCGGTTGCGTGTTCCCGGCGGGCACATGCAAGCGGAGTACTTGAGCCTCATTCAGGAGCTGGCTGAGGAGTTCGGTAATGGAACAGTCCACCTGACGACGCGCCAGGGATATGAGATACCCGGTATCAAGCTCACGGATCGGGATGCAGTGAAACGCCGCATGGCGACAATGATCGAGAGAATAGAACGCGACTGCAACGTTGTCATCGACGCTCCCGAGCAGGGTTATCCTTCAGCCGGGACAAGAAATATCTCAGCCTGCGTAGGCAACAGGCTCTGCCGATTCGCCAACTTCGATACATCCAATCTGGCCCGGAAGATAGAGAAGGAGATATATCCAAACGACTATCATTTGAAGGTCGCCGTCACCGGTTGCCCCAACGACTGCATCAAGGCCCACATGCAGGATATCGGGATTATCGGCAATGTTGTTCCTGATTACGATGAAGCCGAGTGTATCGCCTGCGAAGCGTGCATGGACAACTGCCGCAAGAAGATCACCAACGCCTTGAGCATCGATAACTGCAGGATCACGCGTGATGAGGACTACTGTATCGGTTGCGGCGAGTGCATACTCAAATGTCCGACCGGGGCTTTCTCACGCGGCCGGAAGCTCTACCGGGTGGTTGTGGGAGGTCGCACCGGAAAACGCAACCCAAGACTCGCCAATACTTTTATTGAAAGCGCCGAAGAGGAAGTGGTGATGGCGCTTTTCAAGAACGTCTACCGTTACATAGACATGCATATAGACCGCAGCAAGCCAAAGGAGCACATGGGATACATCGTTGACCGGACCGGCTTTACCGTTTTCAGAGATTCGGTGCTGGAAGGGGTCCGCCTTAACCCCGAAGCAATTGTGCATGAAGTCGAGAATCCGGGCTATGTCTATCCAAGACGCTCCTGACCGCAAGTCGCCGGAGGCTCCTGACGCCTTCAGCGCTTCTTCTCGCCCGCCGCGGGGCGGGGCTTGTTGGACAGCTCGTAGAGCGTTCCGTCTGCGCTGAGAATCAGGAGGTCGTCCCGTCCGTCGCCATGGATGTCGCACGAGGTCCAGGCGGTTTGGGCGGTGATCTTCATTTTCGCCGCGGTCTTGGCGTGCGGGGCGATCTCGCCTCCGGAGTCGTAATCGCACAGGAACGACCCGTATCCGCGATTGACCATCAGCATCCCGCCGGTGTCGCAGATAATCAACAGATCACGACGACGGTCTCCATTGACGTTCAGCGTGGTCACCAGCGGGTTCTTGAATCCGTCGGCGTAGCGTTCGTAGTACTTCTTGAGATTCACACCCGTCAGGCGTTCAAAATCTGCTGGAGCCCCTCCGGACTTATCAAGCGAATATCTTGTGACACCATCCTGGCGAACCGCCAGCACATGCAGCCCGTAAGTATCGCCGAAATTACCGAACCGCGCCGCCACAGCGGGCGAATCGGCCGGCCAGAGCTGCCTGGCGGGGCTCGCAACCCATGGTTTACTTTTCGAATCAGGCTTCTCCAACACCTGCAACCGCCCCGAGGCCGACAGGAAAACCGCACGCATATTCTTCCTGCTGTAGCTGCTGCCGCGGACGTAAAACATAGTCGCAGCCAGCGGCGGGTCTTTTGCGTCCGATGCGGGAACGGGCAGTTTAATCGCCTCAAACTTGCTGCGCGTGTTGCGCCAGATAGTATCCCCAAGCAGCAGGTCGACCCGCCGGTCGCCGTCTACATCAACAACGGCCCGCCAGGCGACAGCACCGGACTTCAAGCCCCACCGGTCAGTTGCATCGGTGTAACCTTCCTTACCGGCCAGCAGCAGTCGCACGTCTTTATCAGTACCGACCAGCAGATCGGGCGACCGGTCTCGATCCACGTCGCCGGTGAGAATCCAACGGGCGTTGGTTACGTTCAGCTTGGCGACTTTGCGCAAAGGGTTGCGGAAGAACGCTTCTTCCGTGCTGTCCAGGATCGGAGCGTTACCCGAAGCGATCTCTTTCACCAGCCTCACCAGCGCCGTTGTCCTGCCCGGGAACGTCTGCTTTGCATCATGTCTCTGGACGACTCGCCATGTTTCCGGCTTGCCCGTTCCGGCGCGTTTCGCCAGCAACCACGTATCGGCCAGGTGCAGCACCGCCATCGCCCCACCGCGAGCCTTGCCCACAAACACCACAACCGATGCGCCCTTGTCGACCTTGCCGATCAGATCGGCTGGCGAGACAATCTGGATGCGAATACTAGCACCAGGCGAATCGCCCCGCAGCGCCCCGCCGACTTTAACGTCGACCAGACGGTTGGCGGGGGTGACTTCCGTAACCGACCCGATGTAAACCGCCTTGGATGTCTTGTATATCCGTGAGACGGGCATCTTCACCTGGATAACCGCCGAAGCCCGACCGGCGGGCCAGAGCACAGCGACAACGACTAACACAACGATCTTTCGCAGGTTCATCAAAACGCAGTCTCCTTCATGCAATGCGCAAAATCCATCGGAGGCAGAACATCACCGGCAGGTACGCCAACAAATACGTCAACAGCCATCCGGCGTCCCACTGATTATCGCCGAACCACGCTAGCGGCGTCCAGAAAATCCGCCTGGTTTCCGGAGGCGGATATATCACGCGCGCCGACTTGATCGGCGACTGGGCGTCGGCGAGAACCTCCATCGGCGCCGGCGGGCAGTTGTTCCCTGTAACGATATGCAGCCTCAGAGGCCGGGCTCCGCGCGTCCGGATCACCGCCGGGAAGCTCCCCCCGATATCGGGCGGGGTCTTGATCTCCCACATTACGTTCTGCCTCGGCACGCCGGCGGAGATGCGTTCTTTCAGTTCCATCCGCAATTCGGGAATCGGTCTGTCGGAATCGACAACCTCCTTCCACACTTCATCCGACGAGCCAGCCAGTTGGACCAGGGCATCCGCTATCGGAGGAGGACTGCATTCGGACGGGAAAGTGTCCGCCAGAACCGCCGGGGATTCCGGCTCGAGCGTAATGCGCCGTTGGTGGGCTCCGTCAACGGATGCGATAATCCTTACGGTGGTTCCGGGCGAGGCGTTCCAACTTGCCGGGTCCACACGCACCGGGAACCACAGGAACGTCATTATCATCGGACCCAGCAAAAGGCTTATCGGAAGCATCGCAGCCGCCAGCAGGCGAACGTTCACCGGAGCGGCGAGCCCGCGCAGCATCGCCCGTCGCGGAGAATCGGTCGGCAGGTTCGCAGCCTCCTTCATCAACAACCCCGCCCTACGCTTAGCCTCGCGAAGTTGACGGTTGTCGACCATCAAACGCTGGATAATCATCGTAAGGGCGGCCAGCGAACCGGCGACAACAACAACCACCGCAGGCATTCCCCACGCCGCGACTATCGGCCAGAGAACCTTGTCGAGCACTCTCAGCGACGGTTGATACAACCACTTGTCCGGCCAGAACAGCATCGCCAGCAAATACGCGCCCCAGACAACCAGCGAGATATTCCTCAACCGTCCGGCGGCCCGCTCCCGATCCGAACGCGGAGGCGGAGCCATACTGGAGGTTATTCGAACATCGTCGGACGCCGCAGCCCGCTTATCGCTCCCGCCGCTTTGAGATCCGATCTCCCCGACGCTTCCGTTGTGCCCGTCGACAGCTACCACTTGCCCCTCGCGCAACAGGTTCGTCGCGTCGGGCAGGACCACTGCGGGAATACCCATCTCTCGTGCGACAATCGCTCCGTGCGACAACGCCCCGCCGCATTCGAGCACCAGACCGGCGGCGTTGACAAACAACGGCGTCCAGGCCGGATCGGTCGAGCGGCAGACAAGAACGTAGTCTCGCCCCAGGTCACCGGCGTCGCGAAGAGAGGTCACTATCCGCACAGGCCCGCTGGCCACGCCAGCCGACAGTTCGTATGCGTCGTAACTCTCAGCTACATCGTGCGTCGGCGGCTGACCCAGTGAATCGATCGCCGCTTCATCAATCACACGGGGCAGAACTATTCGCGACTCCGCGCGATAGTCGTCCTTGCGCTGGGCGATCTTGTCGCAGTTGACCGCTCCGGCGGGAAGCGCCTCGCACAGTTCCCGGTCGGTCAGGAAGAAAACATCGTCGCCGATGTTCAGGCGTCGCCCGGCTTCAAGCGCAACATCGCGCAGCAGATCGTAGCCCAGCATAAGGTAGTACTTGCCGTCCTCGCGGAACGGTATGTACCGCCTGAGCAGTCCGATAAGATCGTCAAACCGTTCGAGCCTCCGCCCCT
>JASLNT010000069.1 GCA_030745875.1 Phycisphaerae bacterium
CACCGTCGCCACGTCGTAGCCGAGCGCCCGCGCCGCAAGGACATACAGGCTGATCTGTCCGTCGTAGCGGAGACGAAGCCAGTAGTCCGAATCGGGGGAGATGTCGCAGCCGGCGGTCTTATACTCCAGCACCGCCAGCCGCCCGCCGGGCAGCCGCACGATCGCATCGATCTTGCCGGCCAGGCGGAACGTCCTGCTAGCCGCGCCGGTGTCCGGGTTGACCAGAGGGATATCGAAGGGGAGTTCGACGGCAACGAATTCTAGATCGTCGTCCCCGTACCGCCAGAAGTGCCCGGCCAGAAGCTGCCTGACTGTCTCGCACTCGACGGCCCAGGCATGTGGTTCAGCCCAGTCGGGCGATTCGTCGTAGCCGGCCGTGGCAAGGTCGATCACTGCGGCAAGATCGTCGGCGAACAGCCCGCGACGAAGTTCCTGCCCCCGATGGAACGCCGAACCGAGTCGAAGCGGAGCTGTATCTCGCAGCCGCCGCAGGCCCAGATCGTAACGATAGCAGAATTGCCGGGGACACCGCCGCATCGTCGCCATACTTGTGGACGTGAGCTTCGATGTGATCATACCCCCGCCTCCTCAAGGTCGCGCTCGGCTCGCTCGATTGACGCCTGTCGCTCCTTCTCACCTCGCGTCCGCGGTCGCGGCGAAGGCGTGAACCCCTCCTGCTCGGCCTGGTCGAAATACTCAGCGTCAGCCGCGGCCAGGCTTTTGCCGAACTCATCGAGCCAACCACCGGTGGTGAAGATCTTCCCGCCGATCCTGATGTGCTGAAGTCGAATCCGCTGGCCGGTGCGGGAAAGAATGCCCTTACGGCACCAGCGCCATATGCAGTTCGCCGAAGGTCGCCCCGGCGCTATCCTGGCGGCCTGACCCAGCCGGATGTATTTCTTCTTATTGGAAAGAGTGTCGTGCATTGGATTCTCCTGTGCGTCTTGGTTCCGTTAATCCGATGCACGATTTATAGGGGATGATTTTCGGCTGTTACTTTCTCGCAGGTAGTAACAGCCAGTAACAACGATAGTAACAAGAGCCGAGAATCTTAAGGCCGGTGATGACTGTGAGTTGAGGGCGCGAAAAGAACTTTCAGTTTTTTCTTGTTACTAGAATTCTGTTACTGCTATTCAGGAGTAACAACAGAATCGAGTCGCTGTTATGGTGCGAGAGCACGTCACAAAACAGTTCTTGAAGTGCTTATCAAAATCTCGCCAACTGGCCACTTTTTGGCAGAAAATCTGATTCCGCGTTTACGTGCGTGGGGTGGCCCAGGGGGGAGGCATTTGTACAACACGTCGTACATGAGGCCACTGAACGACAAGCAACTTGCTCTGGTCTGAAATACGCTCCAGAGCTGGGGCAGCCGCCCCGACATGCCCTTTGTCATATCGCAGATCCCCTGCTCCAGCCCGAAGGAACTGTTTCTGCAAGAATCACCGCAAAGCTGCAAAAAAACTTTTAGGCGTAACACTTTTTAGAATAGTCTGTTATCTACTCTCATGACAAATCGCCCAGGAATTCCATTGACTTTTGATATATCATATGCGATATAATATGCCAGTTCAATAGACACCTACTATGACATAGGACAAAGAGATGACCAAAGAGAAACTTCTACGGATCAAGCAGGAACTGGGGGATATGAGGTGGGAAGACTTCGCAAAGGCGCTGAACGTCAGTACGGCAACGATGATGCGTTACAAGGAAGACCCGTCCAAAATGCCTGAGGAAACGCACCAACTGCTAGAGTGCTTCCTCAAGTTCCTCGAGGAAGATCTCACAGATGAGACTGACCGTGGTAGGTCAGAGTTGAAAGGAGCCGTGGTGCAGAAAGGGTTCATCGGGGTGTTGGCCGCCGCCGCGGTAGCCGGCGCCCTTCCGGTCGGCCTCCTCGCCTCGGTCACCGTTGTGCCTGCGCTAGCGTGGATTGCCGGGGTATTCATTGGACACGACACAGCACCGCCGTTTTTTCGAAGACTGTTCAACCGAAACGACGACTCAACCAAGAATCAGAAAACACAGCCCCCTGGAAAGGAGCACTGAAAATGGCACTGCCCTTGAATGTTGGACGCGATGGCGTGATTTTCGTCAACTGCCTGAGACCCGCAGGCAAGCTCTTGTATCGCCTCAAACATGCGCCACCGCAAGTCAAGCTGCCCATCCTGGCCGCCGCTGGTGTTGCCGCGTTAGGTGGCATAGCTTACTACACGTACCGGAAGGCAAGTGAAACCTGACGTCGACAGCCACGCCGCACCTTCACCCGATCTTTGCCATGATCTTCGAGACTTTGGCGATATCGACTTCGGCGTAGAAAGCTTCGGTCACGGCCATCGTACTGTGGCCGAGAACGGCCCGGGCCATCTCCAAACCGGCGACCCGGCGAATCCGCGTGGCCGCAGCGTGCCGGAGTTGGTTGGGAGACCAGCGGTGCTCTGTGTTCCAGTGTCGGAGCTCTTCCTTCTGCTCGTCGGTCAGCGCCGCCCGCTTAAGCTTCGAAAGCTCCGGATGCGGCCAAGCCGCTTCGCACCCGTAGGCAATCGCGCGGCCGTAGCTCGTGGTAGTATAGTGGTCACCGGGTTTCTTGGCGGGATCCGCTCTGCGGTTGCTGCCCGGGCGATTGCCATAGGACAGCGGCGTATTCCGCCGGGCGTGCTGGGCCGCACGGCGATGGTCGTCCGACTCCGCCGGGCTGAACAGGAACGCGTCGAGTGAACGCTTGCCGAAATATTTCTTCTCGATGATTTCGCGGGCCTTCGGACCAAGGGGGATCACGCGGTCGCGGCCGCGAAACTGTGTCTTGTGCCGCGACGGCCGGTACAGCCAGACCCGATCGCTCGCGTCGATATCGACCAGCCGCATAATGCACACCTCCCCCGGCCGCATCCCGGTATACCACTGGAGGCGGATCATGTCGGTCACCACCGGGCTGACGTGCGGCAAAACCGCTTCCATCTCGGCTTCGGTGACCGCCCGGACAGGCGGGCGCTCGGACGCTGCGCACCGGCCGGCCCGGAGACCTTGCAGGGTCGAAAGGGCCGTGTGAACGTCGACGGGCACGAGCCCCTCGCTGACGCCCCACTTGAAAATCGTGCGAACCCGGACAATCTGCCGGTTGATGTATTTGCGTGACCAGCCGCGTTCGACCATAACTTGGCGGATCGCCTTCAGCGCCTTCGGCGAGAAGTGCCGTACCAGCGTGCGGCCGTGGAGCGACTTGACGATGCCGATGAGGGTCAAGTAGTTGCGATACTCCTTGCCGACCTCACCATCGGCCACACGGTAGTAGCCTTCGGCGTACTGACGGAACCGGCTGAGCAATTCGGTAACGGTCAGCTTCCCGCCATCGGTGGGAATCTCGCCGCGGGAAGCCTGCCATTCGGCGATAACGCGATTGTACGCTTCGAAGGATTCCGGCGAGTTGTGCCGCCCCAGGTAGATCCGTTTGCCGGCAATATCGACGAAGGCGATATGTTTGCCGTTGGTTCTCTTGAGGCGCAGGTACGACGGCGGCTTCGGCTTGCTAGTCGTGCGTGTCATTTTCGATCTCCCGTCTGGCGGCTTAATCTTATACCGTATAAGCCAAATCCTTGGCTTACGGCCGCACCGGGCATAACCGGGTGATCGTAACACACGATCGCGACTAGACTTACAAAAGCGGGCGAAGGGATTCAAACCCTCAACATTCAGCTTGGAAGGCTGACACTCTATCAATTGAGTTACGCCCGCGGTTAGTTTTCCTGTCGTCCAGGCGACCGAAACCCGGTCACAATCAACAGTTCCTGTCATACGGACAGGGCTACTGGTAGCGGCTGGATTTGAACCAGCGTAGGCTTACGCCGTCAGATTTACAGTCTGATCCCTTTGACCGCTCGGGCACACTACCATAATCAAGGCGAGGATCATACAGGACGGGCTCATTTATGTCAAGCCCGGATGATATCCAGGCAACGCCCGCGTGCTCGCAGATGGAAATAAGGCGACCCACTGAGTGAATCCAAGTGGGGTCGGGGTCGCGTGGGAATCTCGTTAAGCGCGACAGGATTCATCAATGGGCCGCCGCAGATTCCTGCGGTTCGGAGCAGCCTTGGAGCAAGATCAGCCTTCGATCGGGCGAGTATCCAGTATCACGTTCACCGGTCCGTTGGCCTGGGAGTCTATAATCATGTGTGCGCCAAACCGCCCGGTTTCCACCTTACAACCCCGGCCGGTCAGTGCGGACACGAACGCATCGAACAGTTTTTCGGCCTCTTCGGGACGAGCGGCCAGCCCAAACGAGGGCCTGCGCCCTTTGCGCGTGTCAGCGGCCAGTGTGAAGTTGGGAATGGCCAGGATGCCCCCCCGCGCATCCCGGACATTATGATTCATCTTCCCGCATTCATCCTCGAAAATGCGGAGTCCCGCGATTTTCTCCGCCAGTTTCTCCGCGTCAGAGACTTCGTCGCCGACAAGTACTCCCACGTAGACCAGAAAGCCCGTCTGACACTGTCCGGTCAGGACATCGTCAACCGTTACGGCCGCCCGGTTCACTCTCTGAACAACTGCTCTCATGACAGTTCCTCCACAGGGCTTCCGTAATTCGAAAGAACTGACTTAGCAACGCGGATAACGCTCTTGCGAAGCGAGGCCGGAGCGATGACTTCAACCTGATCGCCGTAACCAAGTATCCACCAGGTGATCTCTCCGAGCCCATCGACCTTTGCTCGGTAATCAAGCGAACCGTCCGGGCGCAACTGGGTCTCCTGAGTTCTATGCCATCTAACCTCCGATACATTCGTGGCGACTTTCGGAGTGAATCTTAAATGCACGCGGTATTCTCGTCCCTCGGGGATCATCGACCATGCATTTCCGAAATATTTGTCCAGGTCGACCTCCCGAGGTTTAGTGAACACCTTCGGAGTAACAACGATCTTCTCAATCCTGGACAGCTTGAACGTTCTGTTCTCCCGATGCGTTTTCGAGTAGGCGATCAGGTACCACGCCCTGCCCATAAACAGAAGTTTCAGAGGCTTGACCGCCAGATGGATCGTCTTCTTATCGTGGAGGGAGTTGTAGCTCAACATACATATGCGTCTATCGACAACCGCCCGCCCCAGCGTATCGAATGTCGAATCGAGCCCGTCATGGTCCGCCAGCGGTCCCAGCGATACTCTCATCTTGCCAAGCACGGAGCCGACATAACCGCGAATACCGTGCGGAAGCGCCCCTTCCAGTTTCACCGCCGCCCGGGCGCCATGCCCCAGGAGAGGCACATTATGCGCGCCTTCGATGCGTCCGGTCATGGCGAGCATCGACAGAGCCTCAGCCAGGGTGAGGTTAATCGGCGGAAGGAAAAAATGTCCGCCGATTCTGTACCCGCCGGTGTCCGGGTCAAAGTAGTACGGTATGTGCGCCAGTTCCAGCATATTCAGGTCTCGATAAACCGTTCGCTTACAAACCTCAAGTTCCCGGGCCAGGTCCGCAGCCGAATAATTCCGTCCGGTCTGCAGCAACGTTATCAATCGCAACAATCGGTGAACTCTACTAACGTTCATCCTGTCTCCAATCATTATCGCCACACCCTGTGACAACTGTGTGTCACCGCAGTATGACTTTTTTCAGTTTTTTTTTTGACGCTTCCGTTCCGTAGGGCGCGTGGCGAGCGCCCCTGGGCGTATTCACACCCTGCGCGCACAGGGAAACGCAGGGTCGTTGCGAATATATCCTCTTGAAAGCATGGGATTTACGCCATGCCCGCTAATGATCTGCATCCATGCGATCCGGTTTTCGGAGGTCGGATCGCCCACATGTTAAGGCATGGAAACTTTCAGGCCGGGAAGGTCCAAAACTGTGCCCGTCACGCGACGGAGTTCTATCACGGCTGAATTGTAGTCCACCAACGCCTGGAGTTCAGAACGTTCCGCCAGCGCCAGTCGCTCCCGCGAACGGAGTTTCAATTCCAGGAACTCAGGGTCCATACCGCCCCTTCTGGTCTTCTGGATGGTCTCAAGTCCGTCCAGTTCGGCTCGGTAAGCCGCCACGGCCAGCCGCTCATACTCAAGGGTCTTCAGCGCCATTCTGATCTGTCGGACCCTCTCTTTTACGGAGGCGGCGATCTGGTCGGCGTTCCGCCGGAAACTTGCGATAGCTTTGCTTCGATCGAGCTTGCGCGCCCTCAGGAGCGACTTTCTCTGGCGATTGCCTATTGGGTACTCAAATTCAATGCCGAGGGAGTAGCTGGCGTAATCACCGCTGAGCAGTTCGCGTCCGGCGACACGGGAGCTGCCGGCCATTCCCTGGAACGTCGTCGACGCGGTGACGTCCAGCCGGGGCAGGAGTTCGCTCTTGGCGACTTTAATCTGCACGCCGGAGGCCTGTATCGCCAATCGCCCCTGGGCGAGTGTCGGGTTATGCTTCAACGCCGCGGACAACTGATCTGCAACGTTTATCGCCACCGGACCATCGCTGAACGGCGTTGTCGGGATGATCTGGAATTTACCTATAGCGCTTATCTGCGTGTCGCCCAGCAACACGCCGAGTTGCTCCTGCACGTCGTAGATAATCTTCTCAAGGCGGACCTGGGTCCCCTTGTGAGACGCCAGGGCGCTGGCGGCCTGTTTTTGCTGTACGATAGGCGCGTCCAGCTTCTCACGCCCTTTTATCTCCTCGACTGTTTTCTCGCTCCAGGCGACCAGACTACTTTGTATTTCAAGCTCTTTTCTGGCCTGGTGGAGCTGCCAGTAAAGCCGATACACATCGGTTATGACACCCTCGACTTCTGAGCGAAACGCCTGCAATTGGGACTTGTGGGCCAACCTGGCGATACGAAGTCTTCCGAGATTGAAGTCCAACCATCCGCCTCGCAAGAGAGGCTGGGTGACTTCGAACTGCACGGTGGGCTCAAACTTGGTCGGTGAAGTAAAAGACTTGGCGTTGTCCCAGTCTCGGGTGGCGCCCCAGGTCAGTTCCCACTGCGTTCCGGTTGGAAGCAACTGTCGCAATCCCAATGTAAAGCTGCGTTCGTCGGTAATCGAACGGAGTGAGGTGGCGTACCGCTTCCTGTCGCCTTTGGCGTAATTGGCGGTTCCGAAGACCAGCACGTCAAACGCTGCAGCCGCCTGCACCATGTCCTCGCGACTGATTGCAGGATCGAAACTGATAACCTGTATCACAGGAGACCCCGCCAACGCGCGAACGACGGCCTCATCAAGCGACAGGCGAATCACGCGCCTGACAGCTCCGGACTCATCCTTTATCTCTTCAACCTTCAGCGGCGCCAGGCCCTCTCTGGGGGCGGGGTCCAACAAGCCAAGTTCGGTCTGACCGCCCATGCGATCTGAGGGGGCGTAATCGGCCATTTGTTTCTGGTAGCGCGCAATAATGCTCGGGTCCAACACGCCTGGGTTTACACATCCGTGAAACCCCGCAGCGAACCAAAGCAGCCCAAGTATGCACCCAAATACGGTTCTCTTCATCGTTACTCTCCGAAGGCATTCTCCACCGGCGAAACCCTACCACAAGATCGACCAACATGCAACCATCCAAATTGCTCAGCCCACCGCGGTTCTGCGGGCATTTCAGCCGCCCTTGAATATCTCATCCTGCTTCTCACGCCTGAACTGGTTGGTGTAAAGTCCGTAGTACGTGCCCTTAAGGGCAATCAGTTCGTGGTGAGTCCCCTGCTCGCTAATCAAACCGTCTTCAATCACGACAATGCTGTCGGCTGAGCGTATCGTCGAGAGGCGGTGCGCGATGATGAACGATATCCTGCCCCCAAGCACGCTAGCCAGGCCCTGCTGAATCAGGTGCTCGGTATCGCTGTCCACAGATGATGTGGCCTCGTCCATTACGAACAGTTGCGGATCGGCTAGAATCGCCCTGGCAAGCGAGATCAACTGCTTCTGACCGGTGGACAGTTTGACCCCGCCCTCGCCAACCTGTGTCTGGTAACCGTGGTCCATTTGCTTGATGAAACCATCGGCGTTCACCATCGCCGCAGCCCGGGCGACCTCTTCATCGGTCGCATCGAGGCGTCCGTACCGGATGTTGTCGCCGATTGTCGTGCTGAACACATGAGGCGTCTGCAGAACGATACCGCATGACGATTGCAGCCAGTGCAGACTGCGTTTGCGATAATCCACCCCGTTAATGAGTATCTGACCGTCGGTGGGTTCATAGAACCGGCACAACAGCGAAACAATAGTGCTCTTGCCCCCGCCTGTGGGCCCGACCAGCGCTACGGTCTGTCCGGACCGGGCGGTAAGGCTGAAATTCCGCAGGACCTGCTGCCCTGACTTATAGGCGAACGAGACGTCGCGGAACTCGATAGTGTGCATTTCCGTGTCGTGGCCGTCGGCGGCGGCGCCGTCGTCCGAACCGTTGCGACTCCGTTGCTGAATCGCACGGATAACTTCCGGAGAGTCCTGTATCTCAGGTTCGATCTCCAGAAGGTCCATGACCCGTTCGGCGGCAGCTTGACAGGACTGGATGTCCACTAACCTGGAGGCTATTTCCTGGATCGGAGCGAACAGTATCAGCGAGAAGTTGATGAAGACAACCATCTCTCCGATCCGACCGGGATCGCCAACCGCGATTGCACCTCCCCGCCACAGCGAAACGGCCACCGCCAGCGCACACATGGAGGTAATAATCGGCAGGAACATCGCGGCCAACAGCGAGTTGCGAACCGACGAGTTGTACATAGTGGTCGTAAGCGATTGAAACTCGCCGAAGTTGTCGGTCTCGCGGACGAGGCTCCTGGTGGTGCGCATCCCGGAGATGCTCTCGTTGTGCGAAGCGGTGATATGCGAATTGGTCTTGCGAACCAGTCTCGATGTTTTGAGAATCCGCCGCTGAAAATACAGACTCACAACCGCCATCGGCGGAACCACCAGAAGCATCAAGATCGCCAACCGCCAGTTCAGCACCAGCGATATCACCGCTACCGCCACGATCAACATACCGCCCCAGACAATATCCAGCGTACCCCAGGCCAGTATCCGCGTCAGGCGGTCGCAGTCGCTGGTGAGCCTGGTCACCAACCATCCGACCGATCGCGTGTCGTAGAACGAAAACGACAGATCCTGAAGCTTTTTGAACCCCTTCTGGCGGACATCGTAGCCCAGGTGCGTGGAAATCTTACCGCCAAGGTATATGAACACGGCGATGCACGATGCAAAAGCAATCGCCAGCACAATGTAAGCGCACGCATGAGGCCAGAGCGAAGTCATACCGTCGGCCTGAAGATCGTTAATCACCCATCGGATCATCAGGGTGAACATCGAATCTATCACCGCCAGGACAATCGCGCACAGTATCAGACCTATCATGTCCTTCGTGTACGGTCTGGCCTCGCGGAGGAATTTCTTCCAGACATCCAGGCTGAAGCGGCGCACCGTGTAATCAGAGGGCGTTTCAAGAGCCATCTTCGCCCTCCGTACCCGGCATGTCGCCGTCCGAAGCCAGTTCCTGGCGTAAATCCTCGGCCAGTTGATTCTGCACCTGCCACAACCTTCGGTACATTCCATCCACGCCGACCAGAGACTGATGCGTCCCTTCCTGCACGATCCGCCCGCCTTCTACTACGATGATCCTGTCGGCGTGCATCAGGGTCGACAGGCGATGAGCTATCACCAGCGTGGTGCTGCGCCCGTGCCGGGTCCGCAACGCTTCGAGGATCATCTGCTCGGTTTCGGTGTCAACTGCGCTGAGCGCATCGTCAAGGATCAGTATCGGAGGGTTCCTGAGCACCGCACGAGCCAGCGCTAATCGCTGTCGCTGGCCGCCGGACAACGTTACGCCCCGTTCGCCCACGAGCGTATCGTAACCCTTGTCGAAATCTTCTATCGATTCATGTACGCAGGAAGAAGCCGCCGCCGACACTATCTCATCTTCGGCCGCACCGCTGTGCCCTATGCGTATGTTGTCCCGCACGCTTCTGGAGTACAGGAAGGGCTCCTGCATGACCACGCCGATCTGCGACCGAACGAATTTCTGGTCCAGGCTCGACAATTCCAGCCCGTCCAGGCGAATCGATCCGCCGTTCTGCTCGGGCGAATCGTAGTCGTAGAAACTCAACAGGAGGTTCACCAGCGTGCTCTTGCCCGATCCGCTCGGACCCAGAATCGCCAACGTCTGACCGGCGTCAACACTCACCGAGACTCTGTCGAGAACTTTGATATCGCCATGATTGAAACTCAGGTCGGATATTTCGATCCGCCCGTCCAGACGATCCGGAGCGTCGATGTCTGAAACGTTGGGAGCCTCCCGAGGTTCGGCGAGTATCTCGCCCAAACGCCCCATCGCCACCACCGCCTTGCCCGCCTCGCCAAGCACACGACCGAGATGACGAATCGGCCAGAGGAACATCCGCATATAAAACATCATCGCCACCAGCCCGCCGACCGTCAGACCGCCCGTGTCAGCCGACCCGCCGCGAATCATGTACGCACCGGTAAGCAGGATCAGACCGATCTGGCAGGTGCACAGGAAGTTGGAGCACGACCAGTAAATCGCCATGATCCGGATGAGGCGAAATCGGCGATCGCGGAACAGTGCGTTGTCGTCGGAAAACTGCTCGCATTCGTATCCCTGCCTGGCAAATGCGCGAACAACCCGAATGCCCGTAAGGTTCTCCTGCAGGCGAGTGGTCATCACCGCTTCGGCCTCGTCGCAGAGACGGAACGTATTTCGCACTTTGACGAAGAACACTATCGCAAACGTGAGGACCACCGGCGCGATCGCCATCGCCATCAACGCCAGCGGAACGTTCACCAGGAGCATGTACGGGAAGACAACGAGCACGGCGATGCTCGCCCGCCCGATCTCCGTGCCCTGAACGGCCAGGAACGCACGGAACGTCTCGACGTCGCTGGTGCACCGCTGCAGCAGATCGCCCGTATCGGCTGTGTCGTGGTAGGTGCAGGGCAAGTGCTGTATGTGATCGTAAAGACCGTTGCGGAGATCGCGGGCGACAGCTTCGGACGCCATGCCCGCCCAGCGACCCTTGAGGTACATGAACAACCCGCTGATTACCGTAATCCCCACGACCGCCAGCGCGGCCATCAACAGGTCACCGCCTAACAATCGCACCCAGAGGCCCTCGACGGTCTTGCCGGAAATAATGTGATCGATGGCGACTTTGAAAACCACCGGCCTTTCAGCCAGCACCAGCACGCTCACAAACAACGCCCCTATCGCCGCGGCGTACCGCAAGCGCTGCCCCTTCATGAAACGCCAGAATGTATTCTTCTTCGCCATGGCGGGCTGCAAGTATAACGACTTTTGCCCTCGTCGGAAATGAGCGGGCTCCATGTAACCCAAATCCCGCCCCGCCCCCGAGCACATTCCACCGCCCGCTGGACCGTTGTTTTTTGCAAACAGCGTCGATGTCCGATATACTCAGGGCGTTAACCTTGTTATAGACTACTGGTTGGCCCTGCAAGGAAGGGGCGTATTATGATCGTTGTATGCTCAAATTGCGGACAGAACATGGAAGGGACCCCCGATATGGTCAATGTGGAGGTCAGATGTCCAAATTGCGGGGAGTGGACCTATCCGCAACTCCCCAAGGCCGAAACAGCCCCCCGCCCCGCCCAGCGCCCCGCCGCCGCCAGACCCGAATTGATGGGCCAGGCCAGGCTCGACGCACTAGTCGGAGCCAACGAAGACACAACCGCCTCGCACAAGCGCAGACATCGGCGGGCCGTCCGCCCCCCGCGAAAGACCGAAGAACTCTGGTTCGTGCTGACCGATTCAGGCCCGAAAGGACCCTACGCAAACGAACAGATTGTTAATTTCGCTCGCCAGGGCAAGATAAACAAAGCCAACCGCCTGAGAAACGCAAAGACCGGAGTTGATTATCGGGCAGGCGACATACCCAATCTATTCCCATCTCCGGAAAAGCCCGCCGGGAAACCAGAGCCCGCTGAAGAGCCCCAATGGTTTGTGCAAACCGCAAAAGGACACGCCGGACCATTCACCGACACACAGATTGTAGCGTTTGCAAAGGACGGTAAAATCAACGCCAAAACGATGCTGCGCAAGGGGCACACCGGTCAGTTCGTCTCCGCAGCAGAAATCCGCGGACTACTGCCTGCAGACAGATAAGACACTGACGACAGCCTTGCCGAGAAGCATCGCCGAAGGAATTCGCTATTGGCCTGTCATTTCCAGCCTGACAATGTATACTTGTGCCGTTAAGATCAGTTTTCCAAAAATACGGGAGCCAACCATGAAATGTCCGAGTTGTGACGGCAGTCTGGAAACAATTGTATACGAAGGCGTGACTGTGGAAACGTGCCCAAGTTGCCGCGGAGAATGGCTCGACGCGAATGAACTGGGCAGCATCGTCAGGGCCCGGGAAGTCAAATTCGATGCCGACGAGATCCGCGCTATCGCTGAATCGACAGGCATAAACGGCGTAAAACTCGAAGATGTCGACCGCGACCTTATCTGCCCCAAGTGCGGGGGCTCCACGGACGCGATGAACTATGGCTGCGACTCCGGCATCATTATCGACCGTTGCACAGGTTGTAAGGGATACTGGCTCGACGGAGAGGAACTCGAAAAAATCCAGAAACTCGCTGAAGGCTGGGAAGGCATGCGGGCCGAAGACCTCGAAAAGTACGGACCGGTGATTTGTGACATTCAAGCCAAATTCGACGAGGGTGACCAACCCATGAAATTCAGTCACCTACCGCTCGTCGGAGGTTACATCAACTCGTTTATCCACGGTATCCTGAATCTGTTAGACGGCTGATCCAGGCTCGACAGTCACCTTCACCCGGGCCAGTTTTCATGTTCGCCCGGCCCGGCGGATAATCGCGCTGCTGTCGCAATCTTACAAACTCCAGCCCTTGCGGTACTCTTTCTTGACGTACTGGTTGGCCTTGGCGTTGTTGGTG
This sequence comes from Phycisphaerae bacterium, assembly GCA_030745875.1. Taxonomy (GTDB): domain Bacteria; phylum Planctomycetota; class Phycisphaerae; order SM23-33; family SM23-33; genus BS750m-G57. Next base: position 12,888 of record JASLNT010000069.1, read on the forward strand.
ACCTTCAGGTTTTCGGGGTCCCACAGAATCCGAGTGTCCAGGCGTCTGGCGACATTGCCCAGCACGGTCATTTCCGTAAGCGGGCCTGAGTATCCGAAATGCGCCCCGGGCAGTTCGCCCGATTTGCAGCAACTGACCCAGTTCATTTCGTGGCTCGTTCGCACTCGCGGAAGCGTTTTGTCGGGGTACTTGGCGGCCTTTCGCGCTGTTTCGGGGATTATCATCGGGCTTCCTCCGTACACGCCGGCCATTATCTTGCCCTTGGAACCGTTGAACACCAGCCCGCCTTCCCGGCCGCCCAGCATCCTGCCGTCCTCCAACTCCATCGGTCGGGGCGGGCGGAGTCCGTCGTACCACGTAACCGTCACCGGAGGCAGCTTGCCGAGCTTGGGATCCGTTCGCTCGGGGAATTTGAAGGTCATAATGCCCGCAAGCGGGTGCGTGTCGGGGTTCAGGCCCATCGAAGTGGCGGACACCGACGAGGGAGCCCCGAGCCTCAAAGCATCGAATGCGGAATCCAGCGTGTGGGCGCCGCGATCGCCCATCATACCCGAACCGAAATCCCACCACGATCGCCATGTCTTGGGATGGTACGTCCAATGGTAAGGTCGCATCGGAGCCGGACCGATCCAGAGGTCCCAATCGAGCCCATCGGGCAGAGCGGGCGTTTCTTTCGGGCGACGGAGCAGTTTCGAACTCCAGTACGCGTGTCCGGGCGGGTAGTACGACAGGCTGCACCAGGCGTCGACGCTGCGCACCTCTCCGATCACTCCGGCCCATATCCATTCATTAAGCAGGCGGTGACCCTCGCCCGAGTTGCCCTGGATGCCCATGGCGGTTATGACGCCCGCCTTCTTGGCCTCTACAGCCAGCATTCGGGCCTCGTATACGTCGTGGGTCAGCGGTTTCTGCGTGAACACGTGCTTGCCCAGCTTGATCGCGGCCATCGATATCACCGCATGGGTGTGATCGGGCGTGGCGATAATCACAGCGTCGATATCCTTCTGCTTTTCGAGCATTATGCGGTAATCTTTGTACGCTTTGGCTTTGGGGAAAGTCTTGAACGCACCGGCCGCACACTTGTGATCGACGTCGCACAAGGCGACGATATTCTGACTTCTGACGCTGCGAATATTTCCGAAGCCCATCCCCCCCACGCCGATCCCGGCGATATTAAGCTTGTCGCTCGGAGCCGTCTTGCCCGGAGCGCTTATAACGCTCGACGGTAAGATAGTCATCGCAGCCGCCCCAGCCGCCGCGCCCATGAGCCCGCGTCTGGTGATCTCGTTACTGACCATTGTGTTGCTTCCTTTCGCTTGGTGTCTCCGTTGAGTCTGCCTCGGATTATCAATTATCGCCTCCCGCGAGGTTTTTACAAGTCCGTTGCCTGCGAGTTCCCCGCTCGCCGGACGCACGATCGGGAATCTCCACAAGTCCCGCCGCTTGCGGATTGGCAATGACGCCCCGCGATCCCCACATCCCAGACAAACCGCCAACTTTTTCCAGTTTGCTCATGCTGCACCATATAGTGATACCCTGCGCCAGCAATCATGAGCTATAATCAGTTGTTATGCAGGCAACAAGATGACTGAGAAGATGATCGCGGCGGATGGGAGAACTTGGGAGAAATGACATGATGACACGAGACGTTATGCAGGAGAGGTAACGGGGAAAACGAATGAGAACTCTATCGCGGGTCGTGATCTTTATTGGATTGTGTCTGGGCGTGTTCTCCCTGGCGGGGCTCCACTCGCAGCGGGAGTTTGGAGAATTCCTCGGTCTGAATGTCATTTTCCTACAGATCAATCTGTTGATGGGGATATTCATACTGGCCTCGGGATTGGCGATAATGCTGTACGCTATGGTGCAGGATCGCGTGATCGAAAGGGCCGCCCGGCAAGACGCCGACACCGCTGATGGCAATCCGCCCATAGAAGATATACCCCTTTGCTACTCTTGCCTGACGCCCGCCAAACCACATCAGCACTTTTGTATGAACTGCTGGACACCGCTGACCAGCCACGCGGAAATCGACCCGCTCGGACGCATCTACGCCATGGGCGATATGTACTGGAAACTCACGCGAGGACCATCAAAACCAATCGCCATGGCCGGACTCTGGTTGATAGTCGGTCTGCCGCTTGTGATTCATTTGGTCCTCATCGTCGCCCTTGCCCTCACATCAAGTTACGATCAGTCATATTCTCTACTAACCGAGTTGTTCACTACGTCTGGGGGCATTGCTGTATTCCTGGTCGGGCCGCTCTATCTGGCCTATCTGGCTGTTCAGGGCATGATACTTGTCAAGGCGATTCGAAATCGACGGCGGGATCCGCAAGAACAACTCTACAGCGAAGAACCACAGGAAACGCAAACCGAACCGGACCCGGATGATCGAGATATGGGTGCGATCGGGAATCTTGGAGTGATTGAAGACGATAAGAAGATCGAAGCCTCGCAGAGTTCCGACGATGAATACGGCTGGGGGAGTATGCTGCTTCTGTTTGTCGGATCATATTCTACGACGCTGCTCTTCGTGCTGATAATGTCCTTCGCATTGGGGTCCGAGCTTCTAGCCCGTCATGTTGTGTTCTTTCCCGCAGGCATGTTCGGCTTCTTTGAGCTTGGGCGGGATGTTGCTGTTCCGGCCACCCTGATAGGTTACGCGGTTTACCTTGTACTCATTGTAATTGGCGTACTATGCAGAGAGATGGCTGTCTTCTGGATTTTCCTGTGCGCACTTCTCGTGAATCTCTTAGGGTGTCTGGTCGGGATGTTATTTTACCCAGGATAGATAGTCTTTGCGTTCTATGTGTTCTTTCGCGGTTAATTGATTTTGGGACGTTGCCGTCGGCGTCTTTCTTGCCGCTTACAGCAGCGTCGACATTGCGTAAGGAAGTTGACACCACCGACCGTGGCGCGGGATACTGGCGCGAGCGGGTGATCCGATCAAATAACATAACAAGACGCTCCAGCGGGCGCGGAAAGACCGCACCGCTGAGCTTTAACGTTATCAGGAAGAACAATGATTTTTACAGGCATAGTTAAAAGTGGGAAAGGTGATTTTTCGTTTTGGCTGGATAAACTAGCCGAACATTACACCCGGAAACTCGGAGTCAAACTCTTTCCCGGAACACTTAACGTGCATTTAATAAATCAAAGCTACCGGATACCTTCTGATTGTATACGACTTGAAAAGGAAGAATATGGCGGGACAGTGTCTGTCAGTATCGGCAAGTGTAGAATCTTTGGCAGGGAAGCTTTTATTCTTAGAACTGATTCTGATACAGGTAAGTTGGGAGATTCCCCGGAGTCGATATTGGAAATCGCCTCCGATGTCAATTTTCGGCAGACGTACGGGCTCAAGGATGAAGATGTTGTCGAGGTGGAGATTGAAGATACAGGAAACTGAGATAATGAAGAAAACAATGAAGATGATAGTGACAACTGCATGGGTCGTGCTGATGTTCATCGTCATTGCCTATGGACTCGTCAAGGCAATCTCGGGCGATGTCGCCCAGAACCTCCAGCGCGAGGTGAGCGGGCTCATGTATACCGTGTGTGCCCTTGCGGGCCTCATCGGTTTCCAGCTCAGCCAGAACATCTCGCTCTGGAAGCGACTCGACGGCCTTGAGCGGAAATCTGGCTCGTAGGAAGAAGGTCGCCCGGTCAACTGTTGGACGTTGAAGGAGAAAGAACATGAATATGTACGTAATGACGGCGGTTGTAGGAATAATGATTGCCGTCGGAGGAGTTGAACTCAATGGCGGTAAGGGCCGTATGCTTGCATTGGGCCTGGCCATTTGTGTGGCCGCGTTGACTTGCGGCCTGAGGGTGCTTCAGAAACAAATTGATGAAGTGAAGTTTGCATCAGGAAATCTTGCGGCGGACGATGACGTCAACCCAAAGGACTGACGTCCAACAAGGACATGCAACGGGTGCAGATGCCTGGGCGCCTGATCCTGACTCCAAACCGAAACCAGGAGCCGGCAGATGATAGAATGTGGGCGGCGATACCGAATACCGCTGATAACCGTCGCCTTATTGATCGTCAACAGTTGCAGTTGCACTCATCAGCCCGATCTGACGGCGGACCAGATGGTGCGACGGGGCGGCGTTTTGCGGCAGGATTTGCCGGACGGCCGCGTGAAGTACACCGTAACCGATGTTGTCTTCCCTTTCGAGGGGGACGATGGGGACCCTTCTTTGTTCCCGGAGTTCGAGGCGGAGCTGCCGAAAACAACCGAGGTTCGCTACGACACCGCCAATGGCCTGATTCATGTGACAGGCAGACTATCGCTTGCAGACATAAAGAAGGCGGTGGTTCGCAACAATTGGGTTGGCTTGGGAGGCGGGGTCCCATTCTGGGATGAACTTGTCCTGCAGGGCCAAAAAAGTGAACATTTTGATCCGCTGCTGTATTCTCGTGTCTTTTCGAGTAAGTATGAAGAGGGGCTCATGGTCCTGTATTCAAACGTTCAGAATGGCGGGTCCGGCGGGCTCGTTATTGCATGTTCCGGCGATGATGACAAACCAGCGGATCCAATTCGGAATTATCAGTTGGAGTACGCAAATGGTGCGTTCCGTATGGCGCCAGTGTCCGCCAGGCAATCGCTCAAATCCAATGAAGCCCGAAAGTGGTATCGGCCATACGATATAACCGGTTTCTATATGAACAAAAGAAAGCCTGCGAAGATGCCCCCGACTAGCAGCTATACTCTTGAACTTCGTGTCCAGGGCAAATCTGCTGCAAGGGCCGTCTTTACCCCGCATTCACACAGTTGCCACAATCATCTGCGTATTGCGCTTCGGGTATACGGTTCTTCATCAGGCAAGCATGTCTGGCAACATGTTGGAGACATCGCTTGCGAGATACTGCCCATTGCTCATGATTTTGATAATGATGGTACGGATGAAATTGTCGTACTTCAGATAGATCATCGAGTCAACACGCGTGTTATGGTTTTTAAAAGGAGAGAGGCGGAGAAATCGCCTGGCTAGACCCGCTTGGGATAACCACCGGCTGCAGTTGACGCGAGACGTTATCCCGCCAAAGTACTGACAGAGGCGCCTTCGTTACTTTTTGCGATATGGCTTGTGGCCCGGCCGGCAAGCAATTACGATGCCCGACAGTATCGACTGTGCGCCCGGAACTGAAGGACATGTCATCATGAAGAGAATTGTTTTTGCTTTCCTGATCATCTGCGGTCTTGGCGGGGTTTGTTCGGAATCGAAGGGCGCGGACCCCGCCCTGCCGGAGATTTTCAATGCTGACAATCTGCTCTGGGAGGTGCAGTTGGGAACCCATCAGTACACGGTCCCGAAAGTTGACGGCGGGCGGATTTTCCTGGGAGTAAATGACTCAGGGCTGCAGCACCCGGCGGTCAAGCGGACCAGGGGCGGTATCTTCATGTGCCTGGACGAAAAGACCGGGAAGATGATATGGCAATTGCCCGTTCCGCGGAATATGGCGGGTACTATCGAACCGTATCATTTCAACCACTGGCGGTGCGGGATATGCTCCACGCCGGCGATCGATGGGAAATATCTCTATATAGTCAGCTCCCGGGGCGAGATTCTGTGTATTGACCGGCGAGGGCAGGCCGACGGAAACGACGGACCGTTCACCGATGAGTTAAAGTACATCAAGGCCGAGTCCGGGTATAAGCTCGGCGGCAAGGATGCGGATATCGTCTGGCGGTTCGACCTGATCGAAGGAGCCGACGTCGTTCCGCACGATGTTTGCGGCAGCTCGCCGGTTGTGCTGGGCGATTACGTTTACGCCTGCACGTCCAACGGGCAGGACGGGAGGCATAGAAAGGTGGCGAATCCCAAAGCTCCCAGCCTGGTGGTGCTGGATAAGCGAACGGGCAAGCTGGCGGCGGTTGAGGGCGAGAAGATGGGGTATCGAATCGTCCACGGAAACTGGTCCTCGCCGATCGTCGGGCGATTCGGAGGGCGGGACATGGTGCTGTTCGCCGGCGGCGATTGGATGCTCTATGCGTTTGAACCGTTCAAGCCGAACCCCCGCGCCGCGAAACCTGAGAAACTCAAGTGCATATGGCGACAAGAATGCTGCCCGAAGGAATATCGGGTTCGCAACGGCAAGCCGATAGCTTATTCGGGATGGCGGTCCAAGAGCCCCGACGGGCCCAGCGAGATCATCTCAATACCGGCTGTTCATGATGGAAAGGTCTATGCGACTATCGGCCAGAGTCCGGTCCACGGGCGCGGAGCCGGAGCGCTGTCGTGCATTGACGGGGCGACGGGCAAGAAGGTGTGGGAGAATCGCAAGGTTGGGCGGAGCCTGGCGAATGTTCTGATCCATGATGGGCTGGCGTACGTGCCGGATTATTCAGGAAAGATGCATTGTATCGACGCGGCGACGGGCAAGTCGTATTGGGCTCATCAGATGGATGCGGGGGTCTGGACGTGCTCGGCGGTCGAAGTTAATGGAGTGATACTGATCAGCACGGAGAAACGTCGGACCCTATGGGCTTTCAAGGCCGGGCGCAAGAAGACGGTTGTCGGCAAGTGTCGCATGCAGTCCGAATCGATCACGCCTGTAATCGCCAACGGAGTGATGTACTTCCCGACCCAGAAGCGGATATTTGCGCTGAAGATCGACGCGGGATTGATCAAAGAGAGCAAGGAAAAAGAGACCGCTCCGCAAACTCGCACAGACGCAGTCAGGTGACTGTTTCGGTTCATTCCGGGTAGTTTCCGGGGCAGCGCAGAGCGAGTTCCTCAAAGGCGGTTTGCTACGTGAGCTTGTGAGCCTGATCGGCGAACGCCTTGACGAACGGGTCGAGGGCCCATACCGAACCGCAGCAGACTTCGGCGGCGGCTTTGCATCCGCCGAGACATTCGTCGGCCAGTTTGCACCCGCTGCAGAACTCCGGGCGGGCGTCGAAGAAATCCTTCATCACCGGCGAGTCGACCATGTCCCAGAAGTTCGTCTCGCGAATATTGCCCAGGATCGTCGTCGAATGATTGCACGGGCGGACGTTGCCCATCGGATCGAGCGTGTAGTAGGCCCGGTCCGTACCGGCCGCACAAAAACCGAATGAAAGCTTCTTGTACCGCGTGTGGTCGAACAGGCACGGCGGCATGGCGATCGAGCAGCTTATCGATATTTCGTATTCGGCGCAGATACGATCGGCGGTGTCCATTGCTTCGGTAAGCTGGGCTGGAGAGGCCTGGAGCAACTCGATGTTCCGCCCGCCGGTTCCGCCCGGATTGAACCTGTTGAACATGATCCCGTCGGCGCCGAGCGCTATCGCCAGCTCGGCGGTCTCTTCCCACTGGGGCAGATTCAACTTGGTGGCCACGAACACGCAGACCACTCGCTCGCCGGCGCCCTTCAAATCTGCAATCGCCATCGTCACATCGTCGAATGCGCCTTCCCGCCCGCTGAGTCTGTCGTGGATTTCCCGTTCGACCGACAGCAGGGGAAGTTCGTATATGCTGATTTTACCTGCAAGGCATGCGATGGACTCTTCGGTGATCAGCGACCCGTTGCAGATCATATTGGTCGTAACGCCCCGCTCGGCGAGAAAGTCGACGATCTCGTAGATGTCGTCGCGCAGAAACGGTTCGCCTCCGGTAAGGCTCACCAGGGATGCGCCCGTCTGGTCGAGCATGCGCCCGAGCATTTCGAGAGTATCTGCGGTGTTCAGTTCGCCGATAGGATAATCCGCATCGTTCTTCCAGCAGTTGTAGCAATGCGGGCAATCGTGATTGCACCGTTGGGTCACTTCGAAAACGAACGAATCGTGCATGCGGATGGACGGCGAATCAGAGTGCGTCACTTGGGACCTCCGGAAAAGTGGCGATCGATCCGGGTCAGGAGCGCGATAGCTTGTTTGCGGAGGGGTTCGGCTTTCTTGGCGTTCTTGAGCATTTTAATGTCAGCCGAGATCGAGCCCAGGAGCTTCCCCGCCACCAGCGGGTTCAACTTGCCCGAATCAATTAGCTTGCTCAGCATTGGAATGCGTTTTATCAGGCGTTTGGTCGAATCGCCAACGGGATCCGGCGCCATCATTTCGTAGCACGAAACTTTCGTATCGGTCGGCGGATCGCGGAAAATCGCATTCTTCAAACGCGCCAGCTCGCCGAAAAGCAATTCGGTTTCAACGGCGGCCAGCAGCCCGGCCTCAGTCAGGGAAGTCAGATTGGACTTGGCGATGTCCATCTGCTTGACCACCGCGACTCGCTGGGCGGAAGTGCTGCGTCGGGTCGCCGCCAGCGGGGCGGCGGCGGCCAGAGCGGTTTCAACCGTCTTCCATCCGCTGGTCTCGCCAAGCCGCATACCCAGAACGTTGCATTTGATCCGGACAACCAGGGCGGAAACTTCGGCGTGAAGTTTCTTGGCCTTGAGGCGGTCGGCTTTGTTTCGCAAGCCGCGAGCAAGCGTGGGATCCTCCAACTGGTCCAGTTCGCGCTGGACTCGTTGAACGATACGATCCATCGCCGCCGGGGCTACTCGATCCGATGCGACGACTTTCCTGAGCAGTTCCACCCGCTTGGACAGGTTGTTCATACTCAATTGAACGGCGGGTAAGAACCCGTAGTCGTAGCATGTGAATTGCGCATCTGTGGGCGGGTCGCGGAGAAGGTCGCTCTTGATGCGATTCATGTCGATAACCAGCATCGCCGCCTCAGACGCAGACAGCAGCCCCGCCGCCGACAGCGCTGATATCGCAGCGTCCGCATCCTTGAGTTTCTTCGTGACGATCTTGCGCTGAGCGGTCGTGCTCTTGTACGAATCGGCCAGCGGAACCGAATATCGCCACGCGTCGCTGACGATCCGCCAATGATCCGAGCGGGCCAGATTGGTCGTCCCGATCGGAATCAGCGCCCGGGCAATGGCGATCTGTTTCTTTGCGTCGGACAGGAGGGTCTTGGCGCGATCTTCGCCTTTGGGAGTTAATTGAGCGATGTTGGCGGGGTCCGAGAGGATCGCGACGCTGGCGTTTACGCTCTTGATCGTATGACTGATCGCCGGGCCGTTGAAATCGCGGGCGGAAGTCAACCCGGCGAGTTTTTTCAGTTGGGCTTCGAGATCGAAAACCGCAAGTGCGGGCGATGTTTTGCTGTCGTCAGCGGGTCTTGCGGAACCAGCCGGCTCGACGGCCGGAGTGGGCGACGGAGTCGAAGCAGCGGTGAGTTTCTTCATTGCCGCCCGGGCGGCCTTGACGACATTGCCCGCCGTCACCCGCGAATTGGCGGTCAGACCCTTGAGATATTTCTGTTCGGTTAACTCCGCGATCTGCGTTTCCAGGATCGCTACGATTTTCTTCGCAGCCGCGGGGTGGAGTTTGCGACTCTGTGTGACTTTCTCGATAAGAGGCATTCGCGCCAGCATTTTAAGGAGCGGGTCCTGTTTGGCGATCGACATGGGTCTGTAACAGGTCGCATTGCGGAATTCGGTCGGACGCATGCGTTTAACGCGAGCGGGCAGAGGCTCCAGGGCGTTCTTGAGCAGACCGGCTTCGGGAGCGGTGAGATATCCTGCAACAGCCAACGCATCCAACTGCACGGGGGCGGCGTCAAGGGCGCTCAGGAGCGCCTTCTTCGTTTTGCTGTCAAAGGGGTAGCGTCCTTTGCGTCCTGATGCGGCTTCGGCGGCCTGACGCCAGTTCTTCATCAGGTCTCGCCACACCGGCGCATCGCCCAGCGGTTTGTCGCCGACGGCCAGGCGTATATCCGCCGCAGTCAACCAAATCCTGGCGTCAGAGAGGGTCTTGCGGGCTTTCGTCCGTTCGGTCGAATCGGCGGGCAGGCGGGAGACAACAACTTTCTCGTAAGGGCCTATTTCGGCGCGGACCTGGGCGGCGAGTTTCTTCAGAACGTCGCTCTTGACCTTCTCCATTACGCCCAGCTTCTTTATCGCAGCCATACGCGCCGGAAGCGCCGCGCCGTTGAGCGGGTTGTCCGGACGATGCACCATAAGGTAACACGACGGTCTTGGCCGTTGCGGAGGTCGTAGCGGCGGGGGCTGTCGCGCCGACACGTCGCGGGCGGCGACATTCAGGCCTATAGCGGTCAGAACGGCCAGCGAAGCGGTCACCATGGCGCGTTTCCAGCGCGGACCGGTGCGCGAGGCTCGGACCAGATCGGCGCCGAACAGAACCATCAGCGCCACAACGAGGAGCCCTGCGAGACCCAGGACGACAGTCCAGATGTTCACAAGTCTATAAGGCATGATCGTATACTCCCATAAGACTCGATTCTATGTTCCGGCCGCTACGTCTGCTGTTGAACCGGCGGTCGGGAGTTTGCTTTCGATTTGTTTGACCAGGGCGTCGGCCTTGGCGCGGAGTTCGGCGGCCTGCTTGGCGTTGACGAGCAGCTTGATATCCGCCCTGACCGACGGCAGGAGTTTCTTGACGACTTGCGGATTCAATCTTCCCGACTCAACAAGCTTACCCAGCAGCACAACGCGCCTGCCCAGACGTTTGGTCACCACGATGACGGGGTTGATTGGCGCCGAGGCTCCGTAACACGTGCCTTTGAAGTCGGTCGGCGGGTCGCGGTATATCTCGGTTCTCAGGCGGGCCAACTCGCCGGTCATCAGTTCGGCCTCACCGGCGGTGAGCAGTTCGGCGGCGGCCATGGAGGCCATGGCTGCGTTGGCGGCTTTGATCTTTTTGGCTATCGCGGTGCGCTGGGCCGATGTGCTGCGGTGAGATTTGGCTGGAGGACCGGCCGCCAGGAAGGCGCTGTCCACCGTTCTCCATCCGGACGTTCGCGCCAGACGGGTCGCCAGCACTCTTCGTTTCACCATCGCCACCAGGGGCGCAATTTCGTCGCGCAGCTTTATCGCCGCCTGCCGGTCGGCGGGTTTCCTGAGCTTCTTTAGTTCGGCGTCGCTGCCGAGAATCGCCAGATGTCCTGTGATGTTGCCCATAACCTTGTCGAGCGCAGCCGGGGTGATTTTGTCGGCGGCGGCGACTTCCCTGACGAGCTTAAGGCGTTTGGTCAACCACTGGACGGACCTCTTGGCGGGCGGAAAATACGCCATCTTGTAGCAGGTCTTGCGCGAATCTGACGGCGGGCGGGCGATAATACGAGCCCATATCACATCCGCATCGACGGCGAGCAACTGGGCCTCTGCAGTGCTGATCAATCCGGCGTCAGCGAGTTCGGCGGCGGCTTGTTTGGCGTGTAGGAACTTTTCCTTCATTGCAACTCGTTGCGCCGATGTGCTTCCGCGCGAACCGGTCAGGGCTCCGCTGGCTCGCCAGGTGTCTACGATGAGCTTCCACTGAGGCGTCTTCAACAGGTCGCTGGTCCCGATGGGGATAAGCGTTTCGGCGATGGCGATTATCTTCGCCGATTCGACGAGCAGGCGTTCGGCTTCGGCCCGGCCGGTTTGATTGAGTTTTGCTGCGTTTTCGGGCTTGCTCAGGATCGCGACGTTGGCTTTGGCTTTGCGGAGCGTTTCGGTTGCGGTTTGGGAGTTGAACTCGCGCCGCGACGTAAGTTTGGAAAGATCGGCGAGTTGCGACTTCAGGTCGAAGATCGCCACCACCGGAGCCGAAGCGTCCGACGGCGCGGACACCGCCTTAACCGACGGTTTGGCTGCGGTAGCTCCCGAAGCGCTGAACCCAAGCAGCGATATCAACGACACCGCGGCGGTCACCAGCGCGCGTTTCCATCGCGGTCCGGTGCGTGAGGCCCGGACCAGATCAGCCCCGAAAAGCATCATCATGGCGACAAGCAGCAGCCCGGAGATCCCGAGCAGAACGGTCCACAGATTCATTATTCGGTGAGGCATAACAAGTGCTCCATATCAGCCTGTAGGCGGCCGGAACATTAGACGCCGACAACACCCAAATGTTCCCTCCCCAAGCGAGATTATCAGTCAATCAGCAGCTGTTCGACCTGCACGCCGCCACGCTCCATTATGAGGTGCCTTCTGTTCGTCTTCGGCGCCGGAGCAGTACTGCCGCCAAACTGCTCAATAATGTCCTCGATTCGCTGCCTGACCTCCGGATCGCTATTGGCCAGATGCTTCTGCAGCAGGGGCATTATGCTCTTGCCCAGTTCGAGCAGCTTCTTCGAGGCTTTCTGGCGGTCTTCGTAACTCTCGGCCCCGAGTTGTGCGATGAGTTTCTCGACCTCGACTCGTGCGGCTTTTGGGGGCAGGGGAAGCGGGCATTCGATCGAAACGAACTGCCCGGCGTAGATGTTCAGCACGGTTTGAGGCGAAATGGCGAACCCGAGTTGCGATTGTCCGAGGCGACCTTTGAGAATTGAGCCCTTCCACATTCCCACTATCGTTCGCCCGAGGTCTTCGGGGCGGAACTTCATCGACTTGACGCGCGACGGATCGATCTCAATTTCCCCGTAATCGGTCGTCAGTTTGAACTTGCCAGCCGTCAGCGTACCGAAAAGTTCGTCGCCGTTAGTCAGCACAACACGCGTGAGAGTACTGTCGGGAAGATCCTCTTCGGAGAAACGCATCTGGGCTATCATGTCGCGCGAAACTTCAACGGTCTTGCCCAGTTTGAGTTTCAGCCTGAGCTTCCTGGGCTCGAGGAACCCGCCCAGGCGCGAACCGTTCAGGAACACCGCCCGGTGAACCGCGTTGCCCGGATTGTCCATCGTAAGTTCAAGCAGTCCCTCGGTGTCGAGATCCACCAGGCCGTGACGGGTCAGGAGTTTTATGTCCAGCGCTTTGGGATCGAAGCCCAGCCGATCGCCCGTTCGCAGAATAACGTACGCCCCGCCGAATTTTTCATCGTTCGGTCTGGCGGCCGTTACGCGATACGACCACTGGGCGATCTTGTCGTACGGAATCCGCAGCAGTCCCCCACCGTTTAGGTCCACCTGCAGCACCTTGTCGGCCAGTTGCCCGCTTATCACCTGGCCGTCGAGCAATACGAATCGCACGTTGCGTCCTCGCCCTCCGGCCATTCCGACAATCCGAGCCGCGGGCAGGTCAAGTTCGCCCAGCAGCGTCTTTACCTTGAAGGCGCTGTTTTTGACCGAACCGAATATCGGATCGCCGCTCTTGAGCAAGACAGAGTCGGAAGTCTCGCTGCGTTCGAGGTCCACCCCGCCGATCCCCCCGCCGCCATTCATATTGACTATCATCGCGCGGACCGAGCCGGGAAGATCCTTCAGCAGTTTACGTGTCGGGAACTTCTTCATCAGCTTCTGGTGAGCCGATGCGTCGCGGTTCTGGCTCTCGAATTGACAGAGTATTACTGTCTTCTTTGCTGGAATCGTAAGAGAGTACTTCACGTATATCTGGTTGCTGGCGATCTGCACCTGCGGGCGCAGCTTTGCGCGATCGGAGGTTACAACGTGCAGCGTGGTCGGGCTGTTGTTCCGACCGTTGCGGATCACAAAGGCGGTGTCCTTTGCCCCGAATACGCCTCCCCCGCTGCTTGTGGTTGTCCGGGTGATTCCGTAACTGTGCGAACTGTATATCTGCACCTGCAGAGTAATCGGCGCGGAGGTGGGATTCTCGAATACGTCCAGCCACCTGGCCATCGGGCGGTCCTTGTAGACTTTTATGCGGCGGTAGATCTGCAGGCCCTTGTTGTTCCAGGGTCCCAGCTCGATCTCGTCGCCGGCCTTGTTAACCCATCCGCTGTAGTTGGGTGACTGGAAGTTCGTACCGTTAATCCGCAGGTACATCGCCCCGCCGTAATACGCATAGTCAGTACCGCGATAAACAGAACCGTAGTACTGGACGTCCCAGCGATATCCGCCCCCATCGTTCATAATGTGATAGCTCGTGTTGCGGAAATTGATCTGCCGACTGCGTTTGATATGAGCCCGCCCTTTGGGAGTCCCCGACGATGCGCCGGGAGCGGATACGGGCATGGGCATCGGACGTCTAAGCAATATCTCCGCGCGGACTCGATCCGAAGTGAAACAGAGCACGCACACCAGAAACAGCAGCGCTGTCGATCGTAATACGCGAGGTGGGTCCGCAGGAACTGTCATGGCATCGCCTTTCTCTGGTTTGTTTCGCGCGCCGGCCGCGGTGCGCCATTATATGGCATCGGTGGGACAATTAGCTACAATACATCGGAATTAGAAACTGGAGACACCGGATAGTGAAACTATCGCTGCCCTACGAACATTTGAATCTCAGGCGTAATCCGTTCGGAGAGGTTGACCTCGACCGGCGGGCGGAACTGGCGATTGCGGACGTCCGGGAGATCGTCTCGCAGTTGAAGTCCGGACGATTCGCAGTTCAATTCCTCGGCGGACGCGGGCGGGGCAAGACCACTCACCTGCTGGCGATTCGGGCGCATTTCGACGGGGCTCCGTACATGCACTTGGCGCAAGACCATCGCGCAATCGCCGCGCCCGAAGCTCCCGCAGGGCAGCCGATCTTTCTTGACGAACTCCAGAGGCTGCCCCGATCGCTCCGCAAAAAGCTGTTCTCCGGCGCTAATCCGCTCGTGCTGGGAACGCACAGAAATTTCGCCCGCGCCCTGAAGCGAGCGGGATATGAAGTCAGGACCGTGCGCCCGGCCGGTCTGACGGACGCGACCAGAGTCAGCGGAATATTCCAGCGCCGGATTGAACACGCCAGACGCGCCACCGGAGCCGTACCAACCATCCGCCCGGACACCATCGCGGATCTGCTCAGGCGATACGGAAGCAACATCCGCCGAATGGAACATGAAATGTACGAACGCTTCCAGGAGCTTCAAGGGGTGTGCGATGTCTAAATGCGATATTGTTATCGAGTTCGACAGAGACGACCGGACATTCCAGGCCGGCGAGGTCATCAGCGGGAAAGTATACGTCACGCCGAAAACGAACATGCCTTGCGACGGAGTGCGTGTCGAAATAATGTGGGCCACCCACGGACGCGGGAACTCAGACAGCGAAACGATCGACGCCCTCGAATACAACGGCAGGCAGTTTCTCGCCGGTGAGACAGTCGCATACGAGTTCCGGTTTGACTCACCGGGCCAGCCGCTCACATATCACGGACACTACCTTAATGTCGACCATTACGTCAGGGCGAGGCTCGACGTGCCCTGGTCGTTCGACCCCAAGGCCGCCGAGGAGTACATTCTCCTGCCCGGACCGGCGTGCAGGCCAGCAGATGAACCCCGCCGCCTGACCAAAACCGGAGAACCGCACAGAGCTCTGGGCTGCGTGCTGGCGGCGGTTATGGTCGTCGCAGTCGTATCGCTCCTGTTTGCATTCCTTCCGGTGATTATCATCGCATGGGCGGTCGCGGCGATCGTGGGCTTTAAGCTGCTTCGCAACTCCCTGGCCGCCAAACGACTCGGGGAGACGACATTCTCTCTGGCCCGGGATCGGGCGGCTCCGGGCGAGACACTGCCGGTTTCCGTCGAATTCTCACCGAAAAGATCGATGCGGATCAACGCGGCGATCGTCGTACTGAAAGGTGTGGAACAGGTCGTCTCGGGAAGCGGTACGAATCGGACAACGCATACGAAGACGCTCTTCAAGAAACACTACGCCCTGAGTAATGAGGCGCAACTTCCCGCGGGAAAGCAGATGATCTCGGGCAATATTGCGATACCGACGACCGACGCGTGGACTTTTCAAGCCGACGACAACAAGGTCATCTGGGAGATGAGCCTGAGGGTCGACATTCCAAACTGGCCGGACTGGATAGCGTCCACGGAATTTGAACTGGGCCCCAACGTTAACGAAACCCCCGCTCAAATCGACGCTCTTGACGCACAATCGCAACCGCCGCCGATCCCGACACCTGTGCCTCCTACGCCCCCCGCCGAAACCCCGCCCACCCAGCCGATCGCTGCGGAGATCGAGACCCAACACCGCGCTCGGCCCGAGCCCGAGCCCGATCAACAGCCCAAACCCGTATCAGACGGGCTCGAATACGCCGAAGACCTCAACGCCATAGAAAGCTCCGACCGTTTCGGCGACCAACGAGGCGAACTTATCGCCCGGGCATGCGAACGAACGTACAATCTGGAGGTCACCATAAAGTCGGTGAGCTGGACGCTGGAATCATCCATGCCGCTGGAATTCCGCAATGGACGAACGGTAATCGCCCAGGTTGAAGACACTGATTCGGCTGAAATCGCAGTCCATTTTCCCGAAAGCGCCAACGAGGATATCGACGCTCTTTCAATGGGAACGACCCTCCGCCTGACCGTTCGCCCGCGCGAATTCAATAAATTCTATTGTCGCATGGAGGCTCTTGTGGAGGAACACTAGCGGTCCATCCCGACGAACTTTCCGGACCGCGGGTAGACTGGCGTGAGGAGTTGGACTCTCAACTCTGACCCGCCTTTGCTGCTAAGCGTCATCTATTACTTCCAGGTGTCCGGAAAGCAGGCTGGCCAGGGGGGCGGTGAATTCGCGCTTCGACAGGAATATCTTGACCACAGCCGTCATCGGAGTCGCCAGCAGCATCCCGACGATTCCCCACAACATGCCCCAGAAAATCAGCGCCATAAGTATCACGATCGGGTGCAGGTCCAGCGAACGCCCCATAATCTTCGGTTCGATCACGTTGCCTATGGCGAACTGAATCGCACCCGGTATCGCAATCGCCAGGATCCCCGTCGCCAGCGACATGCCCGGAGTGACAAGAACCACCGGCAGCGGAAGCAAAGTTGAGATAACCGATCCGATGGAGGGAATGAAATTGAGCAGAAACGCAAACAGCCCGAACATGAGCGCCATTTCGACGCCCAGCAGCGTCAGCGCCAGCCCCACCGTCACGCCGGTTATCACCGAGACAAGGATCTTGGTGACTATGTATCGTTTTATTCCGGCTTCGGCTTGCCCGAGCATTCCCCCGACCGGTCGCTTGGACACCATCTGACCCGAAAGCAGGAATATCACGAAGATCAGCACGAGCATTCCGCGAGAGACAATGCCCATCACCGCCGTTCCCGTATCCAGCAGAACCTGGCGAACGGTTGTTACGGGGATCTGTGAGAGCAGCGATCCGTCGTCATCAGCGTCGACACCAAACGACTTGAGCGGAACGGCCTTGGAAAGTTCGTCAAACATCGCCTCGATCTGCTGACCGTAGATTCCGGCGTTATCGTTCAACTGATCCACCGCCTTGAAGACAAGTAATCCGAACACTGCGAGGATCAACAGCCCGACAATAATCGTAACCAGCATCGCAACGAGGCGCGGCATGTGCAGATACTTCATCTGAAGGTCGATAAACAGCGACATGCCCAGCGTAATGAAAACCGCAAGCACAAACGGAACCAGCACCGGCTCAAGCCAGTAAAGCGACACCGCCACCGCCACCGTGCTTAGAATCACCAAACAGATCGTCTGAACCCGCTGTTGATGACTCGCCTTACTTTCAGTTTTGCTCATATGCTCACTCCCGCATCGGGTGCATTGTAGCCGACGAATCGATTGACGCCAGAGCAAAAGGCGTTCACAAGAGTTTTCATCCGTCGGCCCGCGAGAGTATAATCTGAACTGCAGCAAAGGATTCTCAATCATGACAGATCGGAAATTCCGGACCATTCTAATCGCCGTGGTGCTGTCGAGCGTATGTCGCTCAGGCTCCGCCGCCAAGGCTCCGCAAACCAATTCGCCGGCATCGCTGAAGGCGGCTGTCGGTCACCTGATCTCCACGTTCGGCGACCGGTACCCGCAAGGCCGCCAGTTCCTCAGCGAAATCGATCGCCTCAAGCCCGGAGACAAAGAAGCACTGGCGGAACTCCAGCGCAAGGCGCTGATCGCCAATCCGTTGGTCAGCGGTCGACCGATCCTGTTCGTCACGCGGTCGCAGTACATAAACGAGCACGGTACGGAAGCAACGATGTACCAGACAGGCGAGATCAATACGAGGTGCTTCCGCGGCGGCGGCGCGCTCAAGCTGCTCGACGCGGCGACGGAGAAGGTAACGACGATTCTCGCCGCTCCCAAGGGCGTCATCCGCGATCCGGAGGTGCACTTCGACGGTAAGAAGGTCGTATTTGCGATGCGGCGCGATGTCGACGACGATTATCACGTCTACGAGATCAACACCGACGGGGACAATCTCAAACAACTGACTTTTGCGCCACGCGTTTCGGACATCCAACCGGTGTACATGCCCGACGGCAAGATCATCTTCAGTTCGACGCGCGACCCGAAATACATCCCCTGTCAACGCCACCTGATGGCCAATCTGTTTTCCATGAATGGCGACGGGTCTAACATCCGCCAGATCGGATATAACACGCAGTTCGAAGGCCGGGCCAGCCTAATGCCCGACGGGCGGATTCTCTACACGCGGTGGGAATACGTCGACAAGCATTACGCCTCGGCCTACGGATTGTGGACCGCCAACCCCGACGGGACAAACCACGCGCTGTACTGGGGCGGATACGGCTGGCAGCCGGGCCCCGTTGTCGACGCCCGTGTCGTGCCCGGAACGCGCCGGTTCCTGGCGGTCTTCAGCGCGGTGCATGAACTGGCGTGGGGCGCCATGGTCATAGGCGACCGCAGCCGCGGACTGGACGGTATGGAACCTATCGTCCGGAGTTGGCCGGCGGATATCCGGCCGCACATGAGCCATTGGAACCGCGAGGAACGCGTCGGCGGGAGGTTTGACAGCTTCCGCGGTATCCGCGTGAAGTACGAGGACCCGTATCCGCTGTCGAAAGAGTTCATCCTGTGCTCTCGGCAGTTGGCCCATCGCAAGCCCATGGGGCTCTTTCTCGTCGACACGTTCGGAAACGAGCTGCCCCTGCACTCCGAGGCTCCCGGTTGTTTCGACCCCATGCCCATTGCCTCGCGCACCCGTCCGCCGGTAATCCCGACCCGGGTCGACCTGAGCAAGACCGCCGGGACATTCCACGTGCAGAACGTGTACATCGGCGAGTCGATGGACCGCGTAAAGGTCGGCGCCGTCAAGTTCATCCGCGTAGTCGAGGCGCCTTCCAAGCGGACGTTCCCCCCACGCGGCATCGGCGACTGGACGCCCGCCCGCAGCGGCGATAGTCATCATCCCGTGGCGACCAACTGGCACCATTACAACAACAAGCGCATCCTCGGCCGGGCGCCGGTCGAAGCCGACGGGTCGGCGTATTTCAGCGTCCCGGCCGGGAAGTTTGTCTACTTCCAACTGCTCGACGCCGATGGCATGATGATCCACTCGATGCGGAGCGGTGCGATGCTTCAGCCAGGCGAGTCCGCCTCGTGCGTAGGCTGTCACGAAGACCACCTCAAGCCCGTATCGTCGCCGGCGGCCAAGCGGTCGACCGCGCTGAAACGAGCCCCCTCGCCCCTGGCCCCGTGGTATGGCCCGGCCAGGAAGTTCTCTTACGCTCGCGAGGTCCAACCCGTATTGGACAAGCATTGCATCCGCTGCCACGACTACGACGCCAAAGACGACACCGACGGCAAGGCCGCCGCGATCAACCTCAGCGGAGACAAAGGCCCCGCCTTCAACCTGTCGTACACGAACCTGATGGCCCGATCACCGGCGATCTGGGTGCGCCCCAAACCGGACGACGCCAAACCGCTTATCTCATCGGTGGGCGCCGGTCCCACGAAGGTAATCGGCCCGTACACATGGGGGTCGCATCGAAGCGCCCTGGTGGACATGCTCCGCGCAGGACACAAGCCCGCGGGCGCCGCCGGAAAGCCGCGAGTCAAACTCAGCGCCGAAGACCTCGACCGAATCATAACCTGGGTCGACCTGAACGTGCCTTACTATCCGTCGCACGTTACGTATTACCGCACCAACACGTTCGGCCGCTGCCCGCTGGATCACAAGGAGATGGTCGCCCTCGGGCGTCTGGCCGCCGCCGCGCCGGGCAAGGTCAAATACGGATGGAACAACGCCAACAGCTACTCCGTACCCCAACTCAACAGGTTGATCATGAACCACGGTTCGCCGATCAATTTCACCCGCCCGGCCCGCAGCCTGTGCCTCACCGGTTTTACCGACAGAACCAACCCCAAGTACGTCCAGGCCCTGGCGCTGATCGGCAAGGGCGCACAGCGCCTGCGAGATCACCCGCGATCAGACATGCCCAACTTTACGCCCTGCCCCGCCGACCAGGCCCGCCTGGACTACCTGGCAAAACGCCAAGCCGTTGAACAGCGAAACCGCCAGGCCATAATCGCCGGGACAAAAGTCTACGACAAGTAATCAGTCGGTTTCAGGTTGGGAGGCGGTCGGCTTGTCGGCCAGAACGCCGTCCACCCATTTTCGCAATTGGCGCCGTTGGGGGCTGTCGCGGTGAGCCCAGCGGTCGTTGTGATTGCGAAACGGAGTGACTACGAACGTGAAGTCGCCCTTGACGCCGGTCGAGGCGAGGTATCGCTTCGTTTCGTCGATCGAGTTTTCCATGCAGATGAACTGCGGACGCCCCTTCAGGCGTTTGAGACGCTTCAACGCCGAAGCCTTGTCGGCGCCCTTGTACCCCCATTTCCGCACACCGTCGTAGTGGCTGTACGGAACGAACCCGCGCCAGAGCTTTGCGATCTCGTCATCATGCAGGCCGATGTAGTTGCACGCGATCGCGCCGCGCGAAAAGCCTATCAAGATAACTCGCGACGGATCGCCGCCGTACTCGCTGCAGATTCGCGGGACAGTCTTCTTGCAGTATTCAACGGTGGCCGCCACGTCGCCCCACCATCGACGCTGGTTGGTCTTGGTCTTCGAGTTCACATACGGAAGGCACAACCAGATAAACCGTTTCCCGCCGGATATCCCATACCCCAGATTGCTGCCCTGGACCTTGCCCGCGGAAACATCGCCATACCGATTGCGATACGGTCCATTACCCGCATACTCGACGATAACCGGATACTTCCGCTTGGCCCCCGGCTTCCAGTCGGTCGGCAGATAGAGCGCATGAAAAACGTCCGTACCCTTGTATTCCGGCGCGACCTGCTTAACCCGCTTCCCGGCCGCCGCATCGCCATCGACCATCACGGGCGTCTTGAGATCCGCAGGCACAGACTTGATGTCAGGTAGCTTCACGGCGCCAACCGTTGTCAGCGCGGCCAGTATTATCACGGTAGTAAGTTTCATTTGGCGGGCGCCGGCGGGTTGTAGGCTTCCATTTCCCAAATTCTGGCCAGGTTCTTTAGGGCGGCGGTTACTGTAAGGCGGAGGCGTTTTGTCTTGACGGGTTTGAATTTTGCGGTCCAGTCGGCCAGCTTGTTATCCTTCACTTTGGCTCCGTCGATATCCTTCCAGGCTCCGCCATCGTGATACTGCAGCGAGAAATCCGACAGCATTCCGATGATCCGCCTGCCCGATTTCCAGCCTGTTACGATCCTGACCGCACCGATCGTCTGAGGAGCATCCCAGGCAAGCTCTACGGTCTGAGGGAAGTTCGAATCGCTTACCCAGCGATCGTTCATACCGAATGCAATTATTCCGTCGTTGATGTTCGACGACTTGTAGCTTCCTTCTTTCAGCGTGCTCGATACGGTCACCTTTGCAGTCCGCGCGAAGTTCGGCCCGGCTGTCTTGATCCACGTCGGCGGTTTGGGGACGTTGGCGCTGACTCCCCGCTCTGGAACCACGGCGCCCGGAGGCAGCGGCTTGCCCGTGCCTTTGGTCATGCGTTTCTTCAGGTCTTCGAGGTAGTCCTTGTAAACGCCCCGCGGCGTGGTTTCACGCTCCTTGCAGATCGCAGCGGCCATTCCGACGACCTCGCCCATCATCCCGCAGGTGTTCATCACTCGAATAGTGCCCAGGGCTACATGCGTAACGGAGATGTCGCGTCCGGCCATGAACAGGTTGTCGATATTCCGCGAGTAGAGGCAGCGATACGGGATGGGGTACGGTTTAATGCGGAGGTGCTTGGCGATCGATCGGAATTCCCGCCCGGGGAACTGCTGGGTGTTCTTGGGGTGCGGGTAGTGCAGGTCGATCGTCCAGGTGGTCGTCACGCAAGCGTCGTCAAAAGCCTTCTGACCGGTGATATCCTGCTCGGTGAGAATTACGTCGCCCAGAAGGCGGCGGGATTCGCGTTTGCCTGCGATGTGGGCGATCCAGTCGAGCTTCAGGTTGGCGTATTTGGCTCGGCTGCGCGGGCTGTTTTTCAGGAACGCCCAGTTGCCGTAGATCACCAGCATACCATAGTCGCGCACCTCCTCGAACTGGTCGATCTGGTGCTTGTTCATTCCCGTTTCCCAGTTCCATTCACCACCCGTCACGCGTTGGACGTTTTCTTCGGTGAACTGGACCGCCCAGGGGCATTTTGGAAACGCCGACGGAGCGCCGGCCGGCCTGGAGTACCACTGAACGGAACTGCCCATGGTCATCTTGTCGGCCTTTGCGGGCGCAAGGGTCTCGCCGGTCTGATCTTTGCCTTCACGCCCCATTCGGTAGTCGGCGCCGGCCAGGAATCCAACCGTCCCGTCGCCGGTGCAGTCGGCGAACACTCGCCCCGAGAAACGAAGACGCTTGCCCGTACGAATATTCCTTCCGATTACGGCCGATATCTTCTTACCATCTTTCTCCACTTCGCTGACGTGCGTACTGAGAAACAGCGAGAGGTTCTTCTCGCCGGCGACGACCTTGAGCTTCTTGGAGTCTTCGTATCGTTCAGGCGGGCCCGCATTGCCGCGTCTGGCCGGCGAGAGTTCCCTGACCACTCCGCCCAACGCCGGATACGGCCCCAGCATTGTCTTGCCCCCAAGGTGCACGCGGACTTCCGAAGAGTTATTGCCCCCAAGCACAGGACGGTCCTGGATCAGCGCGACCTTCAGCCCGGATCTCGCCCCCGAGATCGCTGAACACGTCCCGGCAAGTCCCCCGCCGATCACCACCAGGTCGAACTTGCCCGCATCTTCGGGCTTCTCGCTCAGACCAAGCAGCTTGCGCCGCCAGGGAGCCGCCAGTTTCAGATCATTCGGAGGAACGAAGTCGGCGTCCGAAGAGAAAACCACAGCGTCGCACCGCCCATCAAAGCCGGTAAGATCGTGCAGCGATACGATGGCTTTCGTCTTGCTTATCTGGACCGCCCCGCCGCGATGCCAGCGCCATTTGGCGCCTTCGGTTCCGAAGACTTTTTCAACCGCCTTTCCATCAATCAGCACCTGGAACTTGCCCGGCGCGCCGGTTGCGTTGAAGTTGGCGACCCAGTCGCGCGTGCGAACCCAGAGGTGGTATTCACCGGCGGCTGGGAACGTCACCGCGGTGGTCGCATCCTTAACCGGTACGCCCATCCCGTGGGCCAGCAGGATCGGCGAACCCATCTGGTCCATGAACTGCTGATCGAGCTTCCACCCGCCGAGATCATCGAACCCTTCAGCCTCCAGCAGAATCTCGCTTCCGCCCGCCGCCGTCCCTGCAAGAATCGCTATCGCCAATACCATCGCCGCTATAGAAAAACACGTTTTCATCCGTCATGCTCCCGCCCCACCGTAAAAACGCTAATTGTAACCCGACACCGTCCCCTGAGCAAATGCGGGGTGGTTATTTCGGCGCTGCAGAGGCTTTTGTCGGAGCCTTGCCCGCGCCGGCCTGCATCAGTTTCTTGAGGTCTTCGAGGTAGTCCTTGTAAACGCCCCGCGGCGTGGTCGAATGCTCCTTGCACAGCGCCGCGGCCATTCCAACGACTTCTCCCATCATTCCCGTTGTTCTCTGCACACGCACTGTCCCGAGAGCGACGTGAGTTACGCTGATGTTGCGTCCGGCCATCATGAGATTCTCGACGTTTCGCGAATACAGGCACCGGTATGGGATCTGATAGGGTTTGATCCGCAGGTGCTTGGCGGTCGAACGAAAGGGTTCCCCGTCGTAGCCTGCAGTCTTCTTCGGGTAGTGAAGATCGATCGACCAGGTAGTCGTAACGCACGCGTCAGGAAATTTCCTCTGATCGACGATGTCCTGCTGCCGGAGAACAACATCTCCCAGAAGCCGTCGGGATTCACGCTTGCCTCCGATGTAGGCCACCCAGACCAGCCGCCGCTTGGCGTATTGCGCCTTGAACCGGCTGCGATTCTTGAGAAAGCTCCAGTTGCCGTAGGTTACACGGAGGGCGTAATCGCGAATCCGTTCGATTTCCGCGACCTGGTCGCGATTGGCTCCTGTTTCCCAGTTCCAGTCGCCCCGCGTGCTTTTCGTGCAGCTTTTATCGTTGAATTGCACGGCCCAGGGACACTCGGGAAACGCGGATGTCTTGTCCTGTTGCACCGAGTACCACTGCACGGAAGTTCCCATCACCATCTGGTCAGCTTCTTTGGGGGCGAGCTTCTCACCGGTCTGGCTTTGGGCTTCTCGGCCGACGCGAAAATCAGCCCCGGCCAGGAAGCCTACGTTTCCGTCACCTGTGCAATCGACAAACAGTGGAGCGGAGAACCGCAGGCGTTTGCCTGTCCGGATATTCTGTGCGATGACTGAGGTAATATTCTTTCGGTCGGTCTCAACTGCATTGGCGTGCGTGTTGAGAAAGAGGCTGATGTTCTTCTCGGCGCGGACGACGTCGGCCTTCTTCTGGTCGGCGTAGTTCTTGGGCGGGCCGGCATTATGGATCTTCTTCTCCGGATGCTTCTTGATCTCAGCTAGTATCCGCTTGCTGCGCGGCGAATTGGGGTCCTTCCTGGCTTCCCACAAGTTCCAATGACCGACCGGGCCTATTTCATCGACCAGGTCGCCCAGCCGCCGGTAGGGTTCCTGGTGGATCAGGCCCGACAGTCCGACGCGGACCTCGGAGCTGTTGTTACCGCCCAGCACGGGTCGGTTCTGGACCAAGGCTACGCGAAGACCTAACCGGGCGGCGCCGACGGCCGTGCAGCAACCGGCGATCCCTCCGCCAATCACAACCAGATCGAAGTTGCCCGCATCTTCAGGCTTCCGGCTCAAGCCAAGCAGCTTGCGACGCCAGGGCGCCATCAGCTTCAGATCGGCGGGCGGGACGAAGTCGGCGTCCGCGGAGAAGACTATCGCGTCGCACCGTCCGTCGAAACCGGTAAGATCGTGCAGCGATACGGTTGTTTTGGCGTTGGCGATCTTAACCGTCCCGCCGCGATGCCATCGCCATTCGGCGCCTTCCGTGCCAAATATCTTATCGACGGCTTTTCCGTCGATGAGCACTTGAAACTTGCCTGGAGCGCCTTTGGCGTTGAATGTGGCGGCCCAATCGCGCGTTCGAACCCACAGGTGATATTCACCGGTCGACGGGAACGTAACCGCGGTGGTCGCATCCTTTACCGGAACGCCCATTCCGTGGGCCAGCAGGACCGGAGAGCCCATCTGGTCCATGAACTGCTGGTCGAGTTTCCACCCGCCGAGTTGGTCGAACCCCTCGGCCTCAAGTAGAACAACACTCCCGGCGGAGGCTGAACCTGCAACGATCGCTAACGCCAGTAGCGTAGTCATCCAATGTATTTTCATCTTTCAGGCTCCCGCCCCCGAATTCAAGACGCCGATTGCCCCCCCCGCCTTTGGTAAAGACAATCACTTCGCCGGTTTCTCCGGCGGGTCATACGTCTCGATCTCCCATATGCGGGCGGTATTGGTCTGCGTAACTGTCACCGTCAGGCGTAGGGCGTTGGCCTGGACGGGCTTGAACCTCACCGACCAGTCAGCCAGGCGGTTACCGCCAACTTTACCGCCCGGTATATCCTTCCACCCGCTCGAGTCGGAGTATTGCAGCGAGAAGCTCTCCAATGCCCCGATGATTCTCCCGCCTTGATTCCATCCGCTTACGATGCGAATCGCGCTGATCGTCTGCGGACGACGCCAGATGAGTTCCACGCGGTGAGGCGGCTTGGCGTCGCTGACCCATCGCAGGTCGTTGTCAACCGGGGAGGCTTCGCCATCATTGATGGCTGAGGATTTGTATTTACCGCTGGGGTGGTTCGACGAAACAGTGACCCTCGCCCTCCTGGAGAGATTCAGCCCCGCCGAGCCGAGCCATTTCGGGCGGGCGGATGCGTCGGCGGGAGTCTGTGTTTTGCCCACGCCAGCCTTCATCAGTTTCTTCAGTTCGTCGAGATAGTCCTTGTAGACGCCTCGCGGAGTGGTGTCGCGTTTGGTGCATATCGAGGCGGCCATTCCAACGATCTCGCCCATCATACCGCAGGTTCGCATCACGCGGACCGTTCCTAGAGCCTCGTGTGTTACGCTAACATCACGCCCGGCCATGAACAGGTTGGCGATGTTCTTCGAATACAGGCAGCGATACGGCAGCCAGTATGGAGTCTTGAATCTGGTATGATGCGCCGAGGCAATAAATGCGTCGCCCTCGAAGCCTTTTTCGTATTTCTTATTGGGCAGATGCAGATCCATCGTCCATGTGCAGGGCACGCATGCGTCGGGCCAGGTCTTGCCCGAGGATACGTCCTTTCCGGTCAGCAGCACATCACCGACAATCCTCCGCGACTCGCGCGGGCCCGAGATATGCGCCGACCAGTTAAGCTTGTGGTTCGGATAGCGTTTGTCGACATTCTTCAGGGCGTCCCAGGCTCCGTACATCGCACGGAAATTCCAGTCGCGTATGTATTCGCCCTTCTCGAACGGATCGTGATCGAATCCGCTTTCCCAGTACCACACGCCGAGCGATTTCAAACCGCCCGATTTTCGACCCGGGAACGGTTTGTCGCTCAGGTCCAACGCCCAGGGGCAGCGCGGAAAAGGAGCTGGCTTGTCGGTTTCGACAACGTTCCAGAGATTGCAGCGCCCCATATGCCCCTTGCGGGTCATCTGGAAGTCAGCCCCCGCCAACGCCCCGATCACACCGTGACCGGTGCAGTCGGCCACGCTGCGCGAGACAAACCGCAGGCGACACCCGGTGTTTATGTTCTCTGCGATAACCGCTGCGATCCGACCTTTGCTCATCTCCACGCCGTTGGCGCGATGGGACAGAAACAGCGATATGTTCTTCTCGGCGCGGACAAGGGCGATTTTGCGATCGTCTTCGTAGAGATCGGCGGTGTTGGCCGGTCCGTAGTGGGCGCGGCGTTTCTGGTCGAGTTCGCGCACCACGTCGCCAATCCGCGGATAAGGCTGGAAGTTCATCTTACCATGAAGCCATACGCGCACCTCGGAGGAGTTATTTCCGCCCAGCACGGGGCGGTCCTGGATGAGTGCAACTTTGGCTCCAAGACGAGCGGCCGACAGCGCCGCTGAGGTTCCTGCGATGCCGCCTCCGACAACCACCAGGTCGAACTCGCCAACGTCGGGCGGAGTTTCGGGCCGCCCCAGCAGCTTGCGCCGCCACGGCGCCATTGTCTTCAGTTCGTTGGGCGGGGTGAACTTCGGATCGCTTGAAAAGACAATCGCGTCGCATCGGCCCTCGAAACCGGTAAGATCGTGCAGTGCGACAGCGATTTTAGTTTTGGCGATCTCGACCGCCCCACCGCTCTGCCAGTGCCATTTGACGCCTTCAGTTCCGAACGTGGTCTTGAGGGGCTTACCGTCAACGAGCAGTTGAAACTTGCCCGGAGCCCCGGGCGCTTTCCATCCGGCCACCCAGTCGCGAGTGCGAACCCAGATGTGATACGTGCCCGCTGCGGGGAATGTCACCGTAGTGGAGGCATCCTTCACCGGTATGCCCAGCCCGTGAGCCAGCAGGAACGGTGAGCCCATTTCATCCATAAACTGCTGATC
Source organism: Phycisphaerae bacterium (assembly GCA_030745875.1). Lineage (GTDB taxonomy): Bacteria > Planctomycetota > Phycisphaerae > SM23-33 > SM23-33 > BS750m-G57. The sequence continues at coordinate 40,414 of JASLNT010000069.1, forward strand.
GACAACCCACCCGCCGCGTTCGGAAAACGCTTCGGCCTCGACCAGGACGGTACGCTCGGAGCCTCGGGCGATAACACTGAACGTCAATGTCGCCAGGATTGTGATAAAACATGTCTTATTCATATGCAAATATCCCTATGCTTTACGGAACGTTCCGCCTCTTCTTTCACTTAAAGTGTTTTTCGACTGACGCCCGCATCATCCGAATACTCTTAGCCTTGAGCTTCCTGGTCTTGGCGCCGTATGCCTTGAAATGCTCAACAATGGCGTCACTGTCTTTGGCAAGGCCTTTGTCCTTGCTGGATTCAATCCACTTGGCCAGTTGCTCTTTGAGTTCTTTGTGAACCGCCTCGAACTCCTTGTTCCCGATAAGGTTAACTGTTTCGTATGGGTCTTTCTTAAGGTCGTACAATTCTTCGGCCGCCAGAGGTCTCAGCAGTTGAGCCTGAACCGACGTCAGCAGATTCTTCCCTCCCATGATGTTCAACAGGTGGTAAATCGGGTGGTTTGCCCGTCTGTATGCCGTGGTGCATTCATTGATAGATCCGGGCGTCTTGAAGTTCCGAATGTACTTGAACCTGTCGGTTCGGACAGCACGGCTGCAACTGTCGATATTCCCAATCCGATCGACCGCGGTGTGGATGTATTTTCGCGGTACGGAATCCTTTTGAAGGAAACTCCTGCCCTGCATCCAATCAGGAATGGCGCCGCCGGCCATGAGAACGGTTTCCGCCACCAGATCGATGACGCTAAGTAGTGCGGAGTTTTCCTTTCCCACCTGGTGCCCGTCAGGCTTCTTCACGTTTTCCGGATAGTAGATGATCAACGGAATCCGGGTTCCACTATCGTACAACCAGTTCTTTCCGCGAATCATCGGCCTGCCATGATCCGAGAAGACGCATACAATCGTATTCTTATCAAGATGGTCCGCCTCAAGCCGCTTCAGAATTGCGCCGACCTGGCGATCGAACTGGTTCACGCTCGCGAAATAACCGGCCCAATCATTTCTGGTAACCGGATGGTCGGGGTAATAAGGGGGTATCTCAATTCTCTCCTTCGAGATACCCTTGGAGGAAGCAAATTTTCGATGGGATTGTTTGGAGTTGATTTGAGCGTAAAAAGGCTGGTGTTTCACCAGTTCACTCCAGGAGCTGGTATCCCATGATTTCCCCGGCGCCTTGAATTGCCAGTCATCCTTTCCCGTTCCAGTCCCGCCGATCTTCTTGATGTTCCCGGTGTAATAACCGTTCTCGCGCATCAACTCCGGCAGCACTTTGACCGGTTTGGAAAGGACCGGCATCAGTGCTTTGCTGTAGCGCATGTGGTAGGCTCCGAGCGTCGTCTGGTAGACTCCCGTCCCAAGCGCCGTCCTGCTCGGGGAACATGCCGGGGCAGTAGTGAAAACACTGTTGAACTTCACCCCTCTAGCCGCCAGACGATCAATATTCGGAGTTGTCACGACCTTATTGCCATAGCAACCGAGGTCCGGAGACATATCTTCGGCAATGATCCAGAGGATGTTGGGCGCATTGGACGTCTTTTCCGGCGCCCCCGAAAGTTGTGCGCCTGCAAGGCTCATCCCCAGCACACCTCCGCCAATGCCTTTCAGAAACTCTCTTCGCCTCATATTGCTCACACTCATCCTTTTTTCTTCCTTTGGAGGCCGGGGCGCACTCCCAAGTCTATCATTGAACTGCGGTTTTCGGGACTACTCATAGGTGAATACCGCCGTAGCTTTGCAGGCTGCCGACGATTTCAAACGCACCCAGTGTGCGTTGAATCCGTCTGGGAATTCATGGGTCGCCGCCTTGCCCGACGGTACGGATATCTTAGCATACTCGCGCCATCCGTTGTGATCGAAGTTGACCTCGACGGTCATCTCGACGGCTTGGTCCGCATCGTGCGAAATGTCGAGTCGTTTGCGATCGTATCCGGTCATCAGGTACTGATCCGACGGGGCGCTGGCCCTTACGTCAGTATCTTTCCACGGTCCGCCGACGCCTACCGGCTTGCCGAGTTTCCACAGATCGTCAATATGCCCGAACCAGAGCCCGGTCTTTCCGTCGGCGGATGCGAAGTAGTTCCCGTCGGTGTTGGCTCCGGGGGAAGTTCCGCTGATGACCATAAGCCCGCGCCAAGTGCAGAAGTCGACAATCGCCCGCCCGTGGCTGGCCACCGGTTTCATCAACTCCGGGCCCGGATGGTAAGCGCCGGAATCGCGGGGCATCTCGTAGAACGTTCCGTGAATGTTCACCAGGTACCGCTCGGAGACACATTCCCGCACACCTCGGGATGTGAGCTTGTCATACGCGGGATCTCCCTTCGGCAGACGGTATCTCTTGCCCTTGTGCGTAAAGATAACCGAGGCGGCGTCCACGGTGAAGTCGCGTTTGATCGCCGCAATCTTCCTAACTTCAGCGGCTCGCGACTTGGCGGGAATGCGGAAGTTCATCTTCTCGTCAACTTCAAGATAGGCACCCTGGCGGGTGACGAACTGCAGGTTCGTGTTATGACCGGCCGGTCGGATCAGCCCGCCCCCGGCCGCATCCTTCACTTTCGGCAGCGACGCGAAGATGGCCTTATTATCTTCGAACGCCTTGGCCGGTGAAGCGTAGTGGAAGTAGGCGGTTGCGATGCAGTCTTTGTCAGCACGCACGCGTATCCACTCGGCCTTCAGATCGTCGGAGAAAACGTGGTGTCGATACCCGCCGTCGGGCACGGTAATCTGCTTGCAGGCCTTCCACTTACAGTCACCCCTGGCGTCGATCTCGAGCGTGAACGTAACGTCGCCAGTTTTCGTCGGGGGCGTCTTAACGCTCTCGGTCCGCGTGAGGGCGGCGCCGAGATTCTTCGGCAGGTCGGTGATCGCAGCCTCGGAGTTGAGGAAGCACGCGTGCGGCAGGCCGTAGGCCCCCTTCAGGTGCGGCGCGTCGTGCGGGGGGACTTCCACGCGACCGGCCTTGAAATCGCGAACGTAGATAAAATCGGCGTATCCGCCCCAGGCGGCTCGCATGGGGGTCTTCTTCCACTCCGAACCGAGATCGAGCTTGCCCCGCACATCGACAGCGAGATAGACCGTCACCGCCCTGTCGACGGTAAAGGAGTATCCCGGCGCGGGCTTGTGGAAGTCGCCGCGGGCGACCGTCACGACAGCCAGACCGCGCAACTGCCCGGGCAATTCCGTGAATGTGTATTTCCCGGTGCATCGCGAGACATCGCCCTCCGAAAGCCCTTCGATCTTGTCGCCAACGGACAGGTGAATCACGCGTTTGGCGAATCCGCCGATCAGAAACGGCGTAGACGGCGTATCGGCTTTCACCGCGTCGCCCATCCACACTCCGCCCCACCCCGACGACGGGCCGAAACTCACCAGATCAGCGACCTTCCCAAACCACAGATTCGACTGGGACTTGCCCGCCATCGGATTCTGTATTATCGACGTATCGTCGCCAGCCAGCACCAGGCGCCCATTCCACTCGCAAAAGTCAGGAATGTATCGCAGGTGCGAAGCGATCGGCGCGATCCCGCCCGTGTTCGCCGCGGAAAAACCTTTCGGGAAATCGTAGAACATCCCATGCATGTCCATCATCAATTTGCCCTCGGCGATGCGTCTTATCCTCGGCCATTCGGTGTACCAACCGTGTTTTGGATCGAACGCGTGAGACGCCTTGGGCATGCGAAATGTAGACCACTTCCCCTGGTCCAGCAACTTGAGGATGACCGATTTGCGATCCCATCCGATCGCCCAAAGCGGGCTCTTGTCATCGTTACCACCGTATATCCCATCCGGCCCGGTGACATCGCAGAACTGCTTACGCTCGACAATCCGCCATTCCCTACCGTCCCATTCGGCCAGCACGCCGTACTGTCCGGGCTTCTTGGGCCTTCGCTCGCCATTGTTCGCAATAACCAGGCGTCCCTGGGCGGTGTATCCGCCTTTGGCGTGGTCTCCGGGCACGGGCTTGGCGAACAGCTTTTTCACGGCCAGCGTATGGACGTTTACTTCGTAGACCGCGCCCTCCATATCGATGAGATAGACCATGTTCTTCGGGTCGGTGAGGTGGCGGGCGACAGCCGTCATTCGCCCGATCAGTTTGTTCTTAACGTCAGCGGCGCGGACCTTGCCCTTAGCGTCAATAAAGTACGGACCGATCACCAGTTGGTTTGACTCGCGATGGATCATTCGACCGGCGTGCGTTCCGCCGACAGACTCGGGCGCAAACTCCAAATTGAGTTTCTCGTCAATCGACCAGAGCTTATCTGTCCCACCGCGCGTTTCGTGAGGCGGATAGGTGATGAGCCTGAGCTTACCGGCCCAGGGAACAACCGCCCCGATCCCGCACTCGCGCCCCGTACCGGTCCATGTGTTGGAGACCGGATCGCACCGCCCGTTGAAAACCGCCAGATGCGGGTGAACACCGCTTATGCAAACCTGCTGGGCTGGGGCCGCCGCACAGACAACAGCACATACTATCAAGACCGCCGGAACCGCTCGCTTCATCTTGTCCCTTTCATCTGTTACCGCAAACAGCATGATAATCCCTTGGCTTCCGCGGTACAAAAGCATTTCAGGCACGATCGGTAGTCCGTATCAACCGGTGCGCCTATAATGCTTTAGTGATCCATATTAAGGAGAATCATCATGGCTGAGTTGACCAGACAGTGTAATGCGACCGTGTCGAACTCTATTGGAAAACTAGCGGAAGTCACCGACAAACTCAAGGCCTCTGAAGTCAACATCCTGGCGATGTGCGCGTGGGGCGAGGGCGACGTCGGGCGTCTGATGCTGGTGGCGGACGATCCGCAGAAGGCGTGTGAGAGCATCTCCCCGGCGGTCGATGAATGCGGTTGGGATGACGTGGTCCGCGTCCGGGCGGCCAACACGCCCGGGGCTCTTAACGAGATCGCCCACAAACTCGCAGATGCGGGCATCGACATTGTCTTTACGTATGCGTCGGTAACCGACGCTCCCGAAGCGACGATTATCCTCAACACGTCCGACAACGCTCGGGCGGTTGATATCCTCTGACGCCCGAGCGCTGGAGGAGCCTAATCGCGACAACCGCGCTGAACCATATTGAACGGCGGGTGGATTTCCTGTATCGTGCTGCGGGCGAACTGCATCTGCGGGCCGCACGATTGCGAAAGGATCGGAACCATCAGCAAGCTCCTGAAGACGAGAGAAGACACGATAAACCAACTCCGCGAGAGGCCCGAAATCTCGGTGCTCGTTGTCGGGGCGGGAATAAACGGGGCGTCGGTGTTCCGCGAGTTGGCGTTGCACGGGTTCGATGCGCTGATAGTTGACCGCGGCGACTTTGCTTGCGGCACGACCGCCGCGCCGTCCAGAATGATCCACGCCGGACTGCGATACCTTGAATTCGGTGAGAAGAAACTCGTTAGCGAAGGCGTACACGAACGGAACCTGCTTCTACAGAACTGCCCGCACTACATCTTCCCCCTTCCTACAACAATACCCTTCCAGTCGCGGTGGTCGGGAATGATGGGCGTAATCCGCAAGACTCTGGGCCTGTCGCCCGGAAAACGGGCCAAACACCGCGGAGCCCGGATGATCGGGGTCGGACTGCGAATGTACGACAAGTTCGCAGAACACAATCGCCAGATGCCCAAGCATCACTTCACGTCGCGCGCCGAGGCCTTCAAACGACGCCCCGGACTGCATCCCGACACAATCGGAACCGCCACCTATTACGACGGGTGGATCAGCTATCCCGAACGCCTCTGCATGGAAGTAATCACCGACGCCGAAGCCGCCTGCGAATCGGCACGCGCATTGAATTACGTGTCCGCCCGCGGCGCCAGGGGCGATACGGTTACGCTGCGGGATGAGATCGCGGGGCAGGATATTCAGGTCCGCCCCAAGGTCGTGGTAAACGCAGCCGGAGCGTGGATAGACTTCGCGAACGAGAGTCTCGGCCACCCGTCGAAACTCATCGCAGGCACGAAGGGCGCGCATCTCGTGCTCGAAAACGACGAGCTGATGAAGGCCCTCGACGGTGAAATGCTCTTTTACGAGACCCCCGACGGCCGCGCCGTTGTCGCCCTGCCCTGGCTGGGCAAACCGCTGATCGGTTCGACAGACATCGCCGTAGACGACCCCGACCAGGCCAGATGTGACGACAACGAAATCGACTACATGATCGAGTGCCTGACGCACCTCCTGCCGGATGTTAAGGTGGACCGTTCGCAAATCCTCAGCACATTCTCCGGCGTCAGACCGCTGATGGCCAAGGCCGCTGAAACCACCGGACAGATGAGCCGATCGCACTTCACCGACATCTCCGAACCAACCGAAAGCGCCGACTTCCCGGTGTTCTCGCTGGTCGGCGGTAAGTGGACGCCATTCCGCGCATTCGGCGAACAGGCGATGGACAAGCTCCTGGCGCATTTCTCGGCGGAGAGGAAAGTCTGCACCGAATCCATACCCATAGGCGGAGGGAGGGAATTCCCCCGCACCGACCTTGACAGGACCGGGTGGATCGAGGCTCTGGCGGGAACGAGCGGTCTGGCGCCGGAACGTATCGACACACTGCTCGTGCGGTATGGGACAGTCGCCCGACAGGTGGCGGAATTCTGCACCGCCGACGACGATAAGCTCCTGAACAATCACCCGACCTACACCCAGCGCGAAATAGAGTACATAATCCGCAACGAGCGCGTCGTGCACCTGAACGACCTGCTGCTCCGCCGCACCGCGATAGCGTTGTTGGGCGAATTGACCGACGAGTTGCTTGACGAACTGCTGGCGATATTCGCATCGCTTCATGAGTTATCAGACAACCAGACCGCCGCCGAGCGCAAACGCACAACAGATATCCTCCGCAACCGTCACCACATCGATTTGACCTAGCGGACCATCGAACAATCCCAATTCCCGGAAGCAACGCACCGAAAGCGAGACGGGGAAAACAGTAGCGTCCGGCCGGGGAAAACAACTACAATTACTTTTTGAGCGCCAAGGCAAACAAATCGGAGCTGTCTCATGGATAGCGATAACCCAGCAAGCGATCAGTTAAAGCGTGAGATCGACAACCTGCGACGCCAGGTCGCCGAGTTGACGGTAAGTCGGGATCGGTTTCGCGACATGGTCGAGAGCACCAGTGATTGGATATGGGAAGTCGACCACGACGCCAAGTACACCTACGCCAGCCCGAGAGTAAAAGATATATTGGGACGCGAACCCGCGGATCTGATCGGGACCACGCCGTTCGACATCATGCCTCCCGACGAAGCCAAACGCATCGCCGAGGCCTTCCAGGATATTGTCGATCATAAAGCTCCCCTGGTGCGTTTGGAGAACATCTGTCTGCACGCCGACGGACGCGAAATGGTTATGGAGACCAGCGGTGTTCCCGTACATGGTCCAGACGGACAATTCCTGGGATACCGCGGCGTCGACCGCGACATAACCGACCGTAAACGAGCCGAGCAGGCGCTGCGTTCGGAGAAGGATTTCTCGACGACGCTGGTCCAGGCGTCACCGGCTTTCATCGTAGCTATCGCACCGGACGGAACGACGATAATGATGAACGAGTCGATGCGCCGCGAACTGGGTTACAGTGAAGATGAGGTCGTAGGGGCTGACTACCTGACTACATTCGTACCCGAAGCGGACCGGGCGCAACTGGCCGACGTGTTTCGAACACTCACCGCCACGACAGAACCCACTACCAACGAAAATCGCGTACTGACCCGGGACGGGCGGGAACTCGTGGTCGAATGGCACGGCCAGCAGATGTTCGATCCTGATGGGAATGTGGAGTACTTCATCGGAGTAGGAATCGACATCACCGAGCGGAAGCAGGCCGAAGAGGATCGCGATAGCCTTGAAGAACAACTCAGGCAGGCGCAGAAGATGGAGGCCGTCGGACAACTCGCCGGAGGCATCGCGCACGACTTCAACAACATACTGACGGCCATACTGGGAAACGCCGAACTGCTGAAAATGGACCTGTCGGACGAAGCCGAACACGTGGAATTCACCGATGAGATCGTAAAGGGCGCCAAACGAGCGGCTGATCTGACCAGGCAATTGCTGGCCTTCGCCCGGAAAGGCCAGTGGCAGGTAATACCCGTGGACTTGCACGCTATCATACGCCAGACGGTTAAAATGCTCACTCACAGCATAGATCGTCGGATTGAGATCCGCCAGGAGCTGCAGGCTCTATCGAGCATGGTCATGGGCGACCCGTCTCAACTTCAAAACGCACTTCTAAACCTGGGAGTTAACGCCCGCGACGCCATGGTCGACGGAGGGACGCTGACCTACTCAACGCAGAACATAACCCTCACCAAGACCGAATGCGATAAACACCCCTACGAGCTGGCTCCGGGGGATTTCCTGGAGATTAGCGTAACCGACACGGGCATAGGCATGGACGCCCAGACGCAGAAGAGGATCTTTGAACCATTCTTCACGACAAAGGATGTGGGCAAAGGAACGGGCCTTGGTCTGGCTGGGGTTTACGGGTGCCTCAGAAGCCACGACGGCGGTGTGATCGTCTCCAGCCAACCGGGGCAAGGCGCTGTGTTTACAGTCCTGCTGCCACTGGCCGAGACGGACGGCGGGACAGCCCAAACTACCGCAGATCACGCCCCGGTCGGCGGAACGGGGCACATTCTCGTCGTGGACGACGAACAAAGCGTCCGCAACTTTGTCAGAACGTCCCTCCAGAATCTGGGCTACACCGTATCGGCGGAGGCGGAGGGCTCGGCGGGCGTAGACTACTATCGCGAGCATTACCAGGACATCGACTTGGTGATCATCGACCTTATCATGCCAAGAATGAGCGGACAGGACGCCTTCCGAGAAATGAAGAAGATCAACCCGGACGCCAGGATTCTCGTATCGTCCGGATTCAGCTACACCCAAGCCACCCGCCAAATGCTGAACGAAGGCGCCGTGGGTCTGCTGAACAAACCATTCCAAATCACAGAACTTTCCAAAACGGTCGCCAGACACATCAGACCCGACCGACAATGACATTTGCTTGGCGAGATCGAACTCCGGGGCAATCAGAATGATCCTATCGCCGTCGACCCCTGACGGCCGCAACCAACGCTCAAGAGCCAGCCGCATTGATTCTACAGGCTGTCGATCATAGAATTGCTCAACATTGAGCGAAGCATCCGCAAGGCGGTGAGAAATGACTGCAACACAACGACTGAATTCGACACTCCTTCTCGCTCTGGTTGGATGTTTCCTGACAGGCTGCGATCGGACTTCCAACGAACCGACGCAATCTCCGCAGTCTAACGCTCCGTCGCCCGACCCGACAGTTGGGGCACATCAGCAGCCCGCACCATCACCGCCAATAGTCGCAGCCGCACGGGACCAGATCGGCAAGACAGTAACGTACGACCCGTCCTACGTTCGGCTGAACTACCCCCGAGGCGACGTGCCCATAGACAGAGGCGTGTGCACCGACGTTGTTGTCCGCGCTCTGCGCGATGGGATCAACGCGGACCTGCAGCAACTGGTGCACGAGGACATGAAGATCGCTTTCTCGCAATACCCGACGATATGGGGCCTGCGAAAGCCCGACCGCAACATAGACCACCGCCGCGTCCCCAATCTCAGGCGGTATTTCGAGAGAAAGGGTTATTCCATTGGCGTCAGCCGGAACAAGCAGGACTACCGCCCGGGCGACATCGTCACGTGCAAGGTCTCGAATCGAGACCACATAATGATCGTCAGCGACAGCAGGACACAAGACGGTGTCCCGCTGGTAATCCACAACATCGGACGCGGCGCCAGGGAGGAAGACAACCTCTTGGCTTTCACAATAACCGGGCATTACCGCATCACAAGAACCGCTCGAGCGAATTGAATGGAATATGGACAATCCGCAAAAACCCTTGAAGGAATACACTCAAGCCAATCGCCTGGCGTGGAATCAGGCAATGCCCCATCACCAGAAAGCCAACGGCTCGAAATGGGATGATGCATTTTCAAAGCCCGGATTCATCGCCATAACCGGTGTGGAACTGGAACAACTCAAGTCCTTAAGCGTCTCCGGAAAGAACGTGGCGCATCTCTGCTGCAACAACGGTGTTGAGTTGATGTCTTTGAAGAACATGGGCGCGGGCCGATGCGTCGGTTTCGACATTTCCGACGCCGCTATCGAAGAGGCGTCCGCCAGGGCCTCGAAGTTCGCCATCTCGTGTGAATTCACCCAATCCGACGTCTACGACATACCCGAGCAATATAACGACGCGTTTGACATCGTCTACGTCAGCATCGGCTGCTTTGGATGGCTGCCGGACTTGAAACAGTTCTCCAGAAAGGCCGCTTCACTCCTTGGCGATTGCGGTGTTATCTTCATTCATGAACAACATCCGTTTACAGAGATGCTTCCAACGGATGATATTGAAGACGCCGATCCGCTGAAGATTATCGAACCGTACTTCAGGCCCGAACCATACGAAGAGAGTGACGGTATTGATTATGTGGGAAACACGACATACGAATCGAAAACAAACTACTGGTTCGTGTGGACGCTGTCGGACATTTTTATGGGCCTGATCGAAAGCGGAATGAGAATCGCCCATTTCTCAGAATATCCCGCAGACATTTCAACAATACATCGCAGGAATCAGGAAGCCGGCGTCAAAATACCGCTGAGCTACATCCTGATCGCAGAAAGACCGTAGCAACGCGTGCGCAAATAAAGGGGCCGGCCCAGCTAAGGACCGGCCCCGAAACTTGTCACCTGAGGATTCAGTATTGTCGAATCAATCGAGGTACCATCCGTCGCGCGGTTTGCGGTTCATCAGTTTGGTGGCCGCTTCGCTGTTGGTGAACTTCCGCTGCTTGGCGTCGTAGAGCAGCTTACCCTTGACGCGTGCGGCAATGTTGCCCATCAGGGCGAACGCAGTGAGCTTACCGCCATACCCGAAGTGCGACAGCGGCGCGTTGTAAGGAATCTCGCCCTTGGCGGCCGCAATGAACTCCCTTTCGTGTCCACGGGATTTCGGGGCGACCTGCTTGACCTGGCCGAACGCTTTTCTTGCCGTCTCGGGTACGAGAATGGCGCTGTTGTTGTGCGAGCCCATAACCCAGCACACGCCCTTGGTCCCGACGATGTACGAACCGGCGGATCCGACCTTGCGCCCTTCTTCCAGACCGGGAACTCTTGGGGGCTTGGTCACGCCATCGTACCAGTAGGCGTTGAAAGCGGGCCTGTCGCCGTCGGCGGCGAACTCCCACTTGACGGTCTTGCCCTTGGGGCAGGTATCGATCGCCGGTCCGGTCTGGTTTACGCACTCGACGCTGATCGGCATGCCGGGCTCGTATACCTTGTAGAACGCATTGAGCAGGTGGCAGCACCAGTCGCCGAGGGCTCCGTTTCCAAAATCAAGCCATCCGCGCCAGCGTGCGGGGTGGTAGCAGCCTTTCTTGTACGACCGCATCGGAGCCGGTCCGATCCACTTGTCCCAATCCAGACCTTCAGGAATGGGATCTTCGCCTTCAGGCGTGCGAATGCCGTCTTTGAACCAACCGCCGTGTACGCCCGTCCACGTATGGACCTCTTTGACGTCGCCGATCGCACCGCCCTTGATGTAGTTGTAGGCTCCTCGCCAACCGCCGGAGCCCATGCCCTGATTGCCCATCTGCGTGGCGACTTTGAACTTCTCAGCCTCATCGGCGAGCTGCAGCGCTTCCCACATCGTCAAGGTCAGCGGCTTTTCGCAGTAGACCGCCTTCTTGGCGCGGATGGCGCGAATCGCCTGGGAATAATGCTGGTGGTCCGGGGTCGAGATGATCACCGCATCGTAGTCATCGGTGTTCTTGAACATCTCGCGATAGTCCTGGTAGGCCTTGGCGGCGGGGAACTGCTTCTTGGTGTGGGCCAAACGCTTGGCGTCCACGTCGCAGATTGTTGTAATGTTCTCGCCCCTGGCCATTCCGATCCCGTGACGGCCGCGCCCGCCGACGCCGATGATGGCGACGCGAAGTTTCTTGGCGCTCTCGGCTCCGCGTGCGACGGCGGGAAGCGAGATCGCCGATCCCGCCGCTACGGCGGTCGTGGTCTTCAGAAAGTTACGACGATTGATACTCATGGTATTTCTCCTGACGTTAGGTTCTGGTCTGTTTGGTCGACTCACCGCCCCATCCCGCGGGCGCGGGGTCCGGGCAGCGAGTGATTGTACCTTACATAACGCATTGGGCAAGGCTTCATAACCGACAATCTCAGAACCTAAGGCTGTACTTGAGGCGTTCGCAAACTCACCGCCCCGCCGCTTAACATATCTCAATCCCCTCGCGAAATGTGTATTGATAGTCTACAATACCGTAGATCATCTGCGGGCGCCGTCCGGCAGACCGCGTATTGACGCAGGTGCTGAATTCAGGAGTATGAGGTGAAGATTCAAGGGCTGATTCTGACGACCGTCTTGTTGTGCTCCCTGGGGAGCACCGGTTGTCATCATACGCCCAGGGAAATAGCCGACGCATTCAAACCGACCTCGATAATGCGCCGTCTGGGCATCAGCAGGAAACCTAAGAATACGACACGTAGAAAAGTGGACAGAATCATCAAGAGAACACCGGGGCTCACCTGGAAGCAAATCGAAGCCGCCGCCGAATCCAATCGCCTCCAGCCGTCCGGCGGGGACAGATAGACGCAACCACCGACCGCAATGACAAGGATTTGCGACGATGAGACTATTTGTTAGTGCCAATCTGCGGCTGCTGACAGGCTTCGTTGCGATATCCCCCACCGCTCTGGAAACTCGGGACAACTCGCATGATCGGACTCTGTTGATGTGAGACCGCCCAACTAGAGTTTCCATCCTTTGCGGTATTCTTCCCGGATGTACTCGTCAGCCTTGGGGCAGTTTATTGCCTTCAGGTTCTTGGCGTCCCAGTTTATCTTCTCGCCGGCGCGGTAAGCCACCACCCCCAGCAGCACCGCTTCGGTAAGGGCTCCGGAGTAGGCGAAATTGCATGTCGTGGCGCCGCCGGTTTTGCAGGCTTCGAACCATTCTTTGTGGTGGCCGATCGAAGCCGGAATCGTTTCGGCCGGGCGTTTGGCATCTGCGAACTTACCCTTCGGTAAGAGTAGGTGACGATCGTAATTCGACAGAACCATTCCCTTGTCGCCGACGAACAGAACCCCGCAGGACCATTTTCTCGCCGCCGGTCCCAGGGGAGCCAGCAGATCGACCAGAGCGGCGGGCTTCTTTCCCCCGTCGGACCAGGTCATCGTCACTGGAGCGAGCTTACCACCGTCGCGAGCGGGGAATTTGTAGATAATCTTCAGCCATCTCGGCGTACTCTCAGCGTGTTGGGGCGGACCATCGGCCTCAATGCTCGTCGGATGACGCAGCTTCAGCGCCCAGAACGGAAGGTCCATATAGTGGCAACCGAAATCTCCCAGCCCGCCCGTACCGAATTCCCGCCAGCCCCGCCATCTGCCTCGCACGTAGCACGAATGATAAGGGCGATCGCGCGCCGGACCGAGCCATGAATCCCAGTCCAGGTGCTTCGGGACCGGCGGGGTGTCTTTGGGGCGCCCGTTTACACCGTAGCTGACGGTGTGCCACACATGCACTTTGCCCACCGAGCCGATCATTCCGCTTTGGACAATCTCTACAACGCGACGGTAGTTGCTCTTGGCGTGAATCTGCGTGCCCATCTGTGTGACGAGTTTGTTCTTTGAAGCCAATTCGATCAGTGTGCGGGTTTCGCCCACCGTGTGGGTCAGTGGTTTCTCACAGTAGCAGTGCTTTCCCATCCTCATCGCCATCGCAGCCGCCGGTGCGTGCGTATGGTCGGGCGTACTGACAACCACCGCATCGATCTGCTTGTGCATCTTGTCGAGCATTTTGCGGAAGTCCGAGAACTTCGCAGCTTTGGGGCATCCGCGAGCAGCTCCGGCCAGCGTGTTCGCATCGACATCGCAAATGGCTACGATGTTCTGACTCCTCACGCCGCCGAGATTCGCCCCGCCCCGCCCGCCTACGCCGATAACAGCTATATCCAGTTTGTCGTTTGCCGAAATGCTCTTGCCCCGCGCCAAGTCGCCTGAGCCCATAGCAGCCGCAACGGCGACCGAACCAGCAAGAAAACCCCGACGTGTCGTGTAGTACTCCATACCCGTCTCCATTCAAAGACCTACTATATCACGGCCCAACCGTCCGTGCACGCAAGCATTCGTGCTTGAGACAAGCCCGGTAAGCGGTACAATGAACAGACAATCGAAAAGAAACCCAACCACGGCGCAAGGAGATTACCAATGACCATGTCATACGCAAAGAAACTATCCGTGATCGCTCTGAGTCTTTCGATGGCGTTTGTTATGCTCATCGGAACTGCAGGCGCCAAGGACGCTCAGCCCAAAGGCAAAAAAGGCGGACCGCGTGTAAAGAAGGACCGTCCCGGAGAGAAGGGTAATCGTCGCAAGGGCTCGGGGCAAGCAGCACGCCTCAAAGCCGTACGGGCGCTCGTAGACGATCTGGCGAAGGAACTGGGGCTGGACGACGCCCAGAAGGTCAAAGCTGAACTGATCGTCAAGAAACACATGCGGACCATCACCGCACCCAGAGGCAAGGGCCCGGCCCAGAACAAGGACAAAGATCCCGGCGCGGCGAAGAAACCAGGCGGTAAGAGGGGTAATGGCAAACGGGGCGGCGGTAAGAGAGGCGGGGGCAAGAAGAAAGACCCGGACGCGGGAAAGCCCAAGGACGGGGCCGAGATCGATCGGTTCTAGCGGTTATTTGTTCGCGTCGGGCGGCGCCGCGGCGGTGCGAACGGTGAACTTCTCTCGGCCTTCGTAGGTCCGCCACATCGAGAATACTTCGGTGGCTTGGGCTCCTTCTATTCGGAGTCCGTGATCTCGCTTGAGGCGAATGAACGTCTTGCCCTGCGCCAATATCGGACCAGCCGATCCAGGCAGCATCAGAATCGAGACAAAAACAGTCAGTAAAACAAGGCGGCGGTCTGCTGGATCATTCATTATGGATGGGCCCAATGTACTTCGTAGCGATTACGAAGTTGTCGAAGTACACGATGTTCTTGTCGGACTTACCGCCCTTGGCTGCCCGGTCCGACACGTACCACTGCAGCATCGCCTTGTTGATCTTCAGGCGTTTGTCGGTCCGCCAACTGAAGCCCTCGAACGGTTTGGGTTTCGTGTTCCATTTGCCCGACGTGGCGAACTTATCGCGAATCCACGTGCCAATCGGCGTCCCGGGCGACCAGTGGCCCACCTTCTTACCGTCAATCCAGAACGCCTGCTGGCCGTCACGCTTGCCGATCGCGTTCAATTTCACCATGAACTCAACGCATATCCACTTGTCGCGTCCGACGAAGGGACGCTGGTTGTCCGGGCGGAAATTGTTCCCATAGTAAGCGTTGGGCTTGCCCGCTGAGGCGCCATGCGGCGTCTGCCAACTGTGCATCTCGTGCCAATACGTATAGAACCCCCAGCCGACCCGCTTGCCCTTGGCCCGGTCGAGGTTCGGCGGCTCGATGGTCGTGCTGAAAGCTCCGTTGGACCCGCCGGGGGGACGCAGACCCGCACTCCCGCCCCACCGATATTTGTAAGTCGGCGTGTGCCCGCCCATGTTTACGAAATGGTGCGGCGTGACGGTGTTTCTGTCGAAGCGACAATAGAAGCGGACAAAACACTGCTCAACGCCTCTTTTCCACATGTACTTCAAGTCGCCGCCGCTATCCTTCCCGCGAGTCGCCGTGATCTGCACGCACGCCTTGCCCGTTTTGGCTATGTCGGAATCGTTTAGGATAACCACGCCAGCCCGCTGTTTCTTCAGGCCGCCTTCGATACCGTTTTCAAAACTGGTGGCGTAGATAACCGACGGATCCTTCCCGATCCCCACATCGCCGGGGTAGTCAGCAGCCAGGCCTTTGTCTCCCTCGGATGAGTCGCGGGCCTTGTCGACGGCCCGGGCCGAGAACGACGCCAATGCGATCAGAGAAATCAATACCGCAAGAATACTTGTTCGAGCCATGGTCATCATCCTTTCCCGCGCGATAGTCGCTTACTTGGCGTCGAGGTCTTTGAGCGTCTTTTTGGCTTCCATTATCTTACGTTCACGCCGCCACTGATCCAATTTCCGCCGCAGTTCCTTGTTGTGCTTCTGGCGATCGGCCAGGTCCGGAGCCCATTTGGGCACGGCGCGGATCATGACCCAATCGTCTGTCCTGAACGGAGCCACGGGAATACCCTTCAGACCATACGCGTTGGCGTCGGGTTGGTTGGCCCAGGCGTACCGCACCGCTGCAGGTTCGCTTACGAAATCGCTCCAGACTTCGAGGCATTCCTTCTTGACGTCGGCGTCGGATTTAACGCTGCGGACCTTGGCTCGTGCCGGAAAGAAGCGATGGTCCTTACCAGCTATGATGAAACCCTTGAACGCCCTGGCCCGAAGCGGCAGCGGGAGGCGTTTGTACGACTTGCCCGCACGCTTGTCGGTAACGGTCGGATCGGTGTCGAAGTAGAGCAACGCCCTGGCTCCGTCGATCTTCATCTCGCGGTAAATCGGCGCCGTGTGATAGACCGGTTTATCATACGCATTGGCCAGAGCCCACCTCGCGGCCCGCTCGCCGACGTCGCGTTTGAAACCCGGATGCATGTAGTCCTCACCAAGGTCGAATATCGTGATCAGACCGGTGTCCTTTGTCGCACGGAACGTCCGGAAGTGTACGTCGCGGATGGTCGCGAAGTTATGCCCGTTGCCGAGTTCGCCTTCGGGGTCCGGCTGCATGGTCTGAGCCCAGTTGCCCGCAAGTGAGATCATTCCGAACGGAAGCGCCTTGTCGCCGAACGCCTCTCGCCAACTGCTGATCACTTTGGGCAGGCTGTGCGCGTAGGTTTCGTAGCCTTCAAATACGTTGTTCTCGCCCTGGTAGAACAGAACGCCCCTGATGGTGAATTTTGATATCGGCGAGATTACGCCATTGAAGAATGCTCCGGTATCCTTGCCGAGATGCTTGCAGACGTCTTTCAGTTTAGGGTCGGAACGAAGGCTCTTGGGCGACGCCCAGACTTCCGCGGTGGTCCCTCCGACAGCGGAGTTTATCAAGCCGACCGGGACCTTCAGATACCGACTGAGACGCACTCCGAAGTAATACGGAACGGCCGCCACACGATTGAGCTCTGTGTTCTTCGGGCCAAGGGACGCCCAATTCTCCCGTAGGGGCAGGTCCGCCAGCGGCTCGCTCTTGGGGCGTCGCTCCAAGCGCGTATACCGCACGGCCGGAGTATCGGCCGACGGAAGTTCGAGGTCCTGATTGTGATGCCCCTTACCCTCCATATTGCTCTGACCGCCGCACAGCCAGACCTCGCCAACGAGAATATTCTTCAACTCGATGGTCTTGTCGCCTGATTTCACGACCAGGCGACGCGGCTCGAAACTTGCGGCCAGCGGTTTGAATTCGACCTGCCAGAGCCCATTCTTGTCGGCCTTGGAGGTCAAGGTGGTCTTGGCTAGCGAAACGCTTGTTTCAGTTCCGCTTTCAGCCCAGCCCCAAACGCGAATAACCTTGTCCCGCTGAAGGACCATATTGTTGTTGAAAATGTTGGCGATTCGCAATTCTGCGGCGGCGTGGCTCGCCGGTGGAACTATCCCCAGAAGACAAGCACAAAGCCCTAATTCGCCGATGCGTCGCCAAACGGATACTGTTCGTTTCATACCGTCGTCTCCCTGTAGGAATCACCACTTAACGCCTGCCCATCAAGGGCGTGCCATCGTAGCGTCTCAGGCTATCTTGGCGCCTCGCGGCAATCAAGAAACAAAGTGGTCAAAAGTAAGTGTTGAGAATTGCATCGGCCTCGCTGACAATATGCGCAGGCGGCTCGCGGGTTTCGCGGGACGCGTGTGAGTATCTATCCGACCGACGCGAGAATGAATGCCGGCCGAGGATTAGACATGTCCGAATTCACGATACGCCCCATGCGAACGGGCGAGGCCGATGAAGTCAGCGAACTGGTGCGCGTCTCGACGAATCACTGGTACGAATCTCACGCCCGCGGCGCAATTTTCACCGGACCGGCAGAGGCCACGCGGTTGTTCTGCGAAGTGTACGAGGCGCTCGACCCGGGCTTCTGCATAGTCGCCGAAGACGCCGAGACCGGGCGCCTGGCCGGATCGTGCTTCTACAGGCGCCGCGAAACGCACATCTCGCTGGGCATAATGAACGCTCACCCGTACTTCTTCGGCCAGGGCGCCGCGGCGCAACTGCTGGCGTTCATCACCAACTACGCAGACCAGCAGGGCCTGCCGATTCGCCTCGTATCCAGCGCGATCAACCTCGACTCCTTCTCGCTGTACAATCGCGCCGGGTTCGTGCCGAGGATAATCTTCCAGGACATGTTCATAGAATCGCTCGACGAGGATCTGCTGGCCAGCGTCAACGGAGCCGACCGCGTTCGCCCGGCAACACCGGACGACATACCCGCCATCGTGTCGCTCGAACAGGAACTCGTCGGGATTCGACGCGAAAAGGACTATCGATTCTTCATCGAAAATGCGATGGGTATCTGGCATACGCTGGTGCTCGAAGGCGACGACGGCCGGATCGACGGATTCCTCGGCTCGGTGGCGCATCCGGGCAGCAACCTGCTCGGACCCGGCGTCATGCGCGATGAATCGACTGCAGAGGCGCTCATCGCGGCACAACTGAACCACCACAGGGACAGCACGCCTGTTTTCCTCGTACCAGCCCAGGCCGCCGAACTGGTCCGAACACTCTACGGTTGGGGCGCACGAAACTGCGAACTGCACTTCGCCCAGATTCGCGGCGATTTCCGCCCGCCAACAGGCGTAATCATGCCAACCTTCATGCCGGAAACCGGCTGAGACCCGCGCTCGTTTTGAAAGGATTACGAAATGGCCGGCGGCAATCGTATCGCAACATCAACGTACTCGTTTTATCGCTTCGGGGCTGAGTCCAACCCCACCGTCGATGAGTGCATCGATCGGGCCGGCCAGATGGGCTTCGACGGCGTGGAAATCCTTGAGCTGCAACTGCATCGCAGGGATAACGAATATCTGCAGTCGCTCAAACGCAGGGCGTTCGATGCGGGAATGAGCCTGTGCGGGCTGGCCGCTCACCAGAGCTTCGTCTCGCCGGATGCCAATTCCCGCAACGAAAACATCAAGAAGACCATCGACAGCGTCGAGTTGGCTTATTCGCTGGGCGTCCCGACGGTCCGGATCAACACCGGGCGTTGGGGAACCAGCGCCGACTTCGACACATTGATGGCCAATCGGGGAATCGAACCGGCCCTGGAAGGCTACAGCGACCAAGACGCGTTCGCATGGGTGATCGACGCGATCGAGCAATGTTTGCCCACCGCCGAAAAATGCGGTGTTGTGCTTGGACTGGAGAATCACTGGGGCCTGGCAAGAACGGCTGACGGACTGCTTCGAATCGTTAACGCCGTCGATTCGCCCTGGCTGGGCGTGACGATGGACACTGGGAACTTCCTGGACGATATCTACCCGCAGCTCGAAGCCATCGCCCCCCGAGCGACCTTCCTGCATGCGAAGACCTATTACGGCGGGGGCGACTGGTACGAACTGGATCTGGACTACGACCGCATCGCGTCAATCATGAATCAGTGCGACTACCGCGGCTGGGTGTCGCTGGAATTCGAAGGCAAAGAAGATCCAACCACCGCCCTGCCGAAATCTCTTGCTCTGCTCCGCGAAGCCTTCAAGGGCGGGAGCGGAAAGTGAATTCAATGATCAGAGCAGCAGGCGTATTCATCGTCATTTGTAATTCGATCGCACTGGGCGCGCCCGGCGTGGTGGACGACTCGCCCGGTCAGGCCGGCGAATGGGGCTTCAGACCAACCAACGGCCAGGTAAGCGAGACCAACCCCCCGCCGTTCGTATGGCGCCCGCAGAAAAACGCAGAAACATATGAGATTCAATGTTCGAGCGATGCATCCTTCCGAAAGGTCGATTACAGCGCCGCCGATCTGCGATACAACTGCCATTGCCCGTCAAGAACGCTGAAACCAGGCCTGTGGTGCTGGCGATTCCGCTACATCGACAAGAGCGCTCACATATCCGCCTGGAGTAAAGTGCGATCGTTCACGATTGCAGCCAACACCCCAACCATGCCCATGCCGCCGCGCAAAGAGTTGCTCGCGCGCATCCCCAAAAAGCACCCGCGCCTGTTCGTAAGGCCCGAGCAATTGCCAACCCTGCGCAAACTCGCTTCAGGCGAGCTAGAAGGCATCTGCAATTCTCTCCGCGTGCGATGCGACAGATTCCTGAAACGCCCTCCCGACACCACCGAACCGCCTAAGTATCCTCAGGGAATGAAGCGAGGAAGCGATCCTTGGCGGGAAATCTGGTGGGGAAATCGCAGAAGAACCAGCACCGTCCTGAACGCCGCAGCCACATTGGGGTTCACGAGACTGCTTACGGGAAATGACGCGTACGGCCGCGAAGCCAAACGGTTGTTGCTGGCCGTAGCGAAATGGGACCCTGAAGGATCCACAGGCTACAGATACAACGACGAAGCCGGGATGCCCTACGCCTACTACTTCTCAAGAACCTACAGCTTCATCAATGATCTGCTGAGCGAGAAGGACAAAGCACTCTGCCGCCGAGTGATGACCGTTCGCGGGAGGGAGATGTATCGACACCTCGCCCGCAGGCATATTTGGCGCCCTTACAGCAGTCACAGCAACAGGGCGTGGCATTTCCTGGGGGAAGTGGGTGTCGCGTTCCTCGACGAAATACCCGAGGCCGGTGAATGGATATTGTTCGCTATGAATGTGTTCTACAACGTGTATCCCGTCTGGTGCGACAGCGACGGAGGATGGCACGAAGGGATGCTCTACTGGTCCAGCTACATAAGGCGATTCACCTGGTGGGCCGACGTAATGCGAACGGCGATGCGTGTGGACGCCTACAAGAAACCGTACTTCTCGAAGATCGGATACTACCCGATGTACCTCCAGCCGCCGGGTACTGTCGGCGGCGGGTTCGGCGATTTGAACGCTCGCTGGCGATCCGGCGGCAATCGTGAGTTAATGACTATCCTTACCGCCCAGGCCCGCAACGGACACTGGCGGTGGTATGTCGATCAGCACGGCGGTCCGGTTCAGGGCAATGATTATATCGCATTCGTCCGCGGCGCATTACCAAATGTAACCGCCGAACCGCCCGACGATCTTCCCAGCAGCAGATGCTTCCGCGGCACGGGGCAGGCGGTGCTCAACAGCAGCCTTAAGTCGGCGGCCGACAACGTTGAGATAATCTTCAAGTCCAGCCCGTTCGGCACGCAGAGTCACGGATATGAATCAAACAACTCGATGCTGCTCTACGCTTTTGGCGAGCGGCTGCTGATACGCTCGGGACGGCGCGACAGCTACGGCAGCAATCACCACAGGAATTGGATGTGGAATACGAAGTCGACTAACTGCATTACGGTGGACGACCGCGGACAGAAGGGCCACAGCGCCTCAGCCAGAGGAAAGATCACCGCATTCGCAACATCCGACAGAATCGACTACGTCGCCGGACAGACGGGTTCAGCCTACGGAGGAGCCTTGAGAAGCTTCACGCGACACATCCTTTTCATCAAGCCGGAACTGGTGATCATATTCGACCAACTTGAGGCGCCCCAAGCCGCCAGCTTCGAGTGGCATTTGCATTCGCTGAAGAAGATGCGGATCGCCGGGCAGAACGACATCCGCATAACGAACGAGAAGGCAGCCGCACGCGTCTCATTCCTGGCCCCAGAGGGGCTGAAATTATCCCTCACCGACAGATTCGACCCTCCGCCCCGCCCGAGAATCAAACTGACCGAATGGCACTTGACCGCCAGCACGCCCCAAAAAGCCAAATGCATGGAGTTTGTAACAGTCATCAGGCCGTATCGCCCAGGCAAGCAAACCCCGCCAGCCGCAGCGACCCTGCACAAACTCGACAATGGCTACGCTGTGGAGGCGCGAGTCACCAGCGGCAAGGTGATCGCCCTGCTCAGCAAGGCCGGAAACGGCGCAATCAGCTTCGGCGGCCGCACCACCAGGGCTCCGATCGCCGCTTTCCTTCTGGATTCAAATAACAAGCTGATAAGCCGCATGCCAAAGTAGCCCAACATTTGCCTTGTTGTTTTTTCCTGCAAGCAATCATAAAGACCTTGACTTTCCCGTCCGATAAGCTATCTTGTACGGCCCGTTGTTGATCGGATTGAAAACCGAATATCTTCCCCGATAGCTCAATTGGTAGAGCGAGCGGCTGTTAACCGCTAGGTCGTAGGTTCGAATCCTACTCGGGGAGTTCAAAAAAGCCCTTGTTTACAAGGGTTTTTTTATTTGGCCGATTTTATTAGCGAATTAATTGCGGCCATTTGTATGCAGAATGTATGCAGAATGATTCCAAACTTGGAAGGGGCGTTCTTGACTACTTTTCTCGTGGTCTCCGCACGCCACTCCCCTTCTATGCTGGCCAATTGATACAGCAATACCCCAAACAGTTTGACATGCTACGGTCGACCAGAAGAACAACACCCTACGCAGACGGGCCCTTTCGCGGACGACCACGCGTGCGTTTGTGATCACCGTTCGCAATCATACGATCAAGGTCGGCCTTGAAAAAAACAAATCGACCGTTAATCTTCTTTGCGGGCAGAGCACCCTTCTTGATGAGGCGATAGATAAACTTCTGAGGATTGACCCCAAGCTGATCTGCACCGAGGTATCTAATCGCGTCATCAATCCAGAGGTGGCCGCGGACCGCACCGGCGTCTTTCCCCTGGCGTTCACCCTCCGTACCTGGAGAAAGCGATTTCGTGGTTTCAACGAAGACGGCCTGAAGCGTCTTTTTCAGTTCCACCAACTCAGGATACTGTGATGCGTCACGCTCCGCTGGCGGAACTATCACATCGAAACGATTGAAGACACAGCCCAGCACCAAGTCTCGCTGATCTGTCATATCCCCGACATACGGGGCAAAGGTATCCTGTCTGTTGCCAGCAGCCGCGACATCTTCAGGGACGATAGGTGGGTAGGGGGCCGGGTCACTGAGTGACCGTGGACGGCGATCTTCACTGACCTCGGAC
>JASLNT010000070.1 GCA_030745875.1 Phycisphaerae bacterium
GGCTTGGGGGTCATGATTCCATCCAAAATTGCAAGGTTTTGAAGTTCCATCCTCAATACCCTTGCGATTATATCACAACCAAATCGCTATTTCATCCTTTGCTTATAGACTCAAAACACTTTTTCAGGGCCGACGAATTAACAGAAACGTGATTGCATTGGGGGCGATTGTACTCTTGGCTGTTTCAACTCAGGCTATGGCGACTCCTATCATCGACGGTAAATACGATCCAACCGAAGGGTACGACCTGGTTAGCGAGATCAGTTTTGCAGTCGAAAAGACCAGCATCATCGTGCAGGATGGCAAGTTGTGGTTGTATCAGGACACCTCCACCGGAGATCTGAGCCTGTACTTCATGCAGCCGCTTACGCTGGTTGACAATACTTACGGCGCCAACAGTATCGGGTGGGGCCGCGGCGTAGCTCCCAGCGGAAAGAACCATAACTTCAAGGATCTGATCGGCAGCGACAAAGCGCAGTTTGTGATTACCGATGGACTGGGCGATGTCGTGCTCGACATAACTGTGGATTACTTCTCCGAAACGTTCAAGGACAGCGGAGTGTACGACAGTATGGGCGTCACCGGATCAGGCGACAGCGCCGTCAACATCGGTTCGCCCGACGATGTGCAGGAGTGGTCTTCATCACTGGACTACAACTTCAATGTCCTGGGCCACGAACTCACACAGGATTCTCCCGCAACGG
Organism: Phycisphaerae bacterium; assembly: GCA_030745875.1. Taxonomy (GTDB): domain Bacteria; phylum Planctomycetota; class Phycisphaerae; order SM23-33; family SM23-33; genus BS750m-G57. The sequence goes on from JASLNT010000070.1 coordinate 705, forward strand.
ACCTGAACTACACCGAAAACCCCAACTACCAGGGATGGTTATTCGAGGTTGGGTACGAACTGCGCATCGACGGGGACGTGTTTGGCGAGAACGGGCTTGGCGAGGTATCAATAGCCATAGTCCACGATTCACCCAACAAGATTGGCGGGAACAAGATCTACCCGGAAGTCTCACCTCCGGTCCCTGAGCCTGCTACGATGCTTCTTCTGGCCGCGGGCATCCCCCTGTTCGTGAAGCGAAGACGAAGGCGAGCCGGGCTGTAACTCCGCCCGAAGACCCGCAATACGCGAGACATTACAGGCGGGCCGCACTTCAAGTGCGGTCCGCTTTGATTATGCGCCGGCGATTTTGCCGCTAATGAATCTTCACTTACGCTGCGGGCTCCCTATAATCCTGAGACAGCGCAACCGGTCCAATGCGATACGCCCCCGGAAAGGAAGAGACATGAAGCGACGAGATTTTCTCAGAACAGTCGGCGCCGGAGCCGCAGCGATGGCGATAGGGGGCGCGAGCCTGCGGGCGGCCGACAAATCGTCCAAACCGAACATACTCTTCATCTTCGCCGACGATCAGACTTACGAATCGATTTGCGCGCTTGGTTACGATGAAGTCCAGACGCCCAATCTCGACAAACTCGTAAGCCGAGGCGTTACGTTCACCCACGCGTACAACCAGGGATCCTGGTCCGGGGCGGTCTGCATCGCCAGCCGATGCATGCTCAACACCGGACGCTTCCTGTGGAATGCGCAGAAGGTTTACCGTTCGGCGGAGAAGGAACGCGCCGCCGGGCGTTTCTGGTCGGAGTACATGAAGACAGCCGGATACAAAACGTACATGACGGGCAAATGGCACGTGAGAGCTGACCCGACTAAGGCGTTCGACGTAGCGGTTGATCCCCGCCCCGGAATGCCCAAGCAGACCGCGCAGGGGTACAATCGCCCGATTGAAGGTAAGAAGGACGCCTGGAGTCCGTCGGATCCTAAGTTCGGGGGATACTGGCAGGGCGGTAAGCACTGGTCTGAAGTGGTGGGCGACCACGGCGTATCGTTCCTCAAACAAGCAGCTAAGAGCGATGATCCGTTTTTCATGTATCTGGCGTTCAACGCTCCGCACGATCCCCGCCAGTCGCCCAAAGAGTATGTGGACAAATACCCGCTGGACAAGATCAAAGTTCCGACTAACTTCCTTCCGGAGTACCCCTATAAGGACGCGATTGCTTGCGGCAAGGGCCTTCGAGACGAGAAGCTGGCGCCGTTCCCGCGCACGAAATACTCCATCAAAGTCAATCGTCAGGAGTATTACGCGATTATCACGCACATGGACGCCCAGATCGGACGGATACTGGACGCCCTGAAGAAATCCGGAAAGGCCGACAATACGTACATCTTCTTCACCGCAGACCACGGGCTGTCGGTAGGGCACCACGGGCTGGTCGGAAAGCAGAATCTCTTCGATCACTCCGTACGCGTCCCGCTGATGGTCACCGGGCCGGGTGTCGCCGAGGGCAAGATATTCGACACACCGGTCTATCTTCAGGACGTCATGCCCTCGACCCTGGAACTTGCGGGCGTGTCGAAACCCGATCACGTGCAGTTCCGCAGCTTCATGCCGATTATTCGCGGAAAGCGCACCAGCAGCTACGATGCGATCTACGGCGGATATCTGTCTGTCCAGCGAATGGTGACCATGGACGGGCATAAACTGTTGCTGTATCCCAAGTGCAAGAAGGCCCTTCTGTTCAATCTGAAGAAAGATCCCGACGAAATGGTCGACCTGTCCGGCAAGCCGCAAAGCAAACCGATCATCAAGAAACTCATGGCCAGACTACTGGAACTCCAAGCGTCCACTGGTGATAAGTTGGATATCAAAGGCGTCTTCGGCGATCTACTGTAACTGCAGCGGCAGTGTTGCGTGAGGATATGGAAAAAATGCCCATATATCTTGCGAATGCTGTATAATAACAGCTTGATACACAGGGGGCGATCGCTGGGGAGCGGTTGGACAGACGAGCTTAGGAGAAACGCGTGAAACAGACGATGTTGCGATACAGGGTGTTGGTTGGAGCCATTGTTGGTCTTGGGTTATCGTTCGGCCTGTTTCTGGCCGCCGTACCGGCGAAAGACTCTTCTACGGGAGATTCCGCATCCGATTGGCGTACGATTGCGATGACGCTGGCTATCAACGGTCGATTCGATAGTTCGCTGGAGCGATTTCGTCAGGCCTTGGCGTTGGATTCCGATGACGCCTCACTTGCCGCTTCTGTGAAGTTGCTGAGCAGTTACATGTCTGTACGATCCGACATGGACAAGGGAAGAGTCGAAGAGTACGACCGGGCCGTTTCCCGAGTGGAGCGTTGCCTGTTGGCGTCCGCTTCGGCCGAGACGCTCGCCAAGGACGACCTCGGTAAGAAACTGCGGGAGAAACTGGACGAGGCGATATTGGCCTACGAGGGCGGCGGGGCGGTCAGCGACTTGTCAGACGTATCGACAGGAAACGCCTCCGATCTTCGCGACAAGACATTAAAAGATGTCGCCGAGTTGAGCAAGTCCGTTAAGGCTGTAGGCCAACTGCTGAAGAGCGATCAGAGCGAATTTGCTCGCACGTTCCGAGGATTGCTCGCAAAGTTCAGCCAGCAGAGCGCGGGATACGCCAAGGCGTGGCGGCAGGCGAAGCTGGACACCCGCGCCTCGCGAAGCCAGGCGGTCAAGACGCTCTGGTCGCTGCAATACAACCAGGCTGTCGCATTGGGGGATATCGAGGCTATGACCACCGATAAACCGTGGCGGACGGCGATTACGCAGGTTCGCCTGGCAAGGGAGCTTGCACCTGAGAACTCGGACATCTCCAAGGAGGAGTGGTACGCCAAAGTCGTTGACATGGTCACCGAGAAGGGCCGCACCGCGTTGGCCGGTAAGGACTGGCACGAAGCGCTGAGCGCCTTCTGGAGCCTGTCGGAACTGGACAGGAGTGATGAGAAGCTCCGCAAGCAGGTTAAGACCATCCGTCGTCATGTCAGGATCCTGAACATGTACGGTAAGGATGACACCGAAGAGAAGAAACCGGAAAACGAACCCACCGATGAAGAAAACGGAGTGACGTGGCAGGAAATGGTCGCCGGCGCCGACGCCAATCTTGTCGAGAAGGCTATCGAGAAGCTTTCGCGTTACGTTGCAAGAGTAGACTATCGAAAAGTAGCCGAAGGAGCCTTGGAAAGCATCAAGGTCCTCGCTCGTACTCCGGAAGCCGGGGCCAGTTTCCCGAAGCTCAAGGATGACGATCTGCGCAAGCAATTCATAGACACCCTCGATTCGATGGCGAAAGATGTTGCGGCCCGCGATCGTGTTTCGCAGATGGACCTCCAGTTGGCCCTTAACGGTGTGCTTCGCGCCTCGGAGAAAACTGTTGAGATACCCACCTCCGTGCTCGTTGTGGAGTTCGCCGACGGTATGCTCGAACGCCTCGACAAGTTCAGTTCAATGATCTGGCCTCACGATGTCTCGGAGTTTCAGAAACAGATTCGAGGACGTTTTGTGGGCGCCGGAATCCAGATCGTTAAGGAGCCCAAAGAGCCCCTGAAAGTTGTAACGCCGATAGACGACGCGCCGGCTTTCCGGGCGGGCATCAAGCGAGGCGACTTTATCCTGGCCGTCGACGGGCGAGAGACCAAGGACCTGCACATCAGCAAGCTGGTCAAAATGATTACGGGCAAGCAAGGCACGAAGGTTGTGCTGAAGATCAAGCGAGACGGCCGTTCCAAGCCGTTCGACGTAAGTATTGTGCGGCAGCCTATTGAGATTAGAACGGTCAAGGGATGGCGCCGCAACAGCGACGGAAAATGGAACCACATGCTCGACAAGGAAGCCGGCGTGGGTTACATCCGAGTAACCCAATTCGCCGACAAGACCGCCTCGGACATCAAGGCCGTGTTAACCTCGCTGAAGGAGGCCGGAGCAAACCTTATCGTTCTGGACCTGCGGTTCAATCCCGGAGGGCGATTGGATTCGGCTATCAGGATCGCCGATGAATTCCTGTCCGAGGGATCGATCGTATCGACGAAGGGCGTCAATTCGGCTGAAGCAAGCGTAAGGGCGTCCAGCAAGGGAAGGGGCAAGGGACAGTTCGAAACCGGTGAACTGGCCGTGCTGGTGAATGCCCAGAGCGCATCGGCTTCGGAGATCGTTTCCGGAGCCCTGCAAGACTTGCACAGGGGCGTGATTCTCGGTCGGCGCACTTACGGTAAGGGAAGTGTCCAGAAGGTGTATTCGCTGCGATGGGATCCGCTCGCCCAGAGGCCTGTGGCGCAGATGAAACTCACAACCGCTTACTATTACCTTCCGTCCAAGCGACTTCTGCATCGCAAGCCCGGTGCGAAAGTATGGGGAGTTACTCCCGACATTAAAGTGCCTTTCACTCCGAGGCAGATTCGATATTGGTTGGATATTCGCTACAACACCGATCTCCTGCAAGAAATTGAACCCGCTCAGCTTACTTCCGAACTTCAGGAGCAACTACGAGCCGATCTGCAGTTGAATACGGCCGTGATGCTGCTGAAACTGAAGCAGTTGAATACGTCTAAACCCGCCAAGGGCATCGTAAGCAAGTCATCATAGCCCCGCCCGCTCACGCCGCGGTTTGTGTTTGTCGTCGGACCTGCGCCCGACCTGCTCGTAAGCGCCAGCCTCGTGCTATTTAGTCCTTTTGCCTTTACAGTTTGCAATTGCGGCTGATTTGACGAATAATCGATAGTAGATATCGAGTTGGAAAGGTTTTCTGCATGGCAAGCATAGACGAGGTCTTCAAGGCGTACGACATTCGCGGAGTGTACGGAGACGGTGTGGATGAGGACTTGGCGTGGAAGGTCGGCCATGCCTCAGCACAGTTTCTTCGCAGCCTCCTGAGCGGATATGATCGAGGCCAGTTCGCCACAAATCGCATGGTGATCGGACGCGATATGCGCCCCCACAGCAAGTCGCTTTCCGAAGCCCTTGTCGAAGGAATCACCGCCACAGGCGCCATCTGTATAGACCTCGGAATGATTGATACGCCCCAGATCTACTTTGCGGTGAATCATCTCGGCGCGTGCGGGGGCGTGCAGGTTACCGCATCGCATAACTCGATGGAATACAACGGGTTCAAAATCTGCGGGCAGAGGGCCAGCCCCGTGGGCCAAACCACCGGATTAAGAGAAGTAAAGCACATCGTCACCACGCTCAGCCGAATGCCCACCAGCGCCTCGATCGCCGCTTGCCAGGAGATGGACCTGTGGGACGAATACCGCAAGCACGTTCATGGTTTCCTGGAGATGTCTCGTCCTCTGAAAGTTGTAATAGACGCGTTGAACGGAATGGGGGGCATTATGGTCTCAAAGCTGTTTGACGGGACCAAACTGGAGATTATCCCGCTGAACTTCGAGCTTGGTGAGGAATCCGTAAGCTCGCCCAACCCGCTCCTGGAGGCCAATCTGAAACGCACGAGAAAGGCCGTTGTAAAGCATAAGGCGGATTTCGGCGTGTGTTTGGATGGTGACTCGGACCGTTGCGTTTTCATCGATGAACTGGGAAACGATATACGTTGCGACCTTATAACAGCTCTCTTGTCGCACCACTTCCTGGACGGGAATGCAGGTGCGGCCGTAATCTACGACCTTCGTTCGTCAAGAGCTGTCGCCGAGGAAATCCGCGCCGCCGGCGGCCTGCCGCGACGAGAGCGCGTGGGACACTCGTTCATGAAGAAGGCGCTGGCCGATTCACGCGGTGTGTTCGGAGGCGAACTTAGCGGACACTTCTACTTCCGGGATAACTACAATTGCGACAGCGCTGCGATTGTCCTGGCCACCGTCGCCAGCGTACTGTCGGACCAGGGAAGAACGCTGAGCGAACTGATCGGACCGCTGAATCGCTACAGCCACTCCGGAGAGATTAACTTTGAAGTCTCCGACAAAGACGCCGCGATGAAGGAGATCGTTGAGGCCTTGCCCGACGCCGAGGTCGATTGGATGGACGGTGTGACCTGTCAGTACGAAAAGTGGTGGTGCAACGTGCGTCCTTCAAATACCGAACCGCTGCTGCGCCTGACCCTTGAGGCCCAAACCACGAGGATGATGAACGCCAAGATCAAGCTCGTCACGAAGATTCTGGGCACACCGGTGGATCACTAGGCCAATTGTCCGACAGACTCTCATTCCGGGGGAGGCGGTGTTTTGCAGCTCTTTCGGAAGAAGTCTATTATGGCCTTGGCGAGACCTTCAGCCTTGCGTTTAGGGCCCTGGAGCCTTGTCGTGCCCGTTCTGCCGATGCAGTACCCCCTCGCCGCGACCTTGCCTGAAGGCTGGTCTACGAGCTCAACCAGCGCGATGATCTCTTCAAACGGTCCAAACGCCTGATTGAGAATCCCGCCCGCCTCTTCGTAATAGATGTATTTCCCCCGGACCAGAAGCGTCCTGGCCGCGCCGGGGGTCAGGATCGCCTTCTTGGGCTTCAGGTCCGCAATCTTCTCAGCCAGAGCATCGCGCAGAAGCTGATTTATGTTCGGGGGCATAGTCGTGATGCCCGTATTGGAGAAGTCCTCCAGTTGCACTTTTGAGTAGCTGTCCTGCTTCGAACCGACCGGTTTGGTCGGAACGGCGAAGCCTTTCGGCGTGAGTATGGCTTCTTTGGCGGCGCGCGTAACGCATCCGCCGACGGACGTCAGTGATATTGCGATCAGGCCCAGTAGTACTATCCGCTTCATGATCCGTCTCCCGTGCTGGTTATAAGTGACTCATCTCTTGACGGTATCATTGTATACATCGGTTTGACAAATAATGTCCAGAACAATAATTGGAAGATGAATTTCGGCCCGGTCGGTCGCGATCCGCCTTTAGACAGAACTCCGGGCTGGTCGGGCAGCTGCAGCCTATCGGCGGGCAGCAGGCAGCTCGGCCCCCGGGTCATGGTTCACAAATGGTTCACACATTTGGGGCGTGTGACATAACGTGTTTTGGCCCCGATAATCGGAATAATCCAAACGCTCCCGGTGATGTGCGGACGTATGATGGCGACATAATATGATGTCACGGCGGGCGTTACGTTGCAGCGGCTCAAATATGCTATTGACGGATGGGTGCGGTTCGTTATACTTCACAGGCCAGGGCGTTTTGGGGCGGTTGTGAAGTATGAGAACGGGCGATGATTTGCGGGCGCGAACACTCCGGCGGCGGGCGCGAGATCCGAAGCGGAGGCCGCCAGGCCGCCCGGCGCCCCGCGCATGCAAAAGCTCGAATTCGAATTGGAAAATCAGCGTTCACGCCAATAAGATAGTTCCGCACACTTTTTCCAACATCAGCTTTCGGCACGAACACTGGAGATCGATCAATGAGCAACAGTTCCAAAACGCCCCGAGCCTACTGTCGCAGAGACTTCTGCGCCATCAGCCTGCGATCGGGCGCCGGGCTCCTGGGCGTAGGGCTCCTTAGCGCGTCTTCCGTCCAGGCCGCCAAACCCGCCAAACCCGCCCCGACTCCCAAGCCTTATCGCCCGGTCAGGAACTGGCCCGAGAAGGGCGTCCCCAAGGTCCAGACCCGCGGGCTCGGAGCCGACACCAAAGGCCGCCTCTACGTCGCCGGCGACAGCAAACACCCCATCATCCTGATCGCCCCGGACGGTAAGTACCTCGGCTGCTGGGGCAAGGGCGTGCTGCAGGGGCCTCACGGCGTGCGCGTGCACAAGGACACCGTCTGGGTGACTGACGTAAGCACCCACCAGGCGCATCAATTCACGCTCAAAGGCAAGTTGCTTCGCTCGTTCGGTAAGAAGAACCAACCCGGCCCGGCCGCCGACCAGTTCAACAAGCCAACCGATTTCGCCTTCGGGCCTGACGGCGCGATCTACATCTCCGACGGTTACGTAAACACGCGAGTGGTGTGCCTTGCGCCCGACGGTTCGGTCAGAAAGATCTGGGGCCGGAAGGGCTCCGGACCGGGGCAGTTCAGCCTGGTCCACGCAATTGCAATCGACCGGTCCGGGCGCGTGTACGTGGCCGACCGCAACAACAACCGCGTGCAGATTTTCGATCTCAAGGGCAAGTTCCTCACCGAGTGGAAGCAGTTGGGCAAGCCCTACGGTTTGCACGCTTGCGCCGACGGGTCGATCTTCTTCTGCGGGGTCGAGCCCGACAGCGGAAAGTTCAGCGTCAAGAAGCTCAACGCCAAAGGCAAACTGCTGGCCGAATTCGGTTCAACGGGCAAGGGCCCGGGACAGTTCCTGATGGCCCACTCGATCCACGCGTGCCCCGATGGCGCGATGATAGTCGCCGACGGAAAAGCCAATCGCCTCCAGAAATTCAGCACGTGATATTCAAAGGTCGCCCGGCGCCGCGCGCTTAAGAACCTCTCAACAATCGACAATACTATTATCAAAGAGCATCGTTTATGGCTCGGGATGATTTGAAGAACTGCCCCATCGGACAATCGTGGGTCGGGGCGGTGAATAATAAAGCAAGATGTTCGCGGCATTGCAGAGTATATCAACACGGGATTCCATAATGGATGATTCAAAGGGCTGTCCCGAATGCCCTGCCCGCGATTGACCTGGCGGGCCTTGATTCGCTATTTTATAGTTTAAGGGTTGCCCCCAATGCCCCCGGATAACAAGAGACGAAGGGAGCGGGTTATGTCTTATTCATATGCATGGGCGGCTGTGGTTTTTCAGTTCATAGGGCTCTTGATGTTGGCGCCCTTGATGTTTGTTTCCGGCTACAGCGACGCCGGCCGGGGGGCCGGATGGATTGTTGCTGTGATCCTGATTGTCGGAGGCAGTTTGCTTCGCGGGCTCGGTCGCATGCTCGGTCATCTTGAAATACTCACTGACGGAAAAACCGTGAAGAGCGAGCCTCGCAAGTTGAAGAGCAGCGAGATGCGACCCAAGACAAAGCGTCGATCGATGTTCGGGGCCGCAGGGGTCTCGGTGGAAAGGTGATCGCCAAATAGCACAGTCGGCTGCTAGCTTGTCCGCACCGGCCTGTATATTGAAACGCTGCGCCAGCGACCATGACGGTTATCCTATTTCACTTAACAGGGATACCGCAGACCGCGTTTGTCTGTAAGTCTTCTACTTTCTGCTTGTTGTGGCGACCGCGAATCTCTATAAAGAAGGATATCGGGATATGCAAAACGGGCGCATCGGCACAGTTATCCGGTGAAATGACCCCGAAAGATAATGAAATCCTGCGCCCATGACCGTGCCGGTGATTAAGTAGTTATGCAGGCAACCAGATGGTTAAACGCTTGTGCGATGTTCTCTCATGCTATTTCCAGGGAGTAGGATTGTGACTCGTTATATCCCCGCGTTATTGATGATCAGTTTACGTCGCTTGTGTATGGCGGCGGGATTACTGGGACTAATCTTGCTGGCTTCTGCTGGTGCAGGGTGTAGGAAGGAAGCTGTACCTACCGACGAAAACGACAAAAAGGGCGGCGCGCCAACAAGAAGAACCGTTAGCGCGGCAAAGAGCAACGAGCTGCGAATCTACTGCGAATCAGGCAGGGGGCTGAACATCGACAGAATGCGCGAGTTGATTGCCGCCGGCGCCGATGTCAACGTGAAATCCAAAGACGGCATTACTCCCCTGCATTCGGCGACCAGGCATGGCCAGGCCGAAATCGTCAAGCTGCTGCTGGCTGCTGGGGCTAACGTCAATGCCGCTGACGACTACGGTTTTACTCCGCTGCATGCGGTGGATGGGCGTGCCGAAGTCGCCAAGCTGCTGTTGGGCGCTGGGGCTAACGTCAATGCCGTGAACAATCGCGGCAATACCCCGCTGCATGAGGCGTTGGATGCCGAAGTCGTAAAACTGCTGTTGGACGGGGGTGCTAACACCAATGCCGTCAACAGGTTCAGCGTTACTCCGTTGCATTTGGCGTCTATGCATAAGAAGTCCGCAGTCGTCAAGCTGCTTCTGGGCGCTGGGGCTAACGTTAATAGCGCTGACAGGCACAGCGAGACTCCGCTCTATAGGGCGTCCAGGTGTGGTTATGGCCAAGTCGTTCAGTTGCTGCTGGGCGGAGGCGCCAATGTCAATACCGCCAGCAATCGCGGCGTTACTCCGCTCCATTCGGCGTCTGAGGGGGGAGGGGACAAAGTCGTCGAATTGCTTCTGGGCGCCGGGGCGAACGTCAATGCCGTTGACAAGAGAGGCGATACTCCGCTGCATGTGGTGGGTAAGTATGCCGAAGTCGCCAAACTGCTGCTGGATGCCGGGGCCAGCGTCAATGCCGTCAGCAAGGACGGCGATACTCCGCTGCATCGGGCGTCTGGTTACGCCGAAGTCATCAAGCTGCTGGTGCGCGGAGGGGCTGGCGTCAATATTGCTGACAAGACCGGTGATACTCCCCTGCATTCGGCGGCCAGGCATGGCCAGGCCGAAATCGTCAAACTGCTGCTTGACACTGGGGCTAACGTCAAAGCCGTTCGCAAGGACGGCGATACTCCGCTGTATTGGGCGTGCAGGAGTGGGAATGCCGAAGTCGTCAAGTTGCTGCTGGATGCTGGTGCTGGCGTAAACGTTGCGGACAAGGACGATTTTGCTTCGCTGTATTGGGCCTCTTTGAATGGGCATACCGAAGTCGTCAAGCTGCTGTTGGGCAGGGGCGCTCGCGTCAATGCCGTTACCAAGTGGGGCGCCACTCCGCTGCATGGGGCGTCTGGTCGTGGGCATGTCGATATTGTCAAGCTGCTGCTGGGCGGGGGGGCTAGTGTCAATGCCGTTAGTAAGCGGAGCGAGACTCCGCTGTATGATGCGTGTAGTCAGGGGCATGCCGATGTTGTCAAGCTGCTGCTGGGCGCCGGGGCTGCGGCTAGTGTCAATATCGCTGGCGATTTGGGCGATACTCCGCTGCATTGGGCCTCTGGTCAGGGGAATGCCGAAGTCGTCAAAATGCTGTTGGATGCTGGGGCTAAAGTCAATACTGCCGGCAGGGACGGTGATACGCCGCTGCATTCAGTGTCTCGTCGTGGAAATGTCGAAGTTGTCAAGTTGCTGCTGGATGCTGGGGCTAACGTCAATGCCGTCAACAAGAGCGGCGTTACTCCGCTGCATGAGGCGTCTAGTCGTGGGCATGCCGACGTCGCCAAGCTGCTGCAGGGGGCAATCAGTGTTAGCCCTTAACCATCCTCCGCAGTTGACATGGACAACCGTAGCGTGGGATACTGACGCGCCCGAGCGGTCTGATTAAACAGCATAACAAGGCGCTCCAGCGGACGCGAAAAGACCGCGCCGCAGAGCTTAGACGTTATGGTAACAACGGTCAGGATAGGGAGCAGCCATGACTGGGAAACTAAAGCGATGGCGAACGTTGTCTTTGGCGGCCGGTTGCGGGCTTATCGTGTTGTCTGTTTGGCTGTGCGGCTGTGGTTCCCAAAGGGAAGGCGAGGCGGACAGGGACGATGCTGCCCGCAATAAACCAGAAATCACACAGGCCGAACGGGTCCAGTACGAGGCGATCATAGCTACCAGTAAGAAGACCATTGCTGCTGAGCCAGATCACGCTGATGCGCACTTCAACTTGGGCGTCGCCTATCGCAAGCTTGGGCGATACACCGAGGCCATCGCCGCCTGCAGGAAGGTCATCGCGATTGAGCCTGATTACGCCGACGCTTACGCTAATCTCGGCCTCGTCTATGCTGATCTTGGGCGATACGCTGACGCCATCGCTCCCTGTAAAAAAGCCATTGTCATCAAACCCGATTTCACTCTGGCTCACTTCAACCTGGGCGTTGTCTATGGCAAACTTGAACGATACAATGACGAGCTCAACGCATACAAACAAGCCGCGGCAATCAAGCCAGACTTCGCCGTGGCGTACAATGGTATGGGTCTAGCTCACTCTAAGCTTGCACAGCACACCGATGCACTTGCCGCCTACAAGAAGGCTATATCCATCAAGCCAGATTACCCTGATCCCTACTGCAATATGAGCGTCACCTACAACGATCTTGGGCGCCACGCCGATGCAATTGCCGCCTGCAAGAAGGCCCTCTCGATCAAGCCGGAGACATTGGGGTCAGCCCTTAAAATATAAAATAAGGGTTGTTGGGCGGATGTTTGATTGGTAGCATGCGGCCATGGCTAGACCGCTTCGCGTTGAATATGAAGGCGCCATCTATCACGTTACCGTTCGCGGCAACGATCGTCGCAACATCTTCCTCGACGACCGCGGCCGGCGGCGTTTTCTCGACCGCCTGGCCGACTGCGTCGAGGCGCACGAAGTTCGCCTTTACATGTTCTGCCTGATGGGCAATCATTTCCACCTGATGCTCGAGACTCCGGCGGGCAATCTCAGCGAATTCATGCACCGCCTGCAGACGGCCTACAGCGTCTATTTCAACCGCCGCCACCAACGCAGCGGGCACCTGTTCCAAGGCCGCTTCGGCGCCCGCGTCGTCCGCGGCGAGGGCTACATCCTCCGCCTGAGTCGCTACATCCACCTGAACCCCATCGTCACCAGCAGCGCGAAAAAACTCCCGCTGCGCGAACGGATCGACATGCTGCGGCGCTACCGCTGGAGCAGCTACCGCAGCTATATCGGCCGGGCGGCGCGGCTCGAATTTGTCGACTACGCGCCGATGCTGGCGATGACCAAGGCCGCGACGAAGGCCAAACGCCCGGCTGAGTACCGCAAGTTCGTCGAGGCCGGGATCGCCGAAAGCGACCGCGACTTTGAGCGTATTGTCAAGAGCTCTCCACTGGCGATCGGATCGGAACAGTTCATGCTTTGGGTTCGCGGAATGCACGATAAGCTGTCGGGCACGCGTCGGCGAGCGGAGGACGTGACGCTGCGTCGGCGGTCGCGCAGGCTTTCGCCCGAGCGTGTGATCGAGATTGTCTGCGGGCGTCTCGGCGCCGATCGTGAGGATGTGGGGCGTCGTCAGCGGGATTCGCTGTTGCGTCCGATCGTTGCGAAGATGCTTTGCAGATATTCCGGCCTGACGCAGCGACAGGCCGGTGAATTCTTGAACTTGTCGACCGGCGCGGCGGTGAGCATTCAACTAAAGACCCTCGCCGCAGCCGCGGCGTCGAAGGGCAAGTTACGAAAACAGCTAGTCGCAATCGACAAAGCGATCAAGGCCGAAATAGAGGGGTCCAGCGACCCTTGATTCACTATTTTATATTTTAAGGGCTGACCCCAATGCCCCCCACTATTTTATATTTTAAGGGCTGACCCCAATGCCCCCCAATGCCCCCTTTGTTTGCTTCCATCTCCTAACCCTCATGCCTGACAATGTGACCAACCCAGTTTCAGCACTGGAATAATAAAGATTATACCTCAATATTTCAATGCAGCCAATGAAGAATCGCTGGCAGCATCGGTCCATATGGGTTCGGCAGGCGCATAAAGTGGGCTTGGCCGGGGAAAGCCAAGCCCTGGTGGGAACAATGGTCCAGGCGGGGGGAGACCTGAACCAAGGGTGCGTGTAAACTCGCTGAATATCGCGATTGTGTCAAGTCTGTTTTGATGTGCCTTGCAGCGTAATTCATTGAGTTTTTCCCTTGGTGATATCCGGATGTGCTGGTATAATGTTTGTTGCTCTAGCCTGCTACGGGAGCGGCAAGGGCTATTCTCGATGAAACGAGGCACGGGCGTTCTCGCTCAAACCGCACCACCTCAAGGCCGCACCTGGCCAAGTTCCCACGACGTGAAGGCTCTATACGCAGACTGAGCCGTCTGCGAGGGGTAGCGCTTTTCAAAGTTACAGGACTAGTCCACCGCTGCGCTGTGTCGGAAGGCAGATCGTCTGCACGCATGCCGGTGGTACGGGATATTGCGGCAAAGCCGCGAAAGGGAACAGGTGAGTGAGATGAAAAAGGTAATTCAGATTGTATGTGTGGCGGTTGTTGTTGTGTCGCTTGGTTCGATAGCCGTGGCCGAAGTTAACATCGAGACGGTCCCCGTGGGCAATCCGGGCAATGCGGGCGAGCTTTCGGGAGCGAGTGTGGGCGGCCGGGGACCCGACCGCATCTGCGGCGCGGTGGCCTACAAGTACAACATCGGAAAGTACGAAGTGACGGCCGGGCAGTACTGCGAGTTCCTGAACGCCGTGGCCAAGACAGACACTTACGGCCTGTACAACAGCGGTATGGTCGAGTCGGACGGGTGCCAGATCACGCAGGACGGCAGGAGCGGGAATTACACGTACGACTTCAGCGGACGGCCCGGCGGCGATGAGTCTGACTGGGTGGATCGCCCGGTGAACTATGTGAGTTTCTGGGATGCTGCCCGCTTCGCCAACTGGCTGCACAACGGCCAGCCTGTCGGACCGCAGGACTTGACCACTACCGAGGACGGCGCGTACACGCTTACCGCGGACGGTATCAGCAACAACACCGTCACCCGCAACGCTGGCGCGCAGTGGGCGGTGACGAGCGAGGACGAGTGGTACAAGGCCGCATACTACAGCGGTTCGGGCGGGACGTACTACGACTACGCGACGGGGACGGACAGTGCATCGAGCAACGATCTCGTCGAGCCTACCGACCCGGGCAACAACGCAACGTTCTACCAAGGCGACTACACGATTGGCGGTCCGTACCACCGCACCGAGTTTGGCGCTCACGAGAACTCGGAAAGCCCATACGAAACGTTCGACCAGGGCGGGAACGTCCATGAATGGAACGATACGATCACTTCGTCTCGGGATCGCGGCTTGCGGGGCGGGTCGTTCGCCTACAGCTACCACACTCTGCTCGCGTCGTTCGGGGGCGGCTTCTACCCGGATGATGAGGACAGCACCATCGGGTTTCGCGTCTCCGAGGTTCCTGAGCCCGCAACGATGACAATGCTGACATTGGGCGGTCTGACGCTTGTTCGGCGGCGTAAACGCAGGGCTTGCAAGTAACAGCAACAGAGAAAGGTCTGGATTATGAAAAAGGCAATTCTGATTGTTTGCGTAGCGGTCGTTGCGGGTTTGGGATCGGTCAAAGCGGCAGATGTGTTCAATATGCCTGCAACGTAAACCGGGTCAGAACTGCTCTGTAGAAAAGCTCTCAGATTTTCCAATATAGACTTGCGCGATTGTGTTTCAACTGTTAGACAATGAACGATGAGCACTACCAGCAAGTCGCCACGGAAGGTCGCGCTGGTCGCATTGGCGGTCGCCGAACAATCG
>JASLNT010000071.1 GCA_030745875.1 Phycisphaerae bacterium
CCGCCTGACGAACCTCGCGCTCGTCTTAAGCGGGCGATTCCGGGAGCAGATCGACGTTTGATTCCACAGGCGCGGGGGTGCAAACCGGGGCGGGTTGCGCGGGGGTCGCTTGGAACGCGCCCGCCGGCGCAGCGGCCGCTACCGACAGGGTGGCGCCGAATCTCCCTCGCAGGACAGCAAAATCCCGCAGATTCACGCGCCCATCAGAGTTAAAGTCACAGCCCAGATCGTTTCCGCTCCGCCCGAACTGGGCGACCATCGCACCGTAGTCGCCGTCGCCCACCCGCCCGTCACCGTCGGTGTCGCACTGAAGGACGTGGAATTCGAACTGGTGGTCGGCGTCCATCACCGCCCCACCGGTCGCAATAACGCCCGACGCCGCAACCGTAGCGGTGTACTCGCCGTCGGTCAGAGCGATCGACGACAGGTCCCAGGTGTGGGTGACGCTGTCGAACGGAACGGATCCGGGCGGGAAGTCCTCACCGGTCGAATCGTTATGCAGAGTAAGCGCCTCAGGCAGGACCTCGGCGGCGTCGCTGAGCACAAGTCCAATCGAGACGATCCGCGATCTTCCCGCATCACCGGAGTTTATCACCACGCTTTCAACAGTCACCGGAACAGAAACAACGCCCTGGTATTCGAAGGCTCCCATATCCGCGTAGGCCGGGAGGCCCGATCCGGTGTCAGCCGTGTCGAGATCGTCGTAACGCGAAGATCCCTCGATATCATTGTCCGGCGCTGAGTTTCCGTCGGCTGAATCGATCGCGGGCGAACCGGCAAGCAAACCGAACTGACCGCCCTCGGTGTCGACAAACAGCGGATCAGCGTTCACGTTGCCGACACCGCTCTGGTCTGCGCTGACCAGCGAGTACGAAACTGCAGGATCGTTAAAGTGCCAGTTGCTCACCTCCGCCGGGCCTGCGGTCTCAATCCCGTTGCCCCAAAGGATCGTGTTGATCAGAATCGGATTGTTCAGGCCGCCCAGATCCGGATCATACCCGCCCTGGTAAAGTCCGCCGCCCTGATCGCGAGCGAAATTGTCGGTGATCGTTGCGTTGATGATTGTCGGAGACGAACCACCGTCATTTGCGATCGCCCCGCCTTTGGTTTCGGCGTAATTGGATGCAAACACGACGTTTATAATCGATGGCGAACTGCCTGAATCGTTGTACATCCCGGCGCCCTTGTCGGCGGTGTTGTCGGTGATTACGGTGTTGCGGATTGTCGGAGAGGCCTGGTGATTCGCGACGCCTCCCCCGCTGAGCCCATCGGCCCGGCCGTCAGTTATCGTGAAACCGTCGAGCAGGGCGTTGTTGGAGCCGATCACAACGTGGTAGCTATTGTCGCTGCTGTCGTCGATGACTCCAATGTCGCCGCTGAGAACAGTTGCAAATGCGGTCCAGTCGCGTTGATCGAGGGAATCTTCGTCGCCTTCGAAACCGCCGTACAGATCAACGTTGGGTTTCAATTCGAATGAGATCTCGCGATCGAACGTGCTGGTTGGCGTGTACAGGCCCTGGGCGACCCACACGTCGCCCCCGCCGGCCGCCGCAGCCGCATCCAGACCTTCCTGTACGGTCCTCCAGGCGGTCCCCCACGCCAGACCGTCGTATGTTCCCGAAACGTTGCCTCCGTTCACAAACATCACACCGGTCCATCCGGCGAGTGTTACGTTCACCAGCGTTGCGTCGGTGTCTGTCGCGCCGCCGTCGTCGGTTACGAGAAGCCCTACGCTGTAGGTTCCGACGGAGGCGGACTCAAAGCTCACGATCGCACCGACCGCATCGTCGTACTGGCCGTCATTGTCGAGATCCCATTCGTAGCTGACAACGGCTCCGTCAATGTCGCTCGAGCCCGACCCGTCAAGCAGCACGGGAGTATCGGTCTGGGTCGCGTAAGGCCCGCCCGCATCAGCCGCGGGCGCCTGGTTGACAACTACATCCGCATCGCGAACGAGGCGTACGAAGTTGAAAATGCGTATCGCATCGCCCTGTGGTCCGCGTCCGGTCGGGTAGTCGGCTGGGTCGCCGTCTTTCGGATCGCTGCGCTGGGCTCCAGCCCCGTGAACGTCGACCCAACCGC
Source organism: Phycisphaerae bacterium (assembly GCA_030745875.1). GTDB lineage: Bacteria > Planctomycetota > Phycisphaerae > SM23-33 > SM23-33 > BS750m-G57. The sequence continues at coordinate 2,083 of JASLNT010000071.1, forward strand.
CCATGTACCCCATCGACTCGCCAAAGTTCACGTACGAGGCGGTTTGTCCGCCGCCCTGCCAGTTAGCATGCGTGGTTCCGCTCCAAAAATGGGCGTAGTCCGAAGATCCGTCTTCGATGGTGATGCTGGTGGTGTTGAACATCGCATCGATCGCCGGCGAGTTTGTCGTCTGCGGCGACCGCGAGTAGTCTACTATGCTCTGCAGCTCCTTTACGTCGGGCATGCGCCAGTCGCTGTGACCGAGATAGTTCTCGGCGTTCTTCTGCTGGACCCACGCCAGTGCGTCTTGCCAGTTCATCCCCGCACCGCTGTCGTCCTGCGACCACATCAGCCCGGTCGCCGCATCGGTGATCGTACCGTCGCCATTGTTCGAGAAATCGTTCTCACCGTAGGCGGTGTTGCCCCGCACGTAATAGGCGTAGAACGTTTTGTCCGACCCGAACAGCGTCAAACCGTAACCCTTGATCCGACCGTCTGCGAAGTTCACGCCGAACATCGTCGCCCCGCCGTCATTGGCGGTATTGCCCACATAAAGGGTGCTGGAGGCCATCTGGGCGTCTATGATTCGCTCGCCAGCCGACGTGTCGCCGTAACCGAAGTCGAAGTAGTCGGTGTCGATAAACGGAACCAGGCCCGAGGTGTCCGTACCGTCGTATCCGCTGGGGTCCTCGCCGCTGAAGTCGATCAGCGAGTACACTTCCTTGATCGAAGGCAGGCGCCAGTCGTCGTACCCGCCGAAGTTGGCGGCGTTCAGTACGCTCACATACGCGCCGGCTTCGGCGAAGCTGAACTTGTCGTCTGCGTCTATGTCGCCGTCATTGTCGAAATCGGGGCTCTGCGTCCAGGTCAGGTCGGTTACGTTGTCGTACACCGTCAAACCGTCGACGCTGAGAGTGTAGCTGGGCGCGTTACCGGTGAATTGAGCGTCCTGCCCGTAAAACGCCGATCCGGCCGCCGGCGCACCGATCGTTCCGGTGTTGTTGTAGAATTCTGTCTGGCCGGTGTCGACCACCGAGTAGCTCAGTGCGACCGCGTTGAATTCGACCGTTTCTCCGGCGACCTCGATCGCCGGCGCTGCTGCAGCAGCCGGAGGGGTAAGATCCCTGCCCTCCAGGCCCTGGTAGTCGGGACTATATCGCCAGGCTCTGAAAACGCCTCCGTCATAGTCGTACTGCCAGACGATTTCGTTATCCGAATTAACCTCGAAGAACAATCCGTCCTGGCCGCTGCAGATCAGCGTATTGCCGTTCGGCAATCGCTGTGCGCCGGAAATTCGATCCGAATAGAAGTCAGTGGGCGTAGGGGCGGTGTACACCCACGTCTGGTCCGCAGGTCCGTAATCCGAACCGGTCGTCAGCGAGTAGTTGCCCGATGCGTCGACGGGCGGAGCGATTTCCTCGACCGTCGAGTAGCTGCCCTCCGGTCGGCCGAAACCGTTGTTGAAGACCAGAATATTGCCCTCGCCCGGCAGGCCGGAAGCTATCCAGCGGGCATCGTGCTGGGCGTAGAAGACCTGGTCGCCGGAACCGCCCGCATCGTAGGCTTGCGGATTGCCCCAACGATACAGCAGGTCGCCCGCATTTCCCGCCGCTTCGGCGGTCGTCGTGCTGTGATCGATCACCCACACTTCGTTGAAGTTGTGTACGCTGAGGAGAATCTGGTCAAACTGTTCGTTGTAGTCGATCGAATTAATGTGCAGCCAGTCGGCTCCGCCGTTGGATGAGTAGTTCAGGTCGATCAACTCGGGGTTATCGCCCACGACACCGTAGTTAGCCTGCGCAGGGTCGTAATCCTGGACCAGGTGGTCCCACGCGCGCCACTCCCAGACAATATTCCCGCCTGAAGCCCCGGAGGGCTCAACCTCGATGATATGCCCAGGCCACAACTCACCGTCCGTCAGGAGCGAGGTATCCCGCCCGGCTGCAATCGCCTCGGCGGACGTCTTGTACTCCCAGGCGATCATTAACACATTACCGTTGGGCAGCACTTCGATATCGTGATGCTGCAGGTAATCCGCCGAGGAATACTCAAAGGACCATGCGATGGTCCCATCCCACTCGATTTCCTCGATCACTCCGCCCCCGCCCCCGCCGTCGAATGTCGGGTTGGCGCCCAGATTTCCGGTCCGAAGGAGATTGCCCGTCTCCAGCAGGTACGCCGACAGCCCCGGACGGTGCGAACTGTCCCAGCTATGGACGAACTGCCCGTCATTGTCCATCAGGTACGTAGTCATCGAGCCTAACGGTGCAAATAGCGTGTAGCCCTCGAACGCCGATGCGCTTTCGTACTGGACGGTCGAACTGGCGTCTGAATCGACGTCGTCCAGACCCGCACCGCCTTCATTGCCCGTGAACGTACTGTCCGAGATTACGGCGGTGACGTAGTAATCGTTTGCAATCGCCCCCCCGCCGGTCCCTGCGGTATTGCCCGTGAACGTCGAGCTGCTGATTTCCGGCGTGCTGTGATTGTAGTTGGCGATCGCCCCGCCGCGATAGTCGGCGCTATTGCCCGTGAACGTGCTCCCGCTTATCACCGGGCTGCTGAAACCTGTCGCAGACGACGCATCGTCGGTGTAGATCGCCCCGCCGTGCCCGCCGGTGTGGTTGCTTGTGAACGTGCAGTCGGTGAATGTGGGCGACGATCCGTAGTCATTGAACACCGCCCCGCCGCGCCATGCGGCCTGGTTGGAATCGAACAACGTGCCGCTCACCTCTGCGTGGGCGTCTACGCGGTTAACCATCGCCCCACCGCGATTGGCGGTGTTGCTGACAAACTCCGAGTCGACAACTGTCGCTATCGACGAGTTAAAGTTGAACATCCCTCCGCCTTCATTGGCGTGGTTGCCCGTGAACAGACAATCGACAACCGTCACCGCCGCGCCGTCGTAATTCAGCATCCCGCCCCCCGCCGAATCGATCAACTCGCCATTTGCGTTTCCTCCGGTGACTGTCACGCCGTCCAGCACGGCTCTGTCGGCGCCGAACACGACATGGAACGAATTATCGCTCGCATCGCCCGGCGCACCGATATCTCCGCTTAGCACCGTCACGTACGTGTCGGGGTCGCGATCGCTGCGTTCGACCTCATCGACGCCCTCGAACCCTCCATAGAGCCCGATCCCATCGACAAGTTCAAAACCGGCCTGGCGGTCAGTCCCGGCCGTGGGCTTGTAAACGCCATCCGCTATCCATACTTCACTGGCGCCGGCGGCCTCGGCTGCATCCAGCGCCTCGCCGATGGTCTGGAAAGCCGTCCCCCAGGACTCACCGTCCCATGAGCCCGACGTGTTGTTAACGTCGACGTAGAACACGTCCGGAGTCTGGACGCCGATAATTTCAAACGCTGCGGACTTCGTATAGATCAGCGTATCGCCGGGCATCGGGAACGACACCGACACATCCTCCAGACCGGCCGCCCGGTCAACTGGAATCGTGAAATACGCAGAGACCTGCGATCCGTTGCGAGTTATCGACGTTCCGGCGATATCGCCAATCCACGCTCCGTTGGGCGAAACGTGTGAAGGCGGGAGAGGGGGAATTATGCCGGCGTCGAGCGTAAAGGTGACCAGCACGTTCGCATCGCCCGGACTGGCCGAACCGGGCGAAACGCTCAGGATACCGTCGGATACGGTTATATCGCTCGCGGCCGCATCGTCGAGCGACTCGACAAGAGAATCGCTGTCTATTGTCGCCGCGGCCAGCAGAACGGTCTCGGCGAGCGGATCTGTAATACTGTCTGAGGTATCGAGTGCGGCCGCTGCGCTCAGCAGCAGGCGCGGTTCCAGAAGTTCGAATGTCGCCTGATCGATCCGGCGGGTTGCTGTGTTCTCAGGTCTCTGATGCATTTCCGACTCCTTTACCTCACTACAACGCAGTTGACCTCCGGCCTGCGGTGAGGTGCATAGTAACATAAACGCAATTTGCCCGCCTTCGTCTACAGGCCCGGGGCGGAAACGATGAGTTTTTTGTCAGGTTGCATTAATGAGGACCGCAATGAGATAATGTCCGATAAGCATGTAGACAGACGTTTCGGTTTCCCGTTTATGAATATATGAGAGGCCCGAATGACCGGCCCGGATGTATCCAGTGAACTGCAAAACCGCCTGCAAGCCGGTGAGACCCAGGCGTTGGCGGAGTTTTTCGATTTGCATCGCGAGCGTCTTTGGCGAATGGCCAATTTCAGGCTCTCGTCCAAACTTCGCGGACGGATATCGCCCGACGACGTGTTGCAGCAGTCTTATCTGGAAGCGGCTAAGCGTATCGAACACTGCAGGAACCAGTCGTCACCGTTCGTGTGGATCAGAATGATCGTGCGACAGACACTAACTGATATTCATCGGCGTCATCTGGGAGCCCAGAAGCGCGACGCCGGACGGGAGGTCGCCATCAACCGCCCCAACTACGCCCATACGACCGCGGCGTCGCTGGCGATGCAACTGGTGGGCGACTGGACATCGCCCAGCCAGGCCGCCGTCAGAGTCGAAAAGCTGAACATCGTCCAGACCGCTATTGAAAACATGGATCCGATCGATCGGGAGGTGCTGGCGCTGCGGCATTTCGAAGAGCTAACCAACGCCGAAGTGGCTGAAGAGCTGGACATTCAACCCAAAGCCGCCTCCATCCGATACATCCGCGCCCTGGGAAGACTCAGGGACATTCTGTCCGAAGCTCCGGGCCTGGTTGACGGGAGTGCAAATGCCTGATCAGGATACGCAACGCGACCCGCTGGAAATTCTAGCCGAAGAGTTCACCGAGCGCCAGCGAAAAGGCCTGTCGCCCTCCGTGGACGAATACGCCCAGCAACACCCGGAACTGGCCGACCGGATTCACGAACTGTTCCCCGCGATCGCCGCAGTCGAACGCCTTAAAGCGCGCAACGAACGGGAAAGCGGAGGGCGGGCGTCGCTCGGACCGATACGCCTCGAACAGTTGGGCGACTTCAGGATCATTCGAGAACTCGGGCGGGGCGGAATGGGGATCGTCTACCAAGCCCAGCAGGAGTCGCTCGGACGACACGTCGCAATAAAGGTGCTTCCGCGTCAGGCGCTGCTGGAGGCGAATCAGTTGGAGCGTTTCCAGCGTGAGGCCCGCGTCGCAGCCGGACTGCACCACACCAATATCGTCCAGGTGTTCGGCGTGGGGCAGTCAGACGGTTTTCACTACTACGTAATGCAACTGGTCGACGGAGTTTCTCTGGACGACATAGTCGCCCACATGACCGGTCGAGCCGACGACGGATCCGCCGACGAAACGGTGGAGCTTGACGCCGCCCCCGGCGGCGCAGAGGCCAAGAGTACGCAGATCGAAAACATCTCCGAACTGCTGCTGGGCCCAGTCGAACAGCGCAACGGTCGGGCTCTGCAGTATTGGCGAGCGATAGCGAATATCGGTCTGCAGGTCGCAGAGGCGCTCGGGCACGCCCACGGCCGGGGAGCGCTGCATCGCGACATCAAGCCGGGCAATATAATGATTAATAACGCGGGCTTGGCGCAGTTAACGGATTTTGGGCTGGCGAAAGCGACAGCAGGCCCTGACGTTACTCAGGGCGGAGGCATCACCGGAACGCTTCGCTTCATGGCGCCGGAGCAATTTCACAATCAGACTGATGTGCGGAGCGACGTTTACAGCCTGGGCCTGACGCTGTACGAGCTGCTGACGCTGCAACCGGCGTACGACGAGCCGGACCACAGCTCGCTGATCCGTCGCATCACCAGCAGCGATCCGCAGCGCCCCGGGAAGATCAATCCGAATATACCGCGAGACCTCGAAACGATTGTCCTGAAGGCTATCTCCCGCAATCCGGACCATCGTTATGAATCGGCCGACGCGATGGCGGGCGACCTGCGGAGATTCATCGAAGACCGCCCCATCACCGCCAGACCGGTCACGTTCGCCGAACGCCTGTGGAGATGGTCGCGCCGCAATCCGGTGGTCGCAACGTTGTCGGCTACGGTGTTGGTGCTGGCGGTGCTGACTGCATGCATATCCGCGGTAGGCTACATTCAAACCCAGCGAGCCCTCACCGCAGAAGCACACCAGCGAGAGCGCGCCGAGAAGAACGCCGATCTGGCGTTCGCGGCGCTCGAGCGCATCTTCGAACGTTTTGCGCCAGCAACCGGGCGAACGTACTCCAACCTGACACTCGACAGCGCACAGACACTTGGCGGCCGGACCGCAGCGCCCATGCTCACACCGCAAATCGCCGGTCTGCTGGAGGAACTGCTCGGGTTCTATGATGAACTGGCCAGGCGCGGAGCGGATGAACGAACCGTTCGATCGAAAGTCGCCCGCGCCTGCAGACGAGTGGGAGCCATCCAGCATCAACTCGGACAATTCGACCAGGCCATCGCCTCGTACAGCCGCGCCATCGGACTGTACAAACAGTTGACCAGCGGTGAATCCGGCGACTCAAAAGGGCTGTTGATCGTCGCACGCATCCACAACGAACTGGGCATCCTGTATCGCCGCCAGCGCAACTACGATCGGGCCGCCGCCCCCCACAAACAGGCGCTGGCGATTCTGGCGAAGCTGGAGGCCGCCGGCTCCTCAACCAACGCCATACGCTACGAACAGGCCAGAACATATTATTTCCTGGGCTCCGGACGACCGGACGACACGCTTCCGCCCCACCTGCTGGAACAACAAGGATCGCGCCAAGGGCCGCCTCCGGGCGAACGTCGAGGCCCTCGGGGCGGACGGCCTGACGGACCGCTTGACGGACCGCCAAGACGACCGCCCGATCATCCGGATGAACGTCGACCGACCCGAAGACGTCGCGACGACCGACCGGGCCGCCTGGATCCGGGCCCGCCGCAACCAGAACAGATTGAACGCGCCGGGCATCTGGATCGAGCGGTCGGCATTCTGGAAGCTCTCAAGAAAGACAATCCCGCCAACGCCGACTACAGGTATCTGCTGGCGCTGTGCTATCACGAACGATTTGTAAGAGACCGTCGCACCCGGGGCAAGGTGGACAGGGAGTCCGAAGCGACCGCAACCGCTATTCTGATACAACTGACCGAAGATTTTCCCGGCGTACCGGATTACAGACACCAGTTGGCGCAAGTTTACTCGGTTCGAACGGCCCATGATTCGTGGGAATCCGAATCGGCGAAAATCGCTATCGACAGATATCTCAAAGCCGTTGACCTCATGGAGGATGTCGTCGCAAAGCACCCGCATATACCAACCTACCAGGCGTCGCTGGCGGATGTCCTTCACAAGCTGGGCATCGCACTCGATCGTGACAAGCAGCACGGAAAAGCCGCCGATCAACTCGTCCGGTCGGTTAGAATCCAGTCGGGGTTGGTCAAACGCTTTGACGATGCGCTTGGTTACAAGCTGTGGTTGGCGGTCTACCAGCACAGACTGTCCGAAATCCTCACCCATGGCGGGAAGTACGCCCAGGCCCGGACAATCCTGACCGGGACCGCCGCGATACTGAGCGACCTGATCAAGCAGTTACCCCAAAAAGATGCAGACCTCGTCGAACAGATGCTCAACGAGAATCGTCGCAGAACCGAAGCTCTGCCCGACGACGATCGCACGTAGAAAACCCTACCTGGGCGTTGCGACTCCGTCGGCGGTTCTGATTATCCGCTGTCCGTCCGGGCCGAAAGTCACGGGCGACAGGATATTGCCCTTTGCATCCTTCGGAAGGCGGGACTCCGTTGTCGGGAATTCATCCTGGCGGTACGCGCGGTTTACTATCGGAGCTGTCGCCATCCGCGGGCGATAGGGCGACTGTGCGTAAACGTCGGTGATCGTCACGTCCGACGGCGGGTAGTTCGATCGCTTAAACATCGGATCGTTCGGATCCGGGTCCGCCATCGCGCGAAGCTCCTTCTCACCGCGATACGGGCACAGCAAATCCACCCACATTATCAGTTTCAACCCGCTGAGGGAGTCGACCTTGACCTTGTTGTGCTTACCGCTGGTCGCGTTGGCGACGAGTTTGGATTTGTACGACATCGCGGTCATCGGAGCGGTGGTTCTGTAGTCCTGCGGACGCCACGGTTGGACTTCAGCCAGAATAGTACCGGCGGCGCCGCCTTCTGCGCTGCGTACGAAACCGCCTCCGGTCTTGCGCTTGTCGCCCAGCACCAGCGTCACGTACGGTTCGGGGAAAACGCCCATGTCCTTGCTGGGGCGCAAAGTCATATCGAGTTTCTTGCGGCCTTTGCCCTTGCCCTGGTGACATTTCCCGCAGTACTTGTCGAGAATCGGCTGGACGTCGCGCTCGTATCCGAAGCTGTATCCCGAGCCCCACGGATACGGGGTTAGTTTGGCCGGCGGGCCCTTCATCGGCGGACCCGAGCGGGCGGTTGGGGCGAGGTCCTGATCTTCGTGACATCCGACGCAGCCCCTGAGTTCTCCGGGCATGACATTGGTGAACGAGCGCATGGTCTGCAGCGTACGGTGATGTTCGTCGAGCAATTGGAAATGCAGCGATTGGCACGGAGGAGCCTCGAAGTAGACCGAACCGTCCTTCTTGACCGGAACGGTTCCCAGCACGTGCTTAACACCGTCGTTGACCGCCAGGGAGACCACCGGGCCCACGTGGAGGTGCGGCCGGCCTCGGGGATTCTTAACGTCCTGGAGTTTCTTACCCAGAGTAGCGGTGTTCCAGTCGAGTTGGATAACGCGGAGGTATTTGGCTTTGTTCTGCAGAATCTTCGGGGCGCCCTGGTAGACGTCGGCGCAGAAGAAAACTCCGGGCTTGATCTTGCGTCGGTCTCTCTGGGCTCCGGCCCATTCGACGCGGTCGGGGATTACCGGCGGGGCCTTTCGCGGACGGATGGGCAGCCCGTACAGGGCGTGGAACGCACTTTCGTAGATCAGCTCGCGATTACCGTAAATATCCATCAGGAAGAGCTTGAACTTGCTCGACCGCCCCGACGCTCGGGCGGAAACCAAAAACAGTTCGTCGCTGAGCGGGTAAGGAGACTTATATCCGCGGTAGGCTCCGGAAGTGTGGTAGCTGGTCGTCTCCGGCCGTTCTTCGGGCCCGTCGCCGACTTCGCACCAGCGGACATCCTGAGTGACCTTTGTCAATCCGTCGGGATAATTGCGTCCCTTCTTCGGATCAACGATCCCCAGGCTGCCCCAGTAAACGTTGTGGTGCCCTTGTCCTGAGAACATCACGCGCCGTCCGGCCGGGCTCTTACCGGGTATCGCGCGGGCTTCGACCAGCATATCCGGCCAGTAGCTTTGGTTGCCCCAGAAGGCGTTTGTGCCCGTGCCGTCGGGATTCACCGTCCAGAGGCTCTGGATTCGCATCAGCTCTTTGTCGGTGTATTCCCATCGCGTGTAGAGAATCTGTCCGTTGGGCATTAGCGCAGGGGTGTATTCCGGTTCGTTTCCGCCCGAGATCAGGTAAATGTTCTTTCCGTCTGCGTCGCAGCGGGCGACAACGGTGGATGGATGTCCGACGGTGCAGCGAGCATGGCTGGCGCCGCGATTCGATACGAACACGACATGCCCCGAGGGCATGTAGATCGGGTCCAGATCGTCGTAACTTCCGTGGGTGAGCTGGCGCGGCTTGGCGTCGGGTGAGTCCAGAGACGTCTCGTAAAGGTGGAAGGTGCGATCAGTTTTGGGGCGGAAGCAGAACAGCACGCGCTTGGCGTCGAACGACAGGTCCGGCCGCCAGTACCATCCCGCCGGGAGTTTGTCGGTGAGTTTGCGCAGCTTGCCCGCCGGGCTCAGCCCGTCGAGCACCAGCAGGCGTACGCAGTTCAACTGCGCCTGCGGATAGACGCGGTGCATCGATTCATGAGGGTATCGCTCCGGGATATCAACGAACAGCATTCGCGAGAAGTCGACCAGCGGATCGGCGAAAATGATCTTCCGCTTGATTTCTCGAACGATGAAATAGAGTTTCTCGCATTTCTTGGGGTCGGGTTTGGCGGGCAAGGTCTTCAAGTGTTTCTCAACCACGTCCAAGCCCGTCAGATAGTCGGTGAGCTTCGGCGGTTTCGGAGCCTTGCGCAGTCTGGCTGCTATATCTCTCGCCCAGGCGATCTCCTGTAGAGCCCGCGCGGCCAGCGGTTTGCCTTCGGCCTGGAACAACCATTCGGCCTGGAGTTGGGCTTGAGCCTCATCTTCGGTAAGCGTTCGCGTTTCGGGCTCAGTCGGTCCGGTTTTCGGGCGAGCCGGTGGAGCAGGCAGCTTCGCCGGGAGCTTCCCGCGACGTATCTGATCGGAGATATACGCGTCCTTACCGGAAGTCAACGTGATTCGCGCATCAGCCCAGTCGGCGTGATCGCCCGTGTACCCCTTGATCGACGTATCGGTTATCAGTTCGAGCCGCTTGGCGCCCGTCAGATCCACCGAGACAGCGACAGGTTCATCGCCGGGTTTGAGTATCTGCGATCGGAACCGCTCCTTGCCGTCGGTCTTGACGATGAAGACAACCGATCCGCCCGCCTTCCGCGTGGGGTCGTTCAGGTCGGCTCCGATTTGAGATTTGAACGTCTTACAGCCCTTGCCCAGTTCAATCACGGTAAGACTGTTGGCGTGCGTGCCGAGTCCGCGGGCGAACGTCTTCGAGCCTATCCGCAGCGGCTGGGCCATGAAGCTCTTATCAAGCTGAAGAGCGCGGTGGTCCTGTCGATGTGCGACAACTTTGAAGGGCTCCGGAGCCGCGTCGGCATGTTCGCCAGCCGCCAGCACCAACGCCGCTAAAACCAAACCTGAACACATTAATCGCCGCATGTGCATTCTCCTCTGTCCGACCGGTTCTCTACTGTATCTAACCATAGCATAATCGGCCCGTTTCAACAATTCGTATAATCAATCTTAAGGCGACGCGGCGACGCGGCGATGAATTGTGGCGTTCGGGTCCGGGATCGCGCATGATAATGGCTCCGGTGACGCCGGGTGCTTAAGGTGTGAAAAACAAGTGAATCCTTTCGATAAAAAGCTTCGGAGCGTGGGGCGATTCCCCCTGCCGCCTGGGCGCATCGCCCGGGGCAGTCGCCTACTTCCGCAAACAAACCGCCCCTCCGGGAGACACATTATGAAGAAGTCAGTATTGCCCGCTGTCGCAGTGTTGTGCCTGGTCGCCGCAAGCTTCTGCGCGGATCGCCAGGCCTGCAGCGTTGTTGAGACCGACAAGGAAATCCGAATCGGCACGCCCGAACTCCAAGCCGCCGTCCGAAAAAAAGGGTACGTCTCCGGCGTGGCGGCCCGATCGTTGGTCGACAGGAAGACGGGCTTCAGCGATCCCGGATACGGACTGGACATCGCCGACTGGATCATGGAGCCCGGAAGCGACAGGGCCTACCGCGACCGTCTGGATAAGGAACTGATCTACCGCTACGACAACGCGTATCACGGTCGGCGGGCCAAGCGGTCCATCGAAGGACCGCAGATATGCACCAAGGCGCGCGAGCTGAAGCCCGAGATCATTCGCGGGAAGGACTTCGTCGCAATCAGGCAGAAGTATCGATACCGCACCGCCGCTCCGGGCAAGAAGGTCGGATCGACGTGGACGCAACTGCTGGTCTTCCCCGCGGGCAAGCGGTACTTCGTGTCTATGGACCGGATAGACGCGGTGAATGATTCGTCCGCAATGTTCCTTCGCATCGACATGCCCGGGCACGTCAAGCACAAGAACGGCGACACGTTCAGCAAGGTTTACCTGAGCTATCACGGGACGATTGCGTCCTCTGAGTTCGCCAGGAACTTCGCACCCGACGAGAAGTTCAACTACCGTCGCGACAGCGTAAAAACCGTCCCCAAGCGGTTCATCCGCGCGATACGCCTTCGCGACGCCAAGACGGGCAAGAAAGGCCCGTGGCTGGCGGGTATGACGCTCGATCCGTCAGTTGTCCACGAAGCGTGGTGTCACCAGCGCGGGTATATCTGCATGATCCTGGAATTCGGCGGCAGACCGATCAAGGCCGGACAATCGTTCAGCGCAGCACACATCGTGGGCTACTTCGATTCGATCGAAGAAATGAACAAGGTCTACGACCTCCACAAAGGCAACACCGCCCTGACAGTCAGCCCAAAAGGTTGGAAGTTAGCTAAGTAAAGCTCTCAAATCGTATTAGGCGCACAAAACGGGATAGTTTGAGATTTCTCTTGCCAAATCCCACTTTCGTGATATGATATGTACAGCTCAAGCCCGCTTCGGGAGCGGCTAGGCTATTCTCTTTATGGACAGGACGAGTATCGCTCACTCGCATCTTCCTGCCCAGGCCGCAACGGCCAAGTTCCCACAACATGAGAGTTCTTTATGCAGGCCGAGCCTCCTGCCAGGGGAAGCACTCTTCGAGTTCGTTTGTCTCCGATACGACCGGTCTATGTGAAATGGAGCAAATTGCCGCAAATCTGTCTGCATGAAGCTTTGCAATGAAGGGAGCACCACAATGAAGAGATCAATTCAGATCGTGCTGGCCGCAGCGGCTGTTGCGGCGGTTATGTCATTCCCCCTGCCCGCGCGGAGTGACTGCATACACCGAGTCCAACTTGCCACCGCGGTCAACACGTCCTATACCGGACAGGAGCAGGACCCCGCAACCGCCGCTGACGCAGACGGCCACAATACGGGTCTGCTGCCCACTACGTCCACCGCCTGGTCGGGGGTCGCTGAGGCCTCGGGCGGATATGGGGAGGCCTTTGCGGGCGTTAACTCAAGCATAGACATGGGCGATCTGTCGATCAACCTGGCGCTTGAAACGGAAATCAACACCAGTACCAACGGGGCATGGTGTTCAGCCGGCGGAAGTTCTCAGATAAGCTGGGTCGACGAGTTGATATTAGAGTCATCCACCCTTCCATATGGTGCGCCTGTGGACATCAGGTGGCATCTCAACCTGACCGGAGCGTTGCTCGAGGGCGGAAGGTCATACCCCGAGAACGGTATGCATGCGAGGTTCTATTACGGCGGGGGCGCACTGAATCTGTGGAATCCGGGCAAGGTGAGCATCCAGTCCCAGAACACAGTCGGCGACCAGCTCAGTATTCAGGGAGACATGGAGGCAAGCGCAATCATGATGGCGAACTACGGTCCCCCCACCGATCCCCCCCAGCCCCGCGTGCCGTATGCAACGGTCGATATCAACATCCAAGCCGTGATCGGTATTGAGATACTCACGCCCGGCGTGACATATAGCACTTGCAGCGGCACGGTCTATCCGATACCCGAACCGGTAACCATGTCGATGTTGGCGATGGGAGGCTTGGTCGTTCTAAGGCGCCGGAAGAGGAAGCGTTGACGGGAATTCAACGTCGCGCAACACAGAGAACACCGAGCAATCAATCCCCCCTCACTTCCCGCCGCCTGCGGGCAAGGACGTCTGAATACCGTCGAAAGGCACTTGGATTTTCGCGGCCCAGAGGACTCCGTTGAGCATCATCCGGCGACAGTCTTCGTTCCTCCACATGCTGACAAAATGCCCGCCGCCGAAACCAAAGCCCCGCCCTCCGCTCTTGGACTCGATCGCCCAGGCGGTAACGTTGCCCTTGCCCTTGCCCTTGCTCATCAGCGGTGCGGTCAGGATCGGAACCACCGAGACGCCTTTGGCGAATTTCAGGTTGTGGTACATCTCGTTTTCTTTGAGCGTGAACTTCTTCCATCCGCGCGAGATCGGATGATCCGGCGAGACCGGCGAGCAAACCAGCGGTTTCCTTGAGACTCTGTGCACTGATCCATAGCCCTCAAAATCGTAGTACGCCCCAACCCAGTCAAGCATCTTCGGAGCCTCGACGGCCCGCCAGCCGTATAGGCCGAAATGGACAATCACCACACCAAGGCCTTTGGCTTTCAAGTCGGCGAGTATCTTCATTCGCTCGGGCGTCAGGATCGGATGCTTCTTGGGGCCCTTCTTATCGGCGCCCTCGGAGTAGATTACAACGGCGGCGGCATCGTTCAGCGTTTTGGGATCGGCGGGCCAGTTCTCGTAGACTTCCGTCTTGACGTCGGGCGCGTTGACCGCGGTTTTCAGGCAGCGGGCCAGCAGCTTGCTCGATTCCTCGTTGGGATGGTGCCCCCCGGACCACAGGAACACGACCTTTCGCGGATCTGCGCCCGGCCCGGCTGGCAGGCGCCCCGCCGTCCAGCGAATACCCTGGGCGGTGAGCTTCTGAAACTCCTTGCTCTGAAACGCCTGCTTCCCGTGGCCGAGCTGGATGAAGAAAACGCGGGCCTTCTTGTAGAATCGCGTCCAGGCCAGGCGGTGGTTGTTCAGCTTCTGATCGGTTGACAGCAGCAGATGGCTGCCCGGATGATAGGCCCATCCCTTGTAGGATTCGTCGTGGATCTTGAAGTCGCTCATACCCTTGGTAATCGGGTGGGACTTGTCTTCGATGCGAACGTTGAAATCCACATCGTGCTTCCAGACCGGGCGCATGAATTTCATGCCATTCCGCACCAGGCCCTTCTTCAGAGAATACGTCGCCCCGATGACATTATTGTACTCGACCCAATTCGGGTAGGCGGACACCGCATGATGCATCACCACCAGCCCCACGCCCCGCTCGAGCAGCTTCAGGAAGTTGGCCCGTGAAGTCTCGGATATCTTGTTCCTGAAGTTGAACAGGACCATGACGTCGTAGTCCCACTTGCTGATATCCTCGAACGGCTTGCCGCCCTCCTGAATCTTGAAATCGATGTCGGCTTGTCCCTGGAAGGTCTCGGGGAAAGTCTTCTTGTCGTACGAGTGCCCGCCGGTGAGAACCAGCACTCTGAGTTTCTTGGCCTCGGCGGCGCCGGCCCGGTCGGCGGGCCCGACAATAACCGCCCCAATCGCCATCGCCAGAATCAGAATAAAACCCGAGAAAGCGTTCCGAGCGGAGTGTCGTCCATATGTCATGGTTATCCCTTTCACATGTAGTATTCCGATTATCGCATAGCAGCGAAAATCATTATCCTCCAAACGTATTTGAAGGGCAATGAAAACATCTCCAGACCCGCAAAACATAGGCGTTTTCCCGCCGACAACAAAGGCGTCAAATCCTGTCGCCGAACGTCCGAAAATTACTTTTCAAATAAAACAAAACGGTTGTCGTGAGTGGGAAACTACGCGCCTAGAATTGCGCAGCTCAAAAAAATACTCTAGTAAAAAACGCCCCGTTGTCGGGCGTGCTCGCTGGCAACTTCGGGGCGTATGAGGAGGTAAAACTCATGAACGCTCAGAAGCAAATTTTGGTTGCCGGGATGCTCGTCTTTACGCTCTGCTCAGGTCTCTCCGCCGATCCCGTCTGGCCGACGGACGGCGAGTGGATCCCCATGCTGAACGGCGGGTTATATGTGGACGTCGTGAACAACACCGGCACGGGCGACGTGTACGCAACACCGCCGCATCCCGATAACCTGGACCTGGTCGGAGGAATCGACGCCAATTCAGCCGGACCTTTCGTAACGGGATACTGGTACACCGACGATGTTGACCTGATGTTCCGCATGCGGGTTGACGGTAATCCCGACATCGGCCGATTCGGAGCCCAGCACGTATGGATCGTATTCCTCAACACCGACGACGACGACGATGTGGACTGGGCGTTGTCGCTGGATAACCAGGTCGACGGGCAGGTTGAACTGGTGCCCGCTGTCTCCGGAGGACCTACGACCGCCAATCCGTGGAACCCGGTGGTTCTGGGCGACACGCCCCACACCGGAGTCTCACCGCTGTCAACATGGTCCCGATTCCTAAGCGCCACCGCCGTTGACGGTTCGGAGTTTGACGGAGACGAGGATTTCTTCGTGGATCTGGCGTTTCCGATGGCGACATTCCTCAGTATGACTGGTCTTGCTCCAGCCGACCCTATCGGTATGGCTCTGGCGACATCGGCTGATCACGTTAACATTAACAAGGATTTGCCCGATTACACCTCCTGGGGCGACCCTCCCGTGATCCCCGAACCAGCCACTCTGATCTTGCTGGCCGCGGGCCTCCCGCTCCTGCTGAGAATAAGGCGAAAGGCGGGCGCGAAATAGGGAATCTGGAGCGTTGCGAAAACGACCGTGACAAGTCGCGGTCGTTTTCATGCGCTTATTGACAGCGCGCCGGAAACGCGTCTTCAAGCCTCCAGGCGATGAGGGCGGTTGCACGTCCGCAGACCGAAGGTTATTGTCAGGCCGTGCGGACAACCTTCAACATGATGAAGCTATCGTTAGTAATTGCATCCGTCTTCACTTGCGCCGGTTGCAACTCCCATATCGCCAGGCAACCTGATGATTTCCTCGTCGGCGGGGACATTTCGATGCTCACAAAGATCGAGAAGCTCGGGGGCGTATTTCGCGATCGCGGCAAGCGGAGGGATTTCCTGGATATTTTCAAGGCCCACGGGGGCAACTGCTTTCGCCTGAGACTCTTCGTAGCCCCAGACGGAAAGAATGCAGTTGTCAACGACCTGCCATACACGCTCGCCCTGGCCAGGCGCATAAAGACCGCCCGCTGCAAGCTGCTCCTGAACTTCCACTACTCAGACACATGGGCCGATCCGGGGCACCAGACCAAGCCCGCGGCGTGGGCGAAGCTGCCCTTCGATGACCTGGAAAAGAAGGTGCGGGAGTACACCGCAGCAACCATAGCGAAATTCAAACAGGCTCAAGCCCTGCCCGACATCGTACAGATCGGCAACGAGATTACGCCCGGAATGCTCTGGCCGGACGGGAGGATCGGAGGGCGAGAGAACACCGATGCGCAATGGAACCGCTTCACGCGACTAATCCAAGCCGGAATCCAGGGCGTCCGAATCGGCTCGGGCGAGGGATCAAAGCGGAACGTCAGGATAATGATCCACATCGCCTGCGGGGGAAATTGGCGCAAGACCAAATGGTTCTTCGACAGACTAATCGCACGCAAAGTCCCATTCGACATAATAGGCCAAAGCTACTATCCCTGGTGGCACGGGACGCTGGACAACTTGAAGGATAACCTCCGGCGGACCGCGATGGCGTACGGGAAAGACATAATGGTCGTCGAAACCGCATACCCCTACCGAGACAGGCAGGCGTGGAAAAAGAACGCGAAAAGCAAGAACCTGGTCTGGCCGATATCGCCTGACGGACAGCGTGCATTCCTGTCCGACGTAGTCCGCGCAGTGCGGGAAACCCCAGATGATCGGGGGATCGGCGTGATCTGGTGGTATCCGGAGTCAATACCGGTCAGAGGCCTGCGCGTGTGGAACCGGGGAGCCACCGCACTATTTGACTCGCAAGGAAACGCCCTTCCGGCCGTTAAGGCTTTCAGAACTAAACCAAGCCCGGACGCAAGCGGGATAACTAGAAAGGACACGCCATGACGACCTCTGGGATTCGTTGGATAACCGCTATCGTGCTGCTGGTCTCGGCGGCGGGCTCGGGCGTCATCGAAGCCGGTGAGTACAAATTCGCCTCATCGTCATTCGTCGCCAGCAAAGAATTCGACGATGCGGTCGTCGGGGCGAGGATACAGTCCGACGGCGCGATCGTGATCGCAGTTAACGTGGGCGAAGGCGGCGAGAAGAACTTTCAGATCAGCAAGGCCGGCGGTGCGATAGTCCGCCTCAACGCCGACGGAACAAAAGTCATCTCCGCAAAAACCGTCGCCGCGGGAATAAAAGACATGGCGATCGACGACGCCGACAACATATACGTCGCAGCCGGGGCGGGAGGCGCACTGAAACTGTCTCCCAAAGGCGACAGGATCGTCCGGACCAGCAAGATTGGAGACTGCTCACGAATAGATGCAGCCGTCGACGGATGCGTTGCGGCGATCGCAGACAAGCAGATTCACGTCTTCGATTCCAAGGGCGAGAAGATCGGACAGGCCAAGGGCTCGCACTACACCTGCGACGTCGCCATCGACAGCAAATCCAGGACAGTCGTATTCACGGGCTTCCGCAACGCCAGAGCGTTCGACGGAAAGAAGACCTATCCCGTCCAGATATGCTACATCCGCGGACTGTCGTACGACGGGACGCGTAAGTGGACCAATTACGAATGGTCCACCGATCGCAAATCCGACCGCTTCCTGAACAAGCCCACCAACAACATGGCCGACTCTCGCGGCGACCGATGCACAATCGGCAAGGACGGAAAATTGTACGTGACGTTCCAGGTCGCAGGCGGGAATCACATTTTCCGCTACTCACCGACGAACATTATGGAGAAAGTCAAACTCGCAGGCGGAGACAAATATCACCAGTTCTACAACTCGCGGGCCGAGCACAAGTGCTTCTTCGCACGCTACCAACCGAACACGGGCAAGTTCCTCGCCGGACAGCAGTTTTGCGGACGCCTGTCGAGCGGGCGGGCGAACTACGTGGCGACCAAAACAGGCGAGATAACCGCCGACGAGTCCGGAAGGGTCTATATTGTGGGACGGGCCGCCTCAGGTCTGCCGCTTACGATGAAACCCGACGGACAGGAATACACCGGAGGAGGGTTCATTCTGGTTATGTCTCCGGATCTCAAAACGCGCCTGCTGGTGACGCGAACGTCCGCGGGCAAGGGCGCGCCCCACGCCGCGGACGTACGAACAATAAACGGAAAGACCCGCGCGGTTTTCGGCGGCGGCGGAATGGTCGAGGGGATGTTCATCAAAAACGCAATCCAGCCCAAGCCCGCCGACAACGCCCAGGGCAAGAAAGACCCCAAGGACGCCTTCTTTGCGGTAATCGAAAAGCAGTAACGCTCCGGGCTTATTTCTTGACGGGTTTGTTGAAGCGGAGGAACACCTGGTTTTCGAGGTAGAAGAACTCGGCGTCGAGTTTCAGACCTGCGCCTTCAGCCAGCCTCACCAGATCGGCGCGGGGGATTCTGCGATTCTTGTCGTGCTTTATGTTGGCTTTGACGCGCCATTCGATAATGTAGAAGGACCCGTCGGGCTTGATGGCTTCGGCGATGTCCTTGACCAGCGGTATCCGGTATTCCTTCGGAACGTGATGCAGCACGTTGATAATCGTGGCCGCGTCAACCGAATGCCGCCCAAGTTTGGTTCTCGTCGGGTCCGACTTGACCGTTTGTATGTTCGTTATATTGTTCTTCTTGGCGCGGTCGGCGACGGCTTTGAGGCCCTTGTCGCTGATTTCGGTGGCGAACACTTTTCCCTTTTCGCCGACGGCTTTGCTCAGGCGGAAGGTGAAATACCCCGATCCGCAACCAACGTCTGCGACGGTCGACCCCTCCTTCAGACCGAGATCGGCGACAACTCGCGCCGGTTGCTGCCACTTGTCGCGTCCGGTCATCGGGAACATCTTCGTGTTCAACTGGCGCGGTACGGCCAGCGAAAGCGACGTAAGAGCTATAACTGCAATGAGGATAACTGCATATCGATAGTGAACGATTCTTGTCATTTTTTTCGCGGTCTTCATGGCCTCTGCCTGCCTTTCGCTGGGGATGGAATAGTCGCAGGAGTATATACGGATCAACGCAAATCGTCAATAAATGGTTGACACGACACGGTCGCATAAGATATGATCTCGCGGTTTGCTGGGTGGTCTATTCTGCTGCGCTGAACGTGCGCGGCGGCAAGGAGTTCACAGATGTCCAAGAAGAAAAACTCTATGGCGTTGTTTGAGGTAATCTCGAAGACTCGGGACAAGAACCCCGACGCCGAGGTCATTGTGCCCAGTTGGGTGAAGGGAGACCAACAGGAACAACAGGCCCCCTCCGCCACAGACGAAACCCCGACCCAGGACCAGGACGCCGCACCACAGACCGAACCGCCCGCCCCGCCGCCAACCGAACCTAAACTGATCGAAACAAAACCGATCGAAATAAAACCGGTCGAGCCCGAGACGGCGGGCCCCGAACCGATCGAATCCGAACCCATTACGCAAACTCCCGAACTCCAGGAAGTTGACGCTCCGGAAACACCGAGCGAACCATCCGTTGCGACGACCTCCACATGGGAGCCGCGACATACCGAGTCCAAAGAGTCTTCCGACCAGCCGATATGGAGCACTGACGGAGCCAGGCTGACATTGTCGCTGAATTACATCAGTTGCATGGCCGCGTGCCTGGGCTTGCTGGTGTTGCTGATCGCCGCGTTCGCGCTGGGGCGATTGACGGCCTCACCGGAGGCTCCGACAGTCACGCCCAAGCAGACAGTCATAAAACGCGAACTCGGAAAATTCTACATGGTGATCCAGGCCCTGCCCGGTCGGGACGCGACCTCGATGGCTGAAGCCAAACGTATCGCCGAATTCTGCACTGCAAATGGAGAACCGGCGCAGGTCCAACTCATACCCGGAAGGACCAGAGGAACAGGACACCTGATCGTCTGGTCAGCCAAACCGTTTGACGCACAGCAAGGCGTGGAGGTCAGGGCTCACGCGCTGTCTCTGCAGAACGAGCTCGGACCAAAATACGCCAAGAGATACGGATCGCAGTACAAGTTCACTCAACCGCAGAGAAACGGAACGCTGATACCGAAAATGTACCAGTACACAAAGCGGCGCTGAGAATATCAGATACTAACCACCGCGGGCGTCGAGCACTGCTGAAAAGTAAACCACCAATGCACGACCCGCATACACCACAGACGAAAAGATAAAGACGGAGTTTGAACAATGTCGCTGGACAGAACACTAAAGCTAAAAGGCGGACTGAGCGGTTCAAGAAGCGTATTGAGCCGCGCCGAACGCATCGAACGGCTCACCAATGAAGGCAAATTCGATCCCGAAAAAGACAATCCCCTCGGACTGCCCAAGGTCAAGGTAAGACACAGTCGCGCCGGAACCAAGAGCAAGAAGGAAGCGCCGACCGAAGAAGTCGCAGCCGAAGAAGGCGCCGAAGAGACCACCGCAGAGGAATAGCGCCCAAAACGTCGCAGATTATAGACGCACGTACGTTAGTGACCACCAGGCAGGAGCGCCGGACCGCAAATATGCCCGTCCGAGCACCTGCCTGTTGCCCTTAATTCGATCGGATACTCATGACTCGCACCAGCCACTCCATCGCAGACCGCATGGCCCTGATCGACGCGTCGGGCATACGCAAGGTTTTCGACCTGGCCGCAAAAATGACCGATCCGATAAATCTGTCGATCGGGCAGCCTGATTTCGACGTTCCTGAAGCGATAAAGGCACAGGCGGTCGAGGCGATCGGGCGCGGACACAACAAATACACCCAAACCCAGGGAACCGCCGATCTGCGCCAGACGCTCGCCGAAGCGTGCAGAGATGAATTCGGATGGGATGACGACCGCCTGTATCTCGTAACTTCCGGAGTGAGCGGAGCGCTGGTTCTGGCGATGCTTACAATGGTTAATCCCGGGCAGGAGGTAATCTTCGCTGATCCGTATTTCGTGATGTACTCGCATCTGGTCCATCTGGCCGGAGGCAAGTGCGTAATGGTCGACACGTATCCGGATTTCCGCCCTGACGCGCAGAAATTCGCCGATGCAATCACCGACAATACGCGGATGATCGTGCTGAATTCTCCGTCGAACCCCACCGGATGCGTCCAGACCGAAGCAGAACTTCGCGCCATCGCGGAGGTGGCGGCCGAAAAGGACATCCTGGTGATCTCAGACGAGATCTACAATCTGTTCTGCTACGACCAGCCCTTTGTCTCGATGGCCTCGATATACGAAAACACGCTGCTGTTCAGGGGCTTTTCGAAGAGCTACGCGATGACTGGATGGCGCATGGGCTGGTGCACCGGTCCCAGGGAGGTCATCGAGAAGATGACCGTACTCCAGCAATACTCGTTCGTCTGCGCCCCCAGCATGGTCCAGGCCGCCGGAGCAACCGCCCTGGCGACCGACATGTCGGAGCAGGTCGCCGCCTACAAGCGTAAACGCGACATGGTGGTCGACGCCCTGGGCGAGAAGTTCGGAATGGTCGCCCCGGGCGGAGCGTTTTATGCGTTCGTGCCCGCACCGGGAGGCAATGCGACGGAGTTTGTGAAGAAGGCCATCGACAACAACGTACTTATAATACCGGGAAGCGTGTTTTCTTCGCGGGACACGCATTTCAGGATCTCCTACGCCACAACCGACGAGAAACTCGCCGAAGGCCTGGATATACTGGCTTCACTGGCTTAGACGCAGATAAACCACACGAGAACAAGCATGAAATTTCTACTGGTCGACAGGATTGAATCAATCGAACCGGGCAAGCGGATCGTAACCACCAAGGCTCTCACGCTGGCTGAAGAATATCTGGCGGACCATTTTCCGGCGTTTCCGGTGATGCCCGGTGTGCTCATGCTTGAGGCGTTAGTACAGTCGGCCGCATGGTTAGTGCGACTGGAGCAGGATTTCGCAAAGAGTGTGGTGGTTCTGGCGTCGGCGCGGAACGTGCGATATGCGAATTTCGTCCAACCGGGTCGAAAGCTCCGCTGCGAGCTTGATGCGGTTTCCATCGGAGCCGACAGCGCTAAGTTCAAGGGAGTAGGGTGGATAGACGAAAACCAGGCGGTTTCGGCGCGTTTGGAGCTGAAATGCTTTAACCTCGCCGATCGCGGCGGATATCTCGCCGACGCCGATGAATCGATCGTTAATGATCTGAAGAAACAGTTTGAGCTGGTCGGCGGACCGACCGCCCTGGCCGCTTCGGGCGGCTAGAACCATCCGGTCCACGCCGGCGAGGATGGAAACTTTCCATCTTTACCCGTTGACATTCGAACGTTTAGTCCTTATATACTGCCATTCGGTCTATTGGGCGGATCGCCCCGTCCGGCAGGTCGCGTTAACTTGTTCCGATTGAAATAATGGAGAATTAAGCCGATGACGGAAACGGAAGTCTTCGAAATAGTGAAGGAGACGCTGGTCGAAGCACTGGCGCTCGATGACGATGAGGTTACAGCCGCCGCCACGCTCACAGGCGACCTGGGTGCTGAGTCCATCGATTTTCTCGATATCGTTTTCAGGCTTGAGAAGTCATTTGATATCAAGATCCCGCGCGGTGAACTTTTCCCCGACAATATCGTCAACAATCCCGATTTCGTCAAAGACGGGTCGCTGACCGAAGCGGGGATGGCGGAACTGAAGGCTCGCATGCCGCACGCGGATTTCACCGACTTCGAGCAAAACCCCGACATCAACAATATGGGCGAGTTGTTCACCGTTCAAACGATCGTTAACTACGTTATGACCAAAGTCGCCGGTTGAGCGATACGACTGGCTTAAACGCCAACGATTGCCGATTGCCCTCACCGGCCCCCAGGCGATGCTCGGGGCGGTGGCGGCAATCGGCATTTTGACGATATGGAGTTTACGATGCGTTGGATATGGATCGACAGATTTGCGGAATTCGAGCCCGGTAAGCGGGCGGTGGCGGTCAAGAACGTTTCTCTGGCGGAAGACCATCTCCACGATCACTGGGACGCATTCCCCATAATGCCCTGCTCGCTGATGGTCGAAGGTATGGCGCAGACCGCGGGAATCCTCGTCGGGCAGGCCCGCGATTTCAAAGAGAAAGTGATCCTCGCAAAAATCTCACGAGCCCAGTTCGACGACATCGTAACACCGGGCGACCAGATCGAATACCATGCGGAAATCGAAAACATAACACCCGACGCAGCCGTTACAAACGGAGCCGTAATGCGAAACGGTGAGCAGATCGGAACTGTGAATCTGATGTTCTCCCACATCGACCAGAACCTCGCCGGACAGCAGTTCCCAGAAGAGAACTTTGTCTTTACAGGGCAGTTCGAACGCCTGGTGGCGCCTTTCCTGGAGAACGACGATGCCTGACCGACGAGCCGTAATCACGGGACTGGGCGTTACGTGCGCCGCCGGGACCGGGACAGATAAGTTCTGGGATACGCTGGTCGAAGGCGGGAAATGCCTGGCGACAAACGCCATATTCGATCCGGCGAGCTTTCCCTGCCGCGCCGCCGGACAAATCGAAGGCCTCTCGGCGCGCAAGGTCGTACCAAAGAGCTATCGAAAAGCCACAAAGGTAATGGCCCGAGATATAGAGGCGGCGGTGGTGGCGGCCGATCTGGCGTTTAAGGACGCATCGATCACCACGCGAGCCGATGCGGACAATGAAATGTCCGTCGAGGCCGGACGCCTCGGATGCAATATCGGAGCGGGATTGATCTGCTGCGAACTGGACGAACTCGGACAGGCCGCAAAAACATCCGTCACCGACGGAAAATTCGACATCGGAACATGGGGCGACAGCGGTATGGAGAATCTCACTCCGCTGTGGCTGCTCAAGTACCTGCCCAACATGCTGTCCTGTCACGTGACCATCATCCACGGGGCCGAAGGACCGTCAAACTGCATAACCTGCGGGGCAACAAGCGGAATTCTAAGCGTCGCAGAAGCCGCCCGCTGGATCGCCCGCAACGCCGCCGACGTAGCAATAGCAGGCGGAGCCGAAGCAAAACTCACCCCTCTGGGCGTTCTCAGACAATCGCTGCTGGGACGCCTGTGCACCGACAGCAACGATCGACCCGAATCGGCCTGCCGACCGTTCGACGCGACACACAGCGGAACCGTTATGGGAGAAGGCGGAGGCTTGCTGATCGTCGAAGACGCCCAGCGGGCACAATCGCGCCAGGCGTGCATCTACGCTGAAATCGCGGGCTTCGGAGCCGCCTGCGATCCCAACGGTATTAACGTAACCGAGCCCAATTGCGGTTCGCTGGACCTGGCGGTCTCAAAAGCCATCGCCGACGCGGGAATCACGCCCGATGATATCGATCTGATAATCGCCCAGGGAACGGGCGTTCCCGGGGAAGACCGCTGCGAAGCCGAAGCGTGGGAAAAAGTCTTCGGCGACAATCTGCCCAATATCCCCGCCGCGGCGATCACCGGAACAACAGGATCCATGTTCGCCGGACAATCGGGCGTCACCATGGTCGCCGGAGCCCTCGCCGTGCAGCATCAAACCGCCCCGCCCACGGTGAACTTCACTTCGCCCGATGAGGGCTGCAGGTTGTCGCTGGCCGGCGAGGCCAGAGAATGCGAAATTAACTACGCGGTGGTCGGCGCGTTTTCCGTCGGCGGACAGAGCGCCGCCTGCATCCTGAAACGGTGTGAATCATGACCAGCAAACGAGTAGTCATCACTGGCATGGGGACGGTTAACCCCCTGGGTCACAACGTCGAATCGACCTGGGAGGCCCTGCTGGCGGGCAAAACGGGCATCTGCAAGACCGAAACATTCGACGCCAGCACATTCCCAACCACATTCTCGGCGCAGGTCAGAAACTTCGATCTTGCCGATCACGTCGAGGACGCCGAAAAACATCGTCACGCCGGACGACATTGCACCTTCGCAATCGCCGCCGCCGTTCAGGCCTGGAAACAATCGGGCCTGGGTCAATACGATAAGCTCGATCGCGATCGCCTGGGCATTTACCTGGGCAGCGGAGAAGGAAGTCTGGATTTTGACAACTTCATCTCCCTTGTGGTCGACGCATGGAACGAAGACGACACGCTCAACGCTCCGGAGTGGGGGCGCCTGGGCTTCGAACGAATGGACATGTATCGCGAGATCGAACAGGAATCGCACATGGTTGTCGCCCACCTGGCCGCCGAATTCCAGGCTAGGGGTCCGGCGTTCAACGTGCTGACGGCGTGTGCGGCCAGCACCCAGGCGCTCGGAGAGGCCGTCTGCATGATCCGGCGCGGTGAGGCCGACGCTATCATCTCAGGCGGAGCCCACAGCATGATACACCCGCTTGGAGTGATGGGCTTCAACCGCCTTACCGCACTGTCAACCCGGAACGACGACATCACCACCGCCTCCAGACCGTTCGACGCCACGCGAGACGGATTCGTGCTCGGCGAGGGCGCCAGCATCCTGATACTTGAAGATTACGACAAGGTGATCGAGCGCGGGGCGGAGGGTTGCATCCTGGCTGAGGTCGTGGGATACGGTTCGTCGGCTGACGCGTTCCGCATAACCGACCAGGACCCGCGCGGAGACGGAGCGGCGGCGGCTATGCGGGCGGCGCTTGCCGACGCGGAAATGGATCCATCGCAGATCGACTACATTTCGGCGCACGGTACGGGCACCAAGCAGAACGACCAGGTCGAAACGCTTGCGATGAAGCAGATATTCGGTGACGAGAGCACCGTACCGACATCCAGCGCCAAGTCCATGCTCGGACACCTTATCGCCGCCGCCGGAGCGACAGAACTGATAACCTGCATAATGGCGATGCGCGACCAGATCCTGCCCCCCACGGCCAATCTGAACAATCCCGACCCCGACTGCGACCTGGACTACATACCCAACACGCCCCGAAAAGCCTCCGTAAACACGTGCATGTCAAACTCAATGGGATTCGGCGGACAGAACAACACGCTCATCATAACAGCGGACTAAAGGGCCTGGACCGCAGAACCGGAGCGACGACTTAAAAATCTGAACGCGCCCCTAAACCAATTGCCAGCCGCTCGGCGTAACCATATAATGCCTCGTCGCAGTTTTCGGACGCCAGGGAAGTTCGAAGCGTTTTTTAGCACTTTATTGTTTTGTCATGCTCTTAGAGATCATAGCTTCGGTAGAGCCTCCATGGATAGTGCGCCACTGGGCCGCACTGGTCATCGTGATAACGTGCCTGTCGCTGCTGGGGTTCATGGCGCTTGTACTGGCGAAATACGTACGCATCTGCCTGAACATATTCGTAGACACCCCCCCGCCGCTGTCGATGGGACCGGTGGATTTCACGCCCCTGCACGGTGATATGATCAGGTTCCGGAGTTTCGACGGGACCTCGCTGCGAGGAATGCACCTGCGCCCGAAGAACAGAACCGAATACAAGGGCACAATACTGTTCTGCCACGAATACGGATCGGACATGTTCAGCTGCGCGCGATACGCAAGACCGCTCATCGAAGCCGGTTTCGACGTCTTCACATTCGACTATCGAGGACACGGAGACAGCAGCAATCGCAGCCGATACAAACCGCTGCAGTGGCCTTCGGACAAGGAGCAGCAGGACACGCTGGGAGCGCTGGCGTACGTTGAGGCGGCATTGACCGCCGAGGGAAAGTCGCCCAACGTTGGGATATTCGGAATATCGCGCGGAGCAGGTTCGGCGCTTCTGGCCGCCTGCAGCACGCCGAACGTAAAGGCGATACTCTGCGACGGGGTGTTCAGCACGGAGCTGACTATCATCTCGTTCATGAAACGCTGGGCTCGAATATTCGCCAGCGTCAAGCTCGTATACGAGAATCACACCGAGCGATTCTGGCAGTTCCTGTACTGGCTGCTGATTCGATTCGCGCAACCGAAACTCGCCTGCCGCTATCCCTCCGTGCGAAAGGCGCTCATGGAAATGCGCAACTGCCCCACAATGTTCGTTTACGGGCAGCGAGACAGCTACATCCGCGAAGATCAGACCAGGGCGCTGCACGCTATGGCGCCCGAACCGAAATACCTCTGGATCGTCAAAGGAGCCAAACACAACCAAGCCGCAATTGTCGAACCCAGACAATACGCCGCAAGATCAATCGCATTCTTCAGAAAGCACCTCGCCGAGGAAAACGTCGCGGAATCCGAAATCACCGACCCGGCCGACACTGAGGCCGAGGTCGCGTGAACTGAGCATGTCCCACAGGGAGTAAAGCGCCGATTGGGCGCTGCGTATCTGATCGGATATACTCATACTGAAGATTGCCCGGAATAATAATGAGCATTAAACGAACAATTCTGCGACCGGTGGCCTATCTGGGCGGTCTGCACGCCGACAGGCAACGCAGGGCGTTTCTCGATGCGCACAACCACACCGAAAACGTGCAGCAGAAAGTGCTCGACGAACTCACCGACGCACACCAGCAGACCGATTTCGGGCGGGACCACGCGCTGGGCTCCGTTAAATCGATCGAAGATTTCCGCAAGGCGGTGCCTATTCGAACGTACGAGGATATGCGCCCGTACATGGATCGCGTATTCGAGGGGCGCACCGACGCATTGCTCCCCGACGGGCACGAGCTTCTCATGTTCTCACTGACCAGCGGAACCACGGGCAAGCCCAAACACATACCCGTAACCAAACACTTCGCCGACACCATGCGCCGCGGATCGAACGTGTGGGGAATATCGGCGTTGCGGGACCATCCGGCCGGGTGGTTAAGAGCGATCCTGCGAATCTCGTCGCCAATGTGCGAGTACACCAGCCCCACCGGCGTCCCGTGCGGAGCGATCAGCGGTCTGCTGATGCAGAACCAGAAGAAAATCGTTCGACGAATGTACGTAACGCCCGCGACTGCGGCGTCCATCGAAGACCCGCAGGTCAAATACTACACGATCTGCCGATGCGGTGTGACCAGAGATGTCGCGATGATCATAACCGCCAATCCCTCCAGCACGATCGCAATGATCGAGGCCGGAAGGAACCACGCCGAACGCCTCATTCGCGACGTAGCCGACGGAACCCTCACCCCGCCGGGCGACCTCCCGCAGAACGTCGCCGAAGCCGTAAAGTTCAAGCCCAACAAGGCTCTCGCAAGGCGAATGCAGGAGGGCGTAGACCGCGACGGGCAACTGCTGCCTTCGCATTTCTGGAATCCGTCGCTGCTGGCTAACTGGACCGGAGGCACGCTGAAGCTCTACCTCAAGCGCCTGGGAGAACTCTTCGGAGATGTGCCCGTCCGCGACGTGGGACTGCTCGCAAGCGAGGGACGGTTCTCGCTTCCGCTGGAGTCGGGAGCGTCGTCGGGAGTGGCTGAGATCATGGGCAACTTCTTCGAATTCATACCCGCCGACCAGCGCGGATGCGACCAGCCCGACGCGCTGGGAGCCCACGAACTGGAGGTCGGAGGCGAGTACTTCCTGATTGTCACCAATTGGGCGGGCCTGTGGCGGTACGATCTCGACGACCGGATCAGGGTTACCGGACACCTGGGCGAAAGCCCGATATTCGAGTTCCTGTCGCGAGGTCTGCACACGGCGAACATCACCGGTGAGAAGATAACCGAGCACCAGGTGGTCGAAGCGATGCGAATCGCAGCACGACAACTGGACCTGCACATAGACACGTTCGTGCTGCAGGGACATTTCGCCGATATCCCGTACTACCAACTGCAAATAGAAGCGGACGCAAGCAACAATACCAGGCGCCTGGGCGATCTTATGGACGAGGCGCTGGCGGAGTTGAACATTGAATACGGCGCCAAACGCAAAAGCGGACGACTCGGGCCCATACGCCCGGCCGCACTAGAGCCAGGGGCCCTCAGGCTCCGGGAGCAGGCGAAGATCGCCGCACGTCGAGGACGGGACGAACAGTACAAACACCAGTATCTCATGACAGAGATAATCGAAGACTAACCGCCCCCGCGAATTCACCGGCCGACCTGGGGTTAATGCTCCGACAGCACTTTGACCGCGTCTGCGGGAGCCTTGCTTAGAACAGCGGAGAACCAGAAGGTCGAGCCCTCGCCTTCCGTGCTGTGGACGCCGATCTGACCGCCCATCAATTCGGCGATCTGTTTGGAGATCGCCAACCCCAATCCCGTCCCCCCGTAATTCCGCGTCGTGGAGGCGTCCACCTGACTGAACGAGTGGAACAGCCGATCCATACGGTCAGCCGGAATGCCAATCCCCGTGTCGCGAACAGCAAAGCGAACCGTCACGTCGGTTTCGGTCTCCTCAATCCGCGATGCGCTGATCGCAACTCCCCCGCTGTCTGTGAATTTGATTGCGTTTCCGCCCAGATTGAGCAACACCTGCCGCAATCTAATCGGATCGCCCCGCAGCAACAGCGGAGTTCCCTCGTCGATGGAGTACGTAAGCGCCAAGCCCTTGGCCTGGGCCTGGCCGATCAGAACATTACAAACCTCGCTCAGCAGCACGTGAACGTCCAGGTCGACCGTCTCGATCTCCATTTTCCCCGCTTCAAGCTTCGAAAAGTCCAGAATATCCGATATCAGCGTCATAAGCTGGTTGCCGCAAGTACGGATGATCTCGCCATACTCCCTCTGTTCGCCGGTCAATTCGGTGTCCATCAGCAGTTCGCTCATGGCTATGACACCGTTCATCGGCGTGCGGATCTCGTGGCTCATATTGGCGAGGAATTCGCCCTTTACGCCGTTTGCCGCCTCGGCCGCCTCCTTAGCCGACGCAAGCTCTTTCTCCCATTGCCTCCGGGCGGTCACATCGCGAACCGTCGCCTGCAGCCCGAGTTTCCCGCCCAGAACCACCCTCGTCAGCAGAACGGTCGCGTCAAACTCCCGCCCGTCCATTCGTTTGTGGCGCCAATCGAAGAAGTGCGAACCGCCCTCCATCGCAGAGGCCATCATTTCCTGGGCCTTCCGGTCCGACCTAACACCGTCCGGTTGGAGCTCCGGAGACAGCATCGCCGGACCGCAGGAGATGAACTCCTCCTCGTCCCTGCATCCGAATATCTCCACGGCGGCGGAATTACCGCTCAGGAAACCGTCTTGCGGAGTCAGCGTCATAATGGCGTCAGCCGACGAGTCGTAGAGCAACTGGTACTTGTTCTTGCTTTCCCGCAATTCCCGTTCAGCGGCCTTGCGGTCGGAAATGTTCGACAAGGCGACAACCATCTGCTTGTCGCCCCTGATCGTAACGGGCTCTGCGTTTATCTCCAGCCAGATCCTCGTTGGCGAATCATCCACAACGAGAATACTCTCTGTTTCAAGCCCGCGAACCGATTCGCCCGACTGGAAGGCTCCGACGATTCCGCACCGGAGCTGACAGGTCGCACACTCCGCCCCGTTTCCGCAACCTTCGGGGTTGCTGACAGCGTTGACGCAGCCCAGGGCGTCTCCGGGCTGACGGTTTATCATCGCTGATTCGTCCTTGCCCGCCAACTTCGCCGCAACATCGTTTATACACACAACCCTCGCACGGTCGTCTATCAGCAGCATGCCCACTGGTGAAGCTTGAAGAATCGCCCCCAGGGCCTCTCGCTCCCCGGCGAGTCTCTCTTCGGCGTGCTCGCGGTCCAGGATCTGGCGGCTCAGCGGTCGGAACAAGAGCAAATAGAGAACCGGAAGAGTTGGGAGCATCAGCAAGAGCGCATCCAGCAGCGCGTGTACGAACAGGGACGTCTCAGGCATGTTGGCCATAACGAACATCACCAGGAATTCACCAGCAAACACCGCCGCCGCGGTGATGGCGAGGAATCGAATGGGCGACGGACGCCTGGAACGTGATAGGCTGTCGCGGTCTCGGTCCAGGCTCATCTTACCTCCCTTTTCGTCATGCGGGCGGACTGCAACCCCTGATCGGAGAATCTGAGCGTTCCTTGCGATATGGGCGTATTCTCCCCGGAACAACACCTTCCGTTGACAAATCCGCAGATCGGGCTTATATCCCCCACAGTCAAGATTTCGTATGGTCCGGTTTTCAAGGCGGCCTGCACCTTCCTCTATCATCCGAACCCACGCCCTCACGCAGCGCGCGTCGACACCCATAGGTGTACATCGTCCAATACCGAGGGGGGATTTAGCGCGAAAGCACCTGGAATTGCACAAAATATCCCCTGAAACACGGCATAAACCTGCAAGTTCACTCTTCCGAGAAACCTCTTATATCGCCGGAAAACGCCTGCCCCGGACGATACTGTCAATACAGGCCGCAACTTGCGCAGCATCGTCCGTTTCCAGAGGGCGGCGGGCAGGGCTATTCCCTCGGGCCGGCGTCCTGAATGACGGTTTGCGGGTCTAGTCGCAGTATTCGCCATTCATTTATTCCGCATCCTCAACGAGGATCATTTTCACCACATCAGTAATGACCCTCGCATTGTGTCGGTTCTCTTGCCCTTTCGGAATCATCAGCCCGTCGCCCGCGGAGAACCGCACGATCTTCCCGTCGAAATCAACATCCATTTCTCCCTCCAGAACATATCCGACATGCCCCTTCGTGCACCAGTCCGGCTCGGCGAAGCCCTTGGCGAGTTCAACCAGGCGAAGCTGTCGGCCGTCCTGTTGAGAAGCTTTATATCTTGCACACGGCAAGGGAGCCCGCCACTCGAGAGATCCAAAATCTACTTTTCGCTCATCCATTGTCATTCTCCGGACGCATGACGTTTCGGATAACGCGCGGGTGTGAATCGTCGCGCATCGGGCTAATTCGCTGTTTCCTTTCGGATCGTTTTGACCGTACCGGGCGGGACGAATTCAGCCCTCACGCCGAAACGCATTTTCTCCGTTCCCGATTCGTGAGCGCCAATGTCCGGGCGGTTCCCGTTGATCGTCTCGCAGAAATTCGGAATGACCGCCCCGGCGTCAACACCCTTGCTCCCGGAGGCCAGCTGGAACACGCCTGTTAGAGTTTTGCGATCGAACCCCGCCCCGCGCACGTACCGGGGCGTTCCCTTCAATCCCTGCTTCTCCTGATTTTTAGGAAAGCTCGCGGATGTGAGATCGTGATCGAAGTCGTTGTCGGCGTGGCTGCGGCTGGAGGCGATACTGTTGCGATCGCTCTTGCGGACATGGAGAATATTGTTCCGCGTGATGCAGTGCTTGATGATCCTCCCGCCGCCCCCCAGCCCGCCGGCTCCGCTGTCGTTTTCCTGGAAAACCGTATTGTTGAAGATGTACATGTGCCCCGTCATCCACTTCTCACCGCCGGCGTAGCCCATCTTGATAAACGGTCCATGGGTCATGTTCCAACTGCTGCCCCGCGGGCTGAAGGCCCGACCCGAAACGTTCCGCCAGACGTAGAGCGGACCGATGGAAACCGCCGCGTTGGCTATCGGTATGAGCACGTCCTCGACGTAGTTGTTCCATATCCGCACGTTCTGATCGCCGCCCTCGGCCTCGATACCGTCGTCCCAGCAGTTGGCGATGTAGTTGCAGTAAATGTCGCTGTCGGCTCCGGGGAAACCGCGGCGGCCGCCGTTGTATCCGGCGCCCATCGCGTCGTTGAAGTAATGATCCTTGTCCGACCAGCACTCGTTGTACCGGATCACGTGATTGCCCGCCGACTCCCAGAAAACAACCGTCTGCGGGCCCCTGGGATGCGTGGATTTAACGTGTTTCTCCGCCCAGCTGTTGGTGTCCCACGAAGGGTGGTGCATCCTGC
Source organism: Phycisphaerae bacterium (assembly GCA_030745875.1). Classification (GTDB taxonomy): domain Bacteria; phylum Planctomycetota; class Phycisphaerae; order SM23-33; family SM23-33; genus BS750m-G57. The sequence goes on from JASLNT010000071.1 coordinate 34,982, forward strand.
AACGCTGGATGACAACCGAGCGGAGGTCCCTGTTGTTGCTGAAGACGCAGGCCTGGTAGTTCTTGCCCCAACCCTTCTCGCTCTCGCTGCCCCACTTGCTGATATCGCAGTTCTCGATGACAATGTGATGGCCGCTAAACAACCGTATCCCGTGCTCTTTCACGTTCTTTATCGTAAAGCCCCGAAGGATAACGTAGCTCGCGCTGACCGCGATGCCGACATCCTCTTTGTTACCGGTGTCTATCGTGCACCCCCCGCCGTCGTACACCACATACGCTCCGGGCTTCCCGGATTGTTTCACGTTCAGCGTAGTGTTGCGGTCCGAAACCTTCACCACGGATTTCGCGGGGAATTTCTCGCTCCAGGTGGTTCCGCGGCATTCGGTTTTCACGCCGGTCCCTTCGAGCGTCAGCGCTATCTCGTAGGTCGTTCCCGGCGTCAGATTCACGATGCTGCCTCGGTAGTCGGCCTTGCATTCGGAGGTGTCAACGGGATGGTAACGCAGCGGAAGGCCCGCTCGCCACTCTTGTCGACCGTTCGGGCGATACTTGACAAGCACCTTGCGCTTCGCCCCGCCCCCCGCCGGCGACCAGTAGACGCCAATGCAGTGGAACGTCGGAACCAGAAAGGCCCGCCCTTCCGCCTTGGTGCGCTTTTCTTCCGCGCGGGCGGGCATGGCGAGCGCTGCGACGACGGCGAGAATCGTTACGTATATCGCATTTCTCCGCATAGTGTCTTCCTCGATCGACAGATGTCCCGTCTGCACCTGAACGTTCAAGCTCAGCGGCGCGGTTTGTCCGTGGCGGTCGGCGCGTCTCGTTCGACGGTCCGCGATTCGGGCGTCGTGTCGGCGTCCTTCATCTTAAAGGCGTGCGCGCCGACATTCCGCAGGCGCGGATCTTTTGATCTCACCTTCATGTCAGGGGTGTCGGCGCTCGCCAGCTTGGGATCGACCTGATAGACGCCCTTGATCTCTTTCGACGGCAGCGAGGGGCGACGATCCCCGTCGCTGCAGAACCAGGCGTTCCCGCGAAAGGAGAAGGTCTCGGGCCTGGTGTTCGGGCCAATATTCACAAATGTCCTCACGCGCCTGTCAAAAACGATCAGGTTCTCTTCGAATGCGCCTCGCTGGCACGGCTTGAATTTGGCGGTGGGCTGCTCCTGCAGAATTCGCATGACCCATTTCTCAGGGGCGATAATGGTGTTCCGGCGGACCACGCAATCGATCGAAGTGACATATGCAATTGGCGCCGCCCCGCCGACGAAATGGTTGCCGACCACCTCAACGGTCCTGGCCTCGTAGTCCCGCAGCTTCGGCCGAAAGTACTTCAGCCCCGTGCTCCCGCCCAGATTGATCGCCCGACCGCCCGCGTTCTTGAAGAAGTTCCGCCTTATCAGGATCTTCTCGCTGCCGCCCTTCGCCTGAATTCCGCTGGACTGCGAATACCCTTTCTTGCCCACAAACTGACACTTCTCGATAACGCCGTTGTGACATCCAACCATATCGATCGCCGAACCTCCCCAGCCGGAAAACCTGCAGTTCCTGACCACGAAGTCGTCAAGCCCGGAAAGCTTCAGACCATCCCGATTGCCCGCCGGGCCAATGTCCTCAATGGCGATGTTCTCGAACACCACGCCCTTTGACGGCGTGTCGTAACTGCCCGCATCGTCAGCGTTAACGCCGTTTCCCGAGCAGCCGGAAATCTTCATGTTCCGCAGCACCACGTAGTTACAGTCGGACAAGTGTATGGCTTCAGCTCCGCCCGAGAACACCGGTCGGTTGCGGTCGTCGGCCCCCGTGATGATTATGGGCTTCTTCTTCGTACCGTTTACCTTCGCGATCCAGATCCCATTACCGTAGTTCCCCGGCGCCAGAGTGATCGTATCGCCAGGCCGGACACGGCGCAACTCGTTTCGCAGTTCCTTCGCATTACGGACTGCAGTGTCCCCGCCGAGAACGGTCCCGGCCCGAGCCGTCAGAATAACAACCGCCACCGCCATTTGCAGCACATGTTTCACAGATCGTCTCCGTATCATTGTCGTCGAACGTTAACACTCAACGACGCCGCTTCTTCGCGTTCGCCCGCGCAGGCCCGGCGTGGGTGCTGACTACCGGGATCAAAGTCCCCTGCACGGGAACCGGTTTGCGCATTGAGCATAGACAAAGCGCCAGGCGAAGGCAACTGCGTTTCCGCCGGGAGATGTGGAAGCAAATACGATCGGGTTTCTTTGCTAGATAATCGCGGCCCCGAGTTTCGAAAGATGCTTCCGTACTGACTGCGCGTCGACGCGGGCGACCGGTTTTGCTCCAGATGCGGCGAGGGCTGCGGTCACTCCGGCGGCTTCTCCGGTCTGGTTGAGATTCACCATCACTCTGATCCCGCCAAATGCGCTTCGGTCAGTCGAGATCATCCTGCCGGCCAGCACAACGTTGGGAGCCTTATCGCTGACCAGGACCGAAAGCGGGATCTGGTAGAAGTTGCCCTTGGGCTCTTTGAACTTGAACTTACCGGTTTTGGGATCGTGCACGTCTATGTGATAGGTTCCGTTCGCGATGGCGTCCGGGAATCGCTTGCAGGTCAGCACGTCGGTTTCGGTCAGCTTGTAGTTCGCGGTAAACGACCGGGTCTCGCGGATCCCGATGTGCGAGCCCAGGTCGAGCAGGCAGGGATCGTTTTTCTCGCCTCCGTACTTCCTTGCAATGTCCATGTATGCCCGGACCTGACGACGCCCCTCGATCTCGGCGGCGGTTAACTGGTTTGCATCCGAAGCGTCTGTATTGAAGGCGTGCATGTAAGCGCACATCTTGACCCCCGGCGCGCCGGGAACAATGCTGTCCCATCCGTGATCCGGAGCCAGTCCGAACTCCTCGCGATGCTTCATGATCAGCTTGAGAGTTGAATTCGGAAGACCGGAGATCTCCGCACAGGTTGTCGGCGGTTGAAGTCCCTTTCGTATTTCGAAGGGCAGGCCCACGCCCCTGGCCAGGTCGCCGTCGCCGGTGGCGTCGACGAACACCTTGGCCCGTATCGCCTGGCGGCCGTTCTTGTTCTCGATGAAGACGGCCGTCACGCGGCCCCGGTCCACCTGAGGGGCCGCGTAGAATGTATGGAGGTACGGCGTGATCTTGTTTTCGATTACGAGCCTGTCCAGTTCGATCTTCAACTCATCGGTATTGAGAGCGAAACCGCCTTTGCCCGCTCTGTAACTCCTGACAGCGTTGATCTTCTCAAGGCGCTTGATTACCTGGTGGGTCAGCCCGGCGATGATTTGTTCTTTTCGGTCGTTGCTGTACAGCTTGTGCCACACATTAACGAGCCCCGAGCCAGCCACCCCGCCGAAGGCGTTCTGCTTTTCAACTATCGCCACCTTCGCACCCGTCTGGGCAGCCCGCACCGCCGCAAAAACGCCCGTACAACTGCCCCCAAGAACGCACACATCGCAATCCTGCACGATCGGAACGCTCCGGGGCTTTTCAGTTATTGTCAGCCCTGAAGCAACCTTCGCGCTGGAAGGCGCTGCGGTTTCCTTCTCGCCAGCCCTCGCGCCCCCCGCGCCAGCCAGCGCCGCAACACTCAAAAACGTTCTTCGTTTCATGATGCATCTCCGTTCGACTATCTTGCGCGGATCAATCCGTCAGCCGGGCATTGTACTGTCTCGCCGGCGCCATCCCGATTATCGATTCGCATCGCTTTTCTGCAGCAGCCATCCTATGTTGAACCGCGCGAACACAACGTGATCGGGAAGTTGGGCGTGTCCATTACTTTTGCCTTTACCGTAGAGCAAGCCCACAGTTCTGTTCGGAAGAACGACCATATCCGAGTAGAAACTCCCTCCATCGTGAATCAGTTTGTGGTGCGGCCAGGTCTGACCTTCATCCATGCTCAAGCTCACCGTCATCTGCGCGCGAGTCTCGGGGTTCGCCGGGCGGCTGAACAAGAGAATGTTCTCCCCATACTCGGCGGCGGTCGCATAGCGTTGCATGCCCGAATCGCATCCGTTCCTGCTGTATTTGAATTCTGTCCTGACTTCGTGCTTGCCAATCGTCTCGCCCGCATCATCGCTGAAGGCATAGACCCGGTGCTTTTGCGTGTCGACCTTTTTCCCATCCCTGACGGCCTTGCCGCCGCGCGCGTTCAACAGAATGCGGCCGTCCTCCAGCTCGACGATACGGCCTTCATTCATTCCATAACCAACGCCCGCGTCTCCCGTGTTCCGCCAACTCCTGCCGTGATTGTCGCTGACCAGCAGCGATATCCCGTACAGGCGCGGATTGGCGGTCACCGCTCGGCGATGCCACACCGCCAGCACCAAACGCCTGTTCTTGTCGGCATGCTTACCGCGCTGATGGCGAAGTTGAATACCGTGGCCGGGGCCGGGCATGTGAAAAGTCCATCCGTGAGGATTGTCCGCAAAGAGATGCGTCACCTCGACACGCCCCCCGTCCTTAGCCGACGGCAACCAGGTCTTTCCGTCATCGTCGCTGTATCGATAGAAGACTCGCGTATACTTCTGATCTCGCGATCCCTCGTTCAGAGCGTAGAAGAAGAACACCCTGCCCGTGTGTTGGTCAACCACGGGGCCAGCGTTTGTCCATGCCTCCTTTTCGCCCGCCTTGCCGTTGGCGTTCCAGAAAGAACCGTCTGACTTCTCGATGTAGATATTCCCGGACCACTTGCGCCCCCCGTCAACGCTGCGCTTAACCACAAGGTGATGCGGGTTGTGATCGTGCATTCCCGCGCGACCTTCGGCAAAGGCCAGCAGCGTGCCTTTATCGGACTGAACGAGCCCGTAAACATGATACGGCCAGGCGCCCTCCTCCTTGTGCCTCCACACGGTGTTCTCTTCAAAGAACGGCGGCCTGATACAACCGCTAATTGCCATGCCAACTACAAAAAGCAGCGCTGAGGTCTGTGTCTTCATTCTGTTTCCTTCGTATAACGTTTCATGCTATCGGCGCCGCGGGTCTCGTTTCATCTTCGTGTTCAACGCTCCCTGACCCTAATATCGCACAAGTCTACGGACCCCACCACACATTATTCCCGCCGATCAACATCTTGTGAAGATGGCTGCCGAGGTCAAGGACCAGGCGCGCTCAGGAACCGTTGTCTGAATCCGACTTGTCGACACGTCCTCCGTCAACTTCAGTGAGCGCTTTCCTGATGATCGCAACGAGTTCCGCGTTGCGTCCGATGGTCCAACTCGTGGAAGGGCGCTCAAATCCCCATTCGCCGTACTTAAAGACCCAGACTTCTCGGAGTTTCTTGTCAACGTTCATCCACGTAAGAGTCGCCCACGTCTTACCGCCGGATGGCGAAATATGCTTGACGGTGAGCGCCGATCGCAACTGCTTCAGGACAGCGGCGTCTGTTATTGTGACTTCTTTCGCGCCGGCCCACGGAGCAGTTCGGATCACGATCCTGTCCGCCGAGGCTAGTGCGGGAAGGTCTTCTTTCCGGGCCATTCGCAGCGCCGTGCTCTGGTTCGCAGCGGCTTGGACAGGCGTAAAACGCCCGCTGGATGAACTTGATGAGTTCTGGTTCCCGCAGCCTGACATCACCGCGATCACAATCGCACTGCTCGCGATAACCACACCCACCCGGATACCGGCCTTCCGTCTGTAAGTTGTCATTTTTGTTCTCCTGTGCGAACGTCCAAGCTCAGCGGTGCGCCAGCGGCGGATCCGCTGGAGCGTTTTGTTCGGCATTTATTCCTTTTCTATAAATCCATCCATATGCGGAGCCTGCAAGCAAGATCAGTGCTGCAAGCCCCGCCAGTATCGCCCAAGGCACTGGAGTCTCATTCACAATGTCCCCAATCTCGCCGACTTCGTCATACTCACGTACAAAGTCCGCAATCATAGGAGGTGCTCGAAACTCATACACAATATCTCCAGTCGCGACATCAAAGAGAAAGTACTCCTCATGCAGTGTACGAATCTTATATTGTTTTGCTTCATCGAGGAGTTCGTCGGATGAGCGCCAGCTGAGATGTGATGCGGAATGCGGCATTAACTGAGGGCGGGACACCAGATCTGATACTGCATACGATTTGAGGAGAACCCCTCTTGAAAAGAAAGCGACTGCTTCTGATCTAGGTGATCGAGCCCAAGGGCCGGGACGTACAAGATGTACGCCATCTGAAAGAGGTTCAACATTGTGAGCGTACCACCCTACAGTCCACAGAGGGGCCTTTGAGCCATCGTTACGGTAGAGGCCCGACTCAGTATACGTGGATCGTATCACTTGTATCTTCTCTGCGAAGTCTTCTATCCAACCTTGCACATCTTGTTCCGCGGATAGCGGAGAAATCATGACAAAAACATATTTCCCGTCTGGTGTGGGCTGCGTGTACGAATATGATCTTGTCTCGGAGTCGGCCAAGACAAGCGTTGGCCAGACTAGAACCACAAGGACTACAGACGGAATGAGTTTCATTCTGGGCACATCATTCTCTTTGTGTCGAACGATCAAGCTCAGCGGTCCGCCTGAGGCGCGTCCGCTGGAGCGTCTTGTTGGATGGTCCTCTTTAATCCCATCCGAATTTCAGTAGTTTTCGTTTACATTTCGGACAAGGCGTGTGCAATTTATTGATGTCAATATTGGCTATGTGGCAAATGGGGCAATAGACGCCATCGCTGGGTATCGAGATTTTCTCACGCAGTTTTGATAGACCAACTGCTACGTCATACACTTTGTTTTCATCTGCATGAAGAGACGGCAGGCCCATAGATTCGGGGTTCTCCATTGTGGCGTTTAGGGGGGAGGTCTTAATCCAGTCGTCTGCTTTGAGTTTCAGGTTGTCACCAAAGTTCTCTGTGATATCGAGTTGGCTGTACAATATATCCTGTGTCTTGACTGTCTCTCGCTTTGGGTCAGCCTGGGCCTCTTTCTTGCTCTTGCACGCGAAGCACAACAGAGGCGCCACTAATACTAGAACCACCGTTACAAATCTCATGACCTTCCCTTACCACCTAACGTTTCGTGTCATCGGTCCGCCAGAGGCGGATCCGTTGCACACGCTGGTTATGCACTTTAATCGGACCGCCTGGCACGCCAGTATCCCATAGATGTCACGCGAATTCAAAGACGGCTCCCAATATACACGCACTTACTAGCGAAGCGCCGACAATGAACACGGGGCAAAGTAACCCATATATCCTGGTCTCCACGTCAAGCTGTTTCCATATCAAGAGGGTGAAGATGGGGGACAAACAGGATATTACCAAGACGGGTAATATCCCGAGGTAAGCCCAGCCCATCATAGCCAAAGAGTCCTGGCTTGCCCCGGTTCTTCGGTCCAGTTGTTATGAGAGAACCATTACCTTGTCATTCGTTCCGCTGCCTGGCTGCGTAGGGCGGAGCGCAGCGGAGCCCGGAGCAGGCTGGCAGCGGGCGGCGTATTCCGCCGGACTCT
>JASLNT010000072.1 GCA_030745875.1 Phycisphaerae bacterium
CCTCACCGCTGGCGCGGTTCAACGCCTATGGTCCGATGCCCATACCCCATATTCTGCTTGCTCAAGCCGACGCATCGGATACAATCATTGCGAAAGCCCCGCGATGGTCGCGGGCGCAATGACATCTGGGAAATCCCGGTCTACCCATCTCGAACCAGCCGCCCGACGGCATGGAGCCGCCTTCCAGGAAACTGTTGCCGTATATCCAGTACGAGCGGTGGAACCAGTTGTCGTCGAGGAATCCTGTTGGGGAGAAGAGGTGCTCCCTGCCAACGCCCATCTTGATGTTATCATCCCAGGCACTATTGGTTATGTGGGTGCGTTTCCCGTTAAGATCGAACTGCTGCGACCGCATATACAAATGTTTTCCGTCACTCGATAGAAGGTCGGGCAGGGCGACGGGCATGTTCTGCATGGCCACATGCTGGTGCATATCCCTGCCGTTGTCCGGGTCAAGGTGGTCGATGACGTTTTCTTTCAGGACAGATCCGCTGGCGGCGTCGATGAGTGTCAGCCGCATCCCGCCGTCCAGAAAGGATGAGCGTCCGGCGAGACAGTAAACCTTGCCGTCTTGAACCAGCACGCTTCCCGACAACGGCCAAACCGACGCCGGTTGACCGTGATCAAACAAGGAGATATCCGCTGGAGCAATCCGCCGTTTCCACACCAGTTCACCGGTCGACACGGCAAGCCGGTACAGCCAGCCGTCCCCGCAGCCGAAGTAGAGACTCTTTCCACTGATCGCAGGCGGCGAGTCAATGCGCCCCCCCGCGACAAACGACCACTGCGATTTGCCGCTCTTGGCGTCCAGGCAGTGCAGCGTATGGCGGTCTTTTTCGGCAAAGAAACAGCGATCATTCGCCACCACCAAAGCCGTCAGGTTCTCATACCCTTCCGACCGCCATTTGACCGCAAGGGGCAATGCGACTTCCGCCGAAGTCGATCCGCTTCGTTTGTTATCGTGACGATATACGGGCCAGCCTTTAGTCTCTGCAGTACCCGGCTGGGTCATACCGCGAGCCGGCCAGGCTGGTCCCCGAATGAAGTCCTGCTGTTTTTGCTTCTCGACAACCTCCCGCCACCCAGCGCTATAGCCCGTTACCGCGTTGAAACCGTCCAGGCTGGACTGCGTATAGCAGGCGCACGGGTTGGGCGGCGCGTAGATAATACCGTTGGCCGGCATCAATCCGTACAGGCAAGCGCCCCGCAACCAGTGATGAAGGGTCCACTTCTTATCTTTGGTCGAAACCAGTTCGACGCCCGTTCGGGAGGTTATGAAGTAGTTGGTCGTGGCGCAACTCATATGGCAACGTGAGTTCATCATGTAGACGTCGGACTCGGTAAAGAAATCGGCCGCCACCTTCCCGTCATTCAGGTTGTAACCGGTGATCCTGCCGCTCTTTCTCTTGGCGGTGGCGGGGACCCCGGGCAAGGTCATACTCGCGCCGAATGTCGCCGCCGACCAGGCCTTGCCGTCGATCAGAAACAGGTCTTTGGGCGAGTGTCTGCCCGAGGCGTATTGAGGCCCCTTCCATACGACTGTTCCGTCCTTGGCGGACAATGCGACCATCGTAGACCCACGATAGGGCGTCCCCGAGATACTGCCCACTAAGACCTTCGTCTCTCCGCAGACCAGGCCGCTGCCGTAGTTGGGCGTATAGGGATTGGGCTTACAGAGTTTAGCTGATGTCCAAGTCTCCTTGCCGTTGTCCGCCCTGAGGCTCAGCACCCTTTCGCCGTCAAAAACGTACACCTGCCCATCGCGCGATCCCAGGCCAAGAGGGGCGACGGGCATTTGCCTGTCCCACAGCAGTTTCCGCGTATCGATATCGAATACCATTACGCTTTGACGTCCTGCCCTGTTTCTCCAGGAGAACGCATCGAGCTTATGGCGGTTTCCGGAGTGGCCTGGAAAGCCGCCTTTAGACAACCATTGTCGCGTGACCAGAACCAACCGGTTCCCATCTACGATGATCTCTTCAGCGCCTTGTGTTCCAGGCAACTCATGGAGCACCACGCCGCTGTTGGCGTCCAGAATCGAAACGCCGCCGCCGAAACGCAATGACGCAAAAAGCCGCCTTCCGTCTGCGACCAGTCGGCGGGGGTTGACGACGGGACCGGACTTGAACGTCCACAGGTGGTCAAACCACCGGTCCAGCTTCTTTCTCCAAAGCACAATCCCGTTGAATGCGTCCCGCGCCACCAGGCTCCATTCCGGTGGCAGAAGAACCGAATCTTTTCTCCCCTCGTCGATGATGTAAAACACCTTGCCGCCGGCCGAGACCATGGCCTGAAAACTGCTCATGTGTTCGTGGTGCCGCGTGTACCGAGGACCTGCGGTCCATTGTAGATGAGAAAGCGGCGGGGCGATCCGCGTGTCATTGGCAACGCGGTTGTTGTCCGGCCCGTGCATGTGGTGCGTCCAGTCATCGATGTCCGGCGGCCAGAGCTTCTCCAGGCGGCAATAGCCCTCCTGCCGCCCGTCTTTGATCATCGCAACTCTCGCCAGGATCTTGCTGATCTTCGGCGCGGCGTCTGATCTGAAGACCGCGATCCCGCCGGGAGTGAGCACCCGATGGATCTCCCGCGGCGACACTTTTAGTGGTTTGGATGACAGAATAACATTTACGCAATTGTCGATGAACGGAAGATGTTCTCCGTCAAACACGTTGAATGTCACGCGCTTGCCGTAGTCCTTGCGAAAAACCATATTCCGACGCGCGCTGGCCACGTTCTCTGCGTTGCAGTCCAGGCCCTGGACGATGATGTTTTTCCGCTTCAGCAGCTGGCCTGTTGACGTCCCGTCACCGCAATGCAAATGCAGCACGAAAGCGCCTGGCTTGTCACCGGCCTTGCCAAACAGTTCCTGCAAACCAATCTCAGTTGTTTCCGCCGCCGCAAAACAGGGCAGCAACAGCAATCCCAGAAATGTGACCTCGATCTTTTTCATTTACGCCTTCTCTTATCGGTGTGCAGGATCGGGAGCGGGGATCTTCGCGCCGTGTTGTTTCAACATCGCATCCAACGTAGCCTTCATTTTAGCAGCTTTTTCAGGCATGCGTGTGAGAAGGTTGTTCTTTTCACCGATGTCGTTTTTCAGGTTGTAGAGTTCACGGCGGTCCTTTTCGTAGAACTGGATGAACTTCCAGTCCCCGATTCGGATCGCACTGCCTGGTTCAGCGTGGTGACGAGGCAGGTAGTGCGGGTAAAACCAGATTATCGCTCCGCGGTCGAGATCCGAATCGCCTTTCAGCAGCGGTGCGAGGCTCACGCCATCGAGATGTTGTTTGGGGCGAAGGGGCTGTCCGGTCATCTCAAGGAGGGTCGGGTAAAAGTCCGAACTGATGACCGGCTTGTTGCAGACCGCTCCGCCCTTGGTGACTCCGGGCCACTGCATGATCCAGGGCACGCGAATACCGCCGTCGTACAACGACCCCTTGTGACCGCGCAGCGGCCGGTTCGTCGTGGCCTTATGAAAGCCTCCGTTGTCGGAGGTGAAAACGATGATCGTGTCTTTGCGAAGCTTCTTCTCGTCCAGCCATCTGAGAATCCGCCCGACGTTCTCATCCAGAGATTCAACCATCGCGGCATAATTGGCGTTGAGTTTGACTTTCGCCTGGCGTGCTTTGGCCGCGTACTTCTTCACTTTCTCCGATTTGGCGTGGAAGGGGGCATGCACCGTGTAGTAGCTCATGTACATTAACCATGGTTTCTCTTGTTTGGAAAAGCCCTCCATGGTCCGGATTGCTTCGCTGGTCAGGCGATCGGTCAGGTACTGGCCCTTAGGTCCGTCTTTGAGATGTTCCATCTGATACGGGCTGAAATATCCCTTGTGCGGATGTCCCCAGTGATTCCCGGCCACGTTGATGTCGAACCCCTGGTGCTGCGGGTAGTAGGGCTTACCGCCCAGATGCCATTTGCCAACAAAAGCGGTCTGATAGCCGCCGGCTTTCAGTGCTTCGGCCAGCGTAAACTCCTCCAACTTCATGAACTGGGCGGTGCGCTGACATAGAAGGGGCGTACCTTTGTAGTTGTCACCGGGCAGCCAGTTGGTGATGCCTGTGCGCGAGGGGTACTTGCCGGCGAGAATGCTTGCACGCGTTGGACTGCAGACTTGACAGGCGGCGTAGCCATCGGTGAATCGCATTCCATCTTCTGCGAGTTTGTCGAGATGAGGGGTTTCGTGAATCTTGTGTCCGTAACAGCCTAGATCCCGCCAGCCTAGGTCATCTGCCAGGATGAACACGATATTGGGGGCGCGACGTTTGGTTTTTTCCGCAGCCGACAGTGGATGTGACGCCAACACTGCAGCCGCTCCAACACCAAGTCTCTTCACGAATGCTCTTCTGGTTAGCATTTCTTCTCCTTACCGAACGCTGCGGATCACGCGCGATTGTATCCGATACGGTGTGTTGAGCAAACTAAACGTGGGGTTTGGGTTGCGGCGATAGGGGGGCTAGAACTGGTGGAGGAAGCGGACGTCGCTTTCGAACAGGTAGCGAATGTCGGGAATGTTGTGGCGGCGCATCACCATTCGCTCGATGCCCAGGCCGAATGCGAAGCCCGTGTACTTCTCTGGATCGTAGTTGACCGCCTGCAGGACGTTGGGGTCGACCATTCCGCAGCCGCCGAGTTCGATCCAGCGCGTCGAGCCGTCGTCGTAGTGGAAGAGCACGTCGATCTCGGCTGACGGTTCGGTGAACGGGAAGAAGCTTGGGCGGAACCGGGTTTCGACTTCCGGTCCGAAGTAGGCCTTGCAGAACTGGTCGAGCGTGGTCTTCAGGTCGGCCATCGTGACGCCTTCGTCGACGTACAGGCCTTCTACCTGATGGAACATGAACGAGTGGGTGGCGTCTACGGTGTCGGGCCGGTACACGCGTCCCGGTGCGATGATACGCACCGGCGGTGTGGTGTTCTCCATCACGCGGATTTGCACGGTCGACGTCTGCGAGCGGAGCATGGCGCCGGGATAGAGATAGAAGTTATCCAGCGGATCGCGTGCAGGGTGACTTTCGGGGATGTTCAGGGCGATGAAGTTGTGGAGCTCATCCTCAACTTCCGGCCCGTAAGCGACCTCGAAGCCCATTCGGGCGCAGATTTCGCAGATTTCGCTGACGGTCTGCGAGATGATGTGTGCGTGCCCTATCTTCGGGCGGTTGCCCGGTAGCGTAACGTCGAGCTTCGCCTTGGTCTTCTTCTTACCGCCCGCCAGAGCGGCTCTGAGTTTGCTTTTGTGGGCTTCAAATGCTTCGGTCAGTGCGACCTTGAGCTGGTTTGCCGCCTTGCCGAGAGCGGGTTTTTCCTCGCGGGGCGCCTCTTTTAACCGCTGCATTGCGGATTTAACCAGGCCCTTTGAGCCGAGGTACTTAATTCGCCACTCTTCGAGCGTTTCGGCGAGGTCTATCGTTCCGAGCGCCTCGGTGGCGGCGGCTCGGATGGCCTGGATGTCATCTAGGAGCGACATAGCATACAGGTTTCCAGCGGTGTTGGCGGATGATTATTCAGCGGGGATCTTTGACGCCTCAACGATCTTATCGAATGCGGCGGGATCGGCGATGGCGATTTCACTGAGCATCTTGCGATTCAGGTCGATGTCGGCGGCGGCCAGATCGCAGATGAATCTGCTGTATCTGATTCCTCGCTGGTTGCAAGCGGCCGAGATCCGAGTGATCCACAGACGCCTGAATTCACGTTTCTTGGTCTTGCGGTCGCGAGTGGCCATTACGCCGGCGCGGAAGGTTTTTTCCGCGGCCATGCGATATCGACGGGATCCGGCGCCGTAGAAACCTCTGGCGGCCTTGAGAACTTTCTTGTGCTTGCGGTGGCGAGCTGCGCCTTTGCGTACGCGTGGCATGGTGCGTCTCCTGTGTTTCGCGGTCAGCGGACTCTCATCTGAGAAGTTCTTACCGGTGTTCTGCTTTCGCAACCCGGCCGCCCCAAAGGGCTCCCACTGGACCAGCTATTGGGTAATGTATTCGTTTAACTAACCGTACTTACTTTCCCATGAGTTTCTTCGCCTGCTTTGCAAAGCCTTTTGACAGGGCCTTGGGCAGTCGCAGGGTGCGGTTTCTCTTGGGTGAATTCGTGGACTTAAGGTGGCTCGAACCGCCTCGGCGCACAAGGGCCTTTCCGCGACCTGTGATCTTGACGCGTTTGGCGATCGACTTGCGTGTTTTCATTTTTGGCATGATGACGACCTTGGGTTACAGTTTCACCCCCAGACGTCGCCGCCGCGGGGTTCGTATTTTAAGTAACTAGTTGCCCTGTCGGGCACAAAGAGAAAGAATTTTACCGTTTCTGGAGCATTTGTAAAGGGTCTAACGGAAATATTCTCTGGTCTTCACAAGAAAATCACCCAATACATCGCACACACGGGACCTTATTTCGCCCGTAAACCCTTCCAGTGAGGCGTGATTCGCACGAATGTTGGTCGCTGCGGTGAGAGTTTTACGCGGTCGGGGGCGGTGTGTCAGGCGGAGGCTCGGCAGCCGGCGTCGGAGGGGCGGGGGCCGCATCAGTCTCAGTCGCGGGCGGTGTTTCAGTAGGCGCGGGGATCTCACCGCGGGCGATTTTCGCCGCAAGGTTGGCGGCCTGCCGCTTCTGGAGTATCTGTTGCTTGGTCAGCGGGGCGATGAGCATGGTTATGCGTCGTCCCTCGCGGCGATTGCGATCGACCTTGCCGCAGTCCTGGAGCGCCTCTTCGATCTGCGTGAAGATTCTCTGACCTTCATCGATGTGCGCCAGTTCGCGTCCGCGGAATCGCAGGGAAAACTGCACTCTGTCTCCTCGGAGCAGAAATTCGCGGGCTCGATTGACCTTTATCATAAGATCGTGCGTGTCGATCTTAGGGGTTCTGATGCGGATTTCCTTAAGTTCGGTCTCGTGCCGGTGAGCCTTTGCGTGGCGTTGCTTCTTGGCGAGATCATACTTGTACTTGCCGTAATCGAGAATACGACAGACTGGGGGGGTGGCGTTGGGGACCACTTCTACGAGGTCAAGACCGGCCTCACGGGCCATTGCCTGAGCTTCGCTAAGGGATACAACTCCGACCTGCCCCTCATTCTGATCGATCAGGCGAACTGGTGAAACTCGAATCCTGTCGTTGCGGCGGAGTTCGTTATTATTGCGCGTGTCACGGCGAAACGGTCTAGCGATCTTCTTTCTCCTGTACTCTGTTGGCGACGCAATCGCCGCCTTTGGTTTCGATCTCCGTATGAATGTCGGAGATAAAATCGTCAATGCCCACCGAACCGAAATCGCCTTCGGTGCGATGTCGCAGGGCTACTGTACCTGCATCGGCTTCTTTCTGACCAAGAATAAGCATATAGGGCACTTTGTCCAGTGTCGCTCGACGAATTTTTGCTCCTATTTTTTCCGGAGAATCGTCGAGTTCCGCTCGGATGCCGCTGTCGGTGAGTCTGCGGGTCTGCTTGGCGGCGTAATCGGCGCACTTTTCGCTTACCGGAAGGACCGCCACCTGGACCGGAGCCAGCCACAACGGGAACGCTCCGGCGAAGTGTTCGATGAGAATACCAATGAACCGTTCGGGCGAACCAAGCGGTGCGCGGTGGATCATCACCGGGCGGTGAGGAGCGTTGTCCGAACCGACGTACTCCAGCCCAAAGCGTTCGGGAAGGTTGTAGTCGACCTGGATCGTGCCCAACTGCCACTCGCGTCCGATGCAGTCATTGATAACGAAGTCGATCTTCGGACCGTAGAAGGCGGCCTCTCCGGATTCTTCGGTGTAGTCCAGCCCAACGTCGCGGACAACGTTGCGAATATTCTCTTCGGCCAGGTCCCAGTTCTCGCTGCTGCCGGTGTACTTCGAACTGTCCGGGTCTCTCAAACCGATTCTTACGCGGTAATCGTCCAGTCCCAGCGTGTCGAGCACCAGCTTGGTAAGCTCAACGCACGAAGCGATTTCCGCCTCGAGCTGCTCGGGCGAACAGAAGATGTGCGCATCGTCCTGAGTGAAGCCCCGGACGCGGGTCAGACCGTTTAGATCGCCTGACTTTTCGAACCGGTACACTGTACCGAATTCCGAGAGGCGGATAGGCAGTTCGCGATAGCTCCGCTGTGACGATTTGTAAATCTGTATGTGATGGGGGCAGTTCATGGGCTTCAGCAGATACCCGTCATCCTCGCCCATGGGCAGGGTCGGGAAAAGCCCGTGCTCGTAGTATGGGTAGTGCCCGCTCGTGCGGTACAGATCGAGCTTGCCGATATGAGGCGTCATGACCGCCTGGTATCCGCGCTTGAGCAGTTGGCCTCTTAACCAGCCTTCCAACTCCATGCGGATTATTGTGCCCTTGGGCAACCAGAGCGGAAGGCCCGGGCCTACTTCATCGCTTAGGGTGAACAGGCCCAGTTGCTTGCCCAGAATGCGGTGATCGCGTTTCTTGGCTTCGGCGATACGTTCAATATGTGCGGCCAGCTCCTTCTTGTCGAAGAACGCGATTCCGTATATTCGCGTCAACATCTTGTTGTTTTCGTCGCCGCGCCAATATGCTCCGGCTAGAGTCAGGAGTTTGAACGCCTTGAGTTTGCCCGTGTCGGGCAGGTGTGGTCCGCGGCACATGTCCACAAAATCGCCCTGGCGGTAGAAGCTTATGGTCTCGACGTCTTCAGCGGCGAGCAAGTCGTCGATCATCTGGACTTTGTATTCCTGCCCGAGGGCGGTCATCTGCTCTTTCGCCTGGGCGGGAGTGAGTTCGATTCGCTCCAGCGGCGTGCGGGCTTTGCATATCCGCTTCATCTCTGATTCGATCTTCCCGAGGTCGTCTGCGCTTAGCGATTCGGGCAGGTCGAAGTCATAGTAGAATCCGTACTGGAAATCGTCCGTCAGCGCCGGACCAATAGTGTACTGAACTTCCTGGCCGTAGAGGTTTCTCACCGCCTGGGCCATTATGTGCGCCGCGGTGTGCCTGAGCACCTCCAGCGATTCGGGGTCGCGTTGGGTCAAAACGCGCAGAGTATGATCGCCCGGGCCGATCTGCGCTGACAGGTCCGCCTGGCGCCCGTCAAGTTCGGCGGCGATGGCGACCCGGCCGAGTCCCTCGGAGATACTCTGTGCGACCAGCAGGGGGGTCGTCGGCGAATCGTATTGGCGCGAGTCGCCGTCTGGAAACTGTATTGTAATACTCATGTTGTGCTTTCATTGTCCCGGTCGGCTTTGGCTGGCGGACCGGGGCGGTGCAACAAAAAACCGGCAACTCGGGAAGCGGAGCCCTGCACGACACTCAGGCCCCCTGGGACCAGCCCAGGTTGCGAGCCTACAAAACCGTAGTGTCTGTTGACGTCCGCATCATTTGTTTACCGGTTCATTCCAGGCCATTGCGTTTGCCTGTTGCTATAAGCTATCACGAAACTCCGCGAAAGCAAAAAGAAATTCTCGCCGAAACGACCGTTAAGCCCAGCGGATCATTGACATCTCCAGCGGATGTGACATCGCTTCGTGCCTGGGAAGTATCCGCACGGTGTATCCCGCCCGTCCGCTCGAAGGGCAGGGCATATCGACGACATATCTGGCGGGCCCGTCATCGCTGCTGACCTGCGTCATTTCCATGGCGCGGCCGGTGTTGAGTTGCCCGTCTTCGTCAAGCGATCCGAAGTACAATTCAACCAGCACATCGCCTGGAGACAGTTGCCCCAGATCGACCGCAGCTTCGACGCGGATAGTCTTACCGACGTGGGCGCCTTGCCCGTTGGCTTCCATATTGTCCGAAACGCTTTCGATCCGGATATGACCGAAGTGCTCATGGAGATTTTGCTTCCAGGCGCTCAGGGTTTTCGCCAACTCCAGATCGTTGGCGGTCAGGCGGTCGAACTGGCTGGCCGCCGGGGCGTAGAAGCCTGCCGCATAGTCGTGGACCATCCGATTGCTGCTGAACAGCGGAGCCAGGTCGCGAATCGAAGCTTTCATCATGGCGATCCATTCGCGGGGCAGGTTGTCCCTGCCTCGTTTATAGAACAATGGGACGATGTCCTTTTCGAGCAGGTCGTAGAGGGCCTGGCTTTCGACGCGGTTCTGGTATTCCAGATCGTCGTAAGATTCACCCGACCCAATCGCCCATCCGAGGTCCGGGCGATACGCCTCAGCCCACCATCCGTCGGGAATGGATACGTTCAAGCCGCCGTTGGCTGAGACTTTCATACCGCTGGTGCCTGAGGCCTCCATCGGTCTCAGCGGAGTGTTAAGCCAAATATCCACTCCCTGCACCAGATACCTGGCGACGTTTATGTCGTAGTCTTCCAAGAACAGCAGCGATTGCCTGAAGGGCTCCTGGCGGGAAATATGTACAATCTGTCGAATGAGGTCTTTGCCCGGATTGTCCCGAGGGTGGGCCTTTCCTGAAAAGATGATCTGAACTCGTTTGTCAGGGTTGTTCAGCAGCCTCTTGAGACGCGGGATATCGGAAAGGATAATTCCCGCCCGTTTATACGTTGCGAATCGTCGCGCGAAACCGATGGTCAGTGCTTCGGGGTCCAGAACTTCCTGTGCGCCGGCGAGCTCAGCTCCTCCGGCTCCGCGTTTGGCGAGCTGTTTTCGCAGGCGTCGCCGCGCGAAGCTCACCAGACGCTCGCGCCGTCGTTCGTGGGTTCTCCACAGTTCCGGATCCGGGATGTTGTCGGCGGCTTCCCACGTGCTCGTATCGGTCCATCGCTCCGACCAGTCAGGCCCGAGGTATCGGTCGTATATGGCCGACAGTTCGTGACTGATCCACGAGGGCGTGTGGATGCCGTTGGTGATGTGATCGATTGGGATTTCATCGTTGGGTACGCCCGGCCAGACTCCCGCCCAGAGGTTCCGAGAGATGTGCCCGTGGAGGTCGCTGACGCCGTTGCGGTACCTCGCCATCCTCATCGCCAGGATGGTAAGGCACATCGGTTCGTCTTTGTTGCCGATTTCCTGGCGTCCCAGGCCCAGGAAATCGTCAGGCGATATACCCAGGCGTTCGGCGAAACCGCCCATGTACTTCTCGACAAGCCATGGCTCAAACGCGT
The DNA here is from genome assembly GCA_030745875.1 of Phycisphaerae bacterium. GTDB lineage: Bacteria > Planctomycetota > Phycisphaerae > SM23-33 > SM23-33 > BS750m-G57. The sequence continues at coordinate 11,005 of JASLNT010000072.1, forward strand.
CGTTGCCGGCCGGTACGGGCGTGTGCGTAGTGAATACGTTTGAAGATGCGACGATCTCCCCAGCCGTTTGGAAATCAATATTGCGCTCGCTCATCAGGAAGCGGATACGCTCGAGACTCAGGAACGCCGAGTGCCCTTCGTTCATATGATAAACTTTTGGGCTGAATCCAAGTGCGCGGAGCATCCGCACTCCGCCGACGCCAAGGATAATCTCCTGGCGGATTCGCATCTCCTGATCACCACCGTAAAGCTGTGCGGTGATGTGCCTGTCTTCCGGGGAATTGCTGGGTACGTTAGTGTCCAGCAGATACAGGTCGGTCCGACCTATGCGCACTCGCCAGACATAGGCCTTGACGACGTGGTCGGCGAGATCAATGTCGATTGTCAGTTCGGTCCCGTCGTCAGCGCGGATCTGCCGACAGGGGAGGTTTGCAAAATCGTTGCGGGGAAACAACTCCAACTGCCAACCGTCGGCGTTCAGTCGCTGGCGGAAGTAACCCTGCTGATAGAGCAGTCCGATGCCGACCAGCGGAACATTCAATTCCGAGGCGCTTTTCATATGATCGCCAGCCAACACTCCAAGACCTCCAGAGTAGATCGGGAGCGTCTCGGTAATACCGTATTCGGCGCAGAAGTACGCCACAAGCGGTCCGTCGTGGTCGGACCCGAATGTCTTGGGCCACCAGCCCGTGTGATTGAGATATCTTTGCAGATTCTCGCGGACCCTGTGCATGTGCGAAATAAACCCGTCGTCCTCGGCGAGTGCTTCAAGGCGGTCCTGACCAAGTAACCCCAGCATGGCCGCGGGGTTATGGTAACAGGCTTCCCAGGCTTCGCGGTCAAGTCGCCTGAAGAGGTCCTGAGCGTCACCGTGCCATGACCACCACAGATTCTCTGCGATCTCACTTAACTGCATGAGTTTAGGCGGCAGGGCGGGTTCTATGGTAAACGTTCGAAGCGGTCTCATATGCTTATCGCCAAAGTCATGTTGTGCTAATAGCGGGAAAACGGCGGGGCGGTTACAGAGCCCGGCCTGACGACATAGACATAGTATTCACAGAATGTTTCATCGGCAATTGTCTGCTCAACTTTCAACACAAATCCATCTGCTTAAACCCGGACACGGCGAGAATCTGTTCCAGAAACCACCCTGAAGTAAGGACGGACCTTCCGGTGGCCGATATATATTATAGGCGATGTTGGCGTTCGAGGTGTGAGGTCCGACCGCCGACAGCGTATTGGGACAGTGCGTACGCGAGGAATGTACCGATGCACAGACAGTCCAGAAGAGCCAGAATGACGCCCAAAAGGCGCGCCAGGCGGGCACCTCGGCACAGTGGCTCGGCTCGCAGGAGTTTGTGGCAAAAGTCCACAGTTCCTGCTAGAATTAAAGTAGAAGAGCCCACTGCAAGGAAATGAAACAACGACCATGTGTGCGGGCTGGTGGTCTGGACCATGCTGGATTCAGGCCGGTCATGACTTGCGTCAGGGAAGGTGCGACCATGAATGCGATAGGAAAACAAATTGTCATCTGGGCGGTGCTGGTCTGTGTTGCGTCTGGAGCGTGGGGACAGATTGTCCTGGTTCAGGACGGGCGAGCCCTCGATTCGAACTCCCGTATCGGTGGCGGACGGGTCAATACCAGGGCTCCCCAGAGAACTTCTTTCAGCAGCCAAATGTACATCACCGGACAGGTCAGCGGTTTGGGCGCTTTCAGGGGCGTTACCGGATACACAGCGGCAAACGAACTGCGAATGACCGTGCCGTCATCGGCGCTCAGCGATTTCAGGCGGCAGTCGGTGGGCCTGGCGGATGTGCTGCGGGGTGAGACATATCGCACTGGAGCCTATCTGGACCGTTCGAAGACAGCCCTTGGGTTGCGCGGGATTAGAGCGGGTCTGGCGGATCCTGGAACGAATGTCCCCAGAACGGGTCATCTTGGAACGATCGTGCCCAGCAAGACGCTGGACGAAGCGATGGCGGATTTTCGCCCGCTTTTGCGTGATCGAGCGGGCGGGGCGATATCGGCGGAGATTCAACCGGCAATTAAGTTGGACGCCGCCCCGGTGCGCGTTATTGGACGCCGAGGTCCCTCGACCGTTCGGCCTGACACCACGATATTCGGCGCCGCAGAGTTGGCGGTTTTCACTGTGTCGCGCCCGTCGCAGCGTAATGAAGTGGACGTTGAGCTGCGAGAGTTGGAGCTTGTGGAGTCCGACGATCTGTCCAGAGTCGACAGCAAAGTGCGGGGTCCGGTGATTGTTCCGCCGGCGGCGGGAGACGGAAGCGCGACCCACGCCGCCCTGGGAGGCGTGGGGATTGCAAGCAGGGCGGCCCGGGAGTCCGATCTGTTTCTGACTATGGTCTATCTGCTCCAGAAGCAACATCTGGCCGCTACAGGCCAGACCCCCGTCAAGGGTTCGGGCGATAACACTGAGAATACGGATTTGAATCTCAAGCCTCTGGGTCCGCGGCCGAACTCAGTTGAGCTTGTCGAACAGGGCCTGCGAGGGGAACTGGTGTTCAATACGCTCGCCGGCAAGGGCTCGGATGCTTTTAACGTAGCGATGCGGGCCGGTGAAAAGCAACTCAAGCAGGCGCGTTTCTACAGCGCCGCCGACCAGTATCGCCTTGCCGCGGAGATTCAACCCGATAACCCGACGGCCCGCCTGGGACTGTCGGTGTCGCTTTTCGGAGCCGGTGAGGCTCTGGGCGCCGCCCTGCAACTGCGCCGGGCGATGGAGATGTTCCCTCCGGTGATGGTCACAAGACTGAAGGTGATACGGACTATTCCCTCTGAGAAACTCAAGAGCAGGCTGGATCAGTTATACAAACGCCTGGAAGGGCGCAAGGGCGAGAATGTCAACCCGCAACTGGCGATGCTCGCCGCTTACATGCATCGAAGTTCCGGAGAGAACTACATCGCGGAGTTATGCGCCGTGAAGCTTAAAGGCGCCGCAGGCGACGACAAACTCTACGCTGCATTTGCAGCGTACGTGCTCACGGGCAAACGCCCGGCGGCGGTGAAAACGCCAACCACCAAGCCGGCGTCCGACAAGTAAATCCTATCGGACGCAAAGCCGAACCCCGGCCGACGGGGCGTATGTCAGGCGTGTTTCGGCGTAATTGCAGGGGATAAGGGCGTTACGCTTTCTGTTGTGATTCTGATCTTCCCTCTGTTCTCCCCAAAGTCCCGAACAAATAATGTACTTTCAGCGTATAGAATGTATAGATGGATGTATGAACCACACGGTGGGCTGAGGTTGTTTTGCAAAGGATTGACTCAAACGCAAAAGGAGCACCCGAGATGAGAAGCACCGTACTAAAGAACTCGACATTGGTTTTGCTTATTCTGGGCGCCATGGGGATCGGGTGTCTGGTTGGTCCGGAGATTGCCGAGAAGATCAGTTACGCACTAGCCGCCGGTGAGAACCGGGCGGCTAGAGAGCAAATTGCCGAACTCAATCGCGCTGACCGCACGTCCGAGCTTTATCGCGCGGTCGCAAAGGCTGTCAGGCCCGCGGTGGTTGTAGTGCACGTCAGGAAGAAGATGGACATGCGAGGTCATCCGTCCGCCAGCGAGATGGACGAGTTTATGCGGCGATACTTCGGGCGATCACCACATCGTGTTCCTCTTCCCCGAACGGCGCCGGATGACAAGAACAAGGACGCTCCCAAGCGTGAATACTACTCCAGCGGTGTGGGAAGCGGCGTGATTGTTGACGCCAAGAAGGGCTACGTTCTGACTAATTGGCATGTGGTCCAGGGCGCTGATGAAGTTGAGATAGCTTTGCTTGACGGGCGGAGAGTGAAGACTGAGTGGGTTCGCACCGATCAGAAGACAGACGTCGCGGTCGTTAAGATAAAACCGGATCGCCTGATCGATGCGCCTTTGGGCGATAGCGACCGGATCGAGGTTGGCGATTGCGTGCTTGCAGTCGGAGCGCCGGAGGGGCTTCCGCAGACCGTTACCGCAGGCATCATCTCCGCCAAAGGTAGAACCACTGGACGCAGAGGGTACGAGAACTTCTTGCAAACTGATGCGGCGATTAACCATGGTAACTCGGGCGGTCCGCTTGTGGATATGAAGGGCGAGATTATCGGCATAAACACCGCTATTGTTTCGCGAACGGGAGTTAACGAAGGGATCGGTTTGGCGATACCGTCGAACATGGTGCGCAATGTCATGAGGCAACTCATCGACAGCGGAGAAGTTGTAAGAGGGTACATTGGCGTGCATATACAGGATGTCGACGAAAAACTCGCCAAGAGCTTCAAACTGCCCAACGCTGACGGCGTTCTCGTCGCCGGAGTCGCGCCTAGAGGTCCGGCCAGGAAGGCTGGTATGGAAACTGGCGATTTCATCGTTAATGTTGGTCAGAAGCGCACGAAGAACGTCAATGAGTTGCGAAACTACATCGCTTCATTGCGGCCGGGTGAGTCAGTCAAGGTTAAACTGTATCGCGAGGGCAAGGTCAAAGCGGTCACTCTGAAGATCGCCAAACAGCCCGAAGATATGTTGGCGGCTTTCAGCGCGCCTCAACTCAAGCCCAAGGCTATATCGAGATTGGGTTTGGAGGTCACCACCGCCACGCCTGAGATTGCGCAGAAACACGGTTTCTCAAAAGGCGTTAAAGGGGTGATCATAACCAACGTGGTCAAAGGGTCCGACGCGGAGAAGAATTCCCTGACGGAAGGGCTGCTGATTACGAAGGTTCAAGGTAAGGCGATTGCCTCCGCCGATGATTTCAACAAGGCGATCGGCTCAGCGAAAGCGGCGGGAACCAGATTGCTGGTTAAGGACAAGTCCGGCGGTCAGCGATTTGTGTTCATAGAGTTTACGAAGTCCAAGTAACGACCTCTACCGATTGGGGCGTGGCGACCGGATGTTGCCGCGCCCCGATTTCTGCGCGGAGATATGGTCCTTTGCGGCCCGAGCCCGCAAGTGGGAGCGCTTTGGCGTATGACGTACGATCAGATCAGTTCTTGCGACGCCGCTTTCTCAGAACGAGCGAAACGGCTCCACCGCACAGAATGATCATGCTCGCCGGTTCGGGTGCTTTGGCCATAGCGCCCAGGTCGAGGTCAACGAACAGGTCGTAAGTCCCGTTGGGCGCTTCGAACAGCAGGGCGTCGTACGTGAAATCGTAGTCCAGTATGGTCCCGGCGGGGACGTCAAACGTAAACGACCAGGATGGGCTTGTTTCGTCAGCCGTCAGGAAAGGGGGGGGGCGGGGTTGTTCGCGTCTGTGATGACGAGATTCCAGGTCAGCAGATCGAGTCCGTCTCCCCATCCGTACACGCCAACTCCGAACAACAGGGGCTCTCCAGGCGCACCGCGAGGCGGTGTGCTTACGCCGACTGCGCCGTGCACCGAGCCCGTTCCATACATGCCTGAGTGGCGAACCACGCCGGGAATTCCTTCATCGGAACCCGTGGCCGTTGCGAGCATCGTTGAAGAGAAACGTTGTATTCCGTGTGGAATGTCCGGGGCGTTGGAAAGATCAATGGTTACGCTGCCGTCTGTATTCTGCCACGGCGTGGCCCCAGGTCCCTGAACAGAGGCCGGAACGCCAAAGGCGACATCTGCAGATTCGCCCACGCTGTGGTCTGTCCGGTCATCTTTTGGCGAGTCTGTTCCAGCACCCGGTACGCTGACGTGTGAGTCTATCTCAGCGAAAGCGTGGGTTTCGTAACCGAGATTGGAAAGGGGAGCTGTTACGTAGGGCAATGGTTCCGGAGTCGCGGGCGTAGCATTGGCCAGCCCGAAGAAACGCATTTGAGGATCGGCGCCGGTTACAATCGCTGTGCCTGTGGCGGAATTGACATCCAGGATGCGCCCATCGCTGGTCGCGCCCAGAAGCGTCGGGGCTCCGTTGGAGTACCATATGTCAGACAGGCGGTCGATACCGGTGTTCCCGATCATGCTCGCCAGCCCGTTTGTGCGACTGAAACTGTATAGATCGCTCTGATTGGCGGTCCTGTTCCATGATGTCCCCACGAGTTGTCCGACGCTCGGGTCGTAGTCCATCGCGAAGACATAGTCGATCACGTTAGCGGGCGGTGTGCCCGCAGGACTGAAACTGCCAACGAAACCCGCCGTAACGTCTCCCGGCGCAAGCGGAATTGTGTACAGATTGGCGTAGTCCGTACCGTAAAGAGTGTTGGTGCTTTCATCCAGACCTATTTCCCGGATTGGCCCGCCGCCGGCGGGAGCGTTGATAAACCCAAGAGAGTTGACCGTCCAGGTTGTGGTGTCTATCTCAAAGAGTTCAGCTCTGGGATTTGGCGAGTATGTGGGATTGGCCACCGCAAAGAACTTGTCGGACGACAGCCCGTCGGTAGCGCCGTACCAGCGCAGACCGGGGGTATGGAGGAACATTTTGGCTATCGAGCCGGTTGTGTCCAGACTGCCCACGCCGCTGAAAGCGTCGAAACCCATGTAGTCGCCCACGCCGTATCCGATGTCACCGAACGAGCACGGGGCGGTTACTCCTATTAATGCCGATATGATAACAACCGCGATCACTCCACGTCGCATGCTGAACCTTCCTTCCTTACTCCATGAGCAAAAGAGTCTAAATAGTCAGCGACTAATCTCCGTTGAGTCTTCGCCGTCTCATCAGAGCAGCCGTTGAACAGCGGCTGGGCGAAAACTGCTTCGACATCTGCTGAGAACCTGGCCTGAATGGCCTCCGTGCGGGAATGCGCAAATACAAGCTACGCCTGCACATACCCAAACCTATAGTAGCTGAGCTGTTCTCTGAGCTGAGCTTTGAGCAAATCCGAGCGCTCAAATTATACCACGAAACCCGAAATCACCAAGAGAAAACCGTAAACAGTCGCAAAATATGTACGCGAGGTGATGTAAACGATTGGATTGTCGACGGATTCCGTTGGTGGGACAAAGCGTCCTGTTGTAACGCGAACTATTTGGAATATCCGGACTTAGTTCCCGCCTCTGTTCTTGCGCCGAAGGATAAACGGAACTGCGACACCGAGAAGAAGCAACGACGCCGGTTCCGGGCAGATTGTATCGACCACTACTTCGTCGACCAGGATATCGCCAGATATGCGGATAGTCTCAAAAAGCGGGTTTGGCTGAACGACTATGAGGTATCTGCTGTGAATCCAGTCTTCATCCAGAGGGTCTTCGGAGTGAAGAACCGCATTGACGGGGATTATGGATGAGCTTGTCGTAGCGCTGATCTGGGGAGATCCCAACTCGGGCGGAACCGGAATGTGCGTCTGGGGCTTCCATGTCAACTGGACCCATATCTTCTTTTCGGGACCGTCGGGATAATTGGCGATAAACAGGTCTATGAGGCCCGATGCTTCGTCGTCGGACAGCGGCCAGATTCCCTGGCGAGCGCTGTCGGGGTCATCATCGATCCAATCTCCGCCCGGAGATATTCCCGCCTGGGGCGCCAGCGAGGCCGGTGGTATGACATAGCCCGGCTCGGCGATTGGGATTGTATTAGCAGTTCCGAATTCCCACTGCTGAATCGTACGCCTGTCGGCCCCATACTTCGGCGTGCCGTCTCTCCACCATGGGGGGGCGATATCGTCAGCGAGAACGCCCGTGCCTGTCAGAACGAATGCTGCTGCGGCGGCCAGTATGATAAGAGAGTTCTTCATCAGCTTTTCCTCTGTTAACAGACTCCGTGAGGGCGGTAAGCGTGCGTGTTACGCGTAGCCCTCTATTGTGTTGATCCGACCGGCTCAGGTCGAACATCCAAGCTTATTATATTGGAGAATTGGCGATATCCAAGGGAAAACTGGAATTTCGGTTCGTGTGATGGAGGCGGGAGTTTTCACCGGCCTGAGGCGATCTCCGCCGACTAGTTGGCGTGTTTCAGGGCGGCGATGGCCTGATCGGTGTCGTCATAGAACGTGAAGGCCTTGTCGAGCTTCGTGACAGACATGACATTGCGGGACTGCCCCGTGAGTCCAGAGATAGCCAACCGCCCTCCGGCGGTCATGACTCGTTTGAGAAACACTACCAGAACGGTCAAACCGATGCTGCCCAGGAACGTTATATTTGACAGATCCAGCACGATCTTGAGCGGTGTGTCGGCGTCCCGGCTGGCGGGCATTTGGGTGTGGATGCTTTCCCCGATGTGGTGTGATATCTCATGGCCGAGGACTCTGACAACGATAACGCCCTGAATGTCTTCAAACACGACAGATGTGTCGGCCATTGGTGTCGCCCTTCAAGCAAGTCGCACATGATATCGACCCGGCGCGCCCACAATGGGCATACCGCATTTCCTTTCATTATCGATAGGCTCACAATGCTTTGCAAAGGGAAATCAGCAGATTGTTTCCACTCCTCGGAGGCTTGCGGGGTTTGCTGTCGTATCGCATCGTCCGACAATATTGCTTGAAAGGACCGTCGCTGTATGTTAAAAGACAGGGTTTACTGCTGGCTTGGATGGTTGTGATATGTCATTGGTAGAGACAGTAAAGCAGGCGGGTGTAATCGGTTGCGGCGGTGCGGGATTCCCCACGCACGTCAAAATCGACACCAAAGCCGACGTAGTGATCGCAAACGGCGCTGAATGTGAACCGCTTCTGAACAGCGACCAGCGGGTTATGGAACACTACGCCGACGAACTCGTGGAAGGCCTTTGCATGATAATGCGACAGGTCGGAGCCGCCAGAGGGATAATTGGTCTGAAGAAAGCGTACCACGGTTCGATTGAAGCTGTTTCCAAGCGTATTGACGGTATCGACGGTGTGGAAATAGGCGTGCTGGGCAATTTTTACCCGTCGGGCGACGAGCAGATCCTGCTGACCGAACTTACCGGACGAATCGTGCCCGAAGGCGGTATCCCGCCGATGGTGAACGCAGTTGTCTCAAACGTTCTCACGATGGTTCAGGTGGCCCGGGCGACTAAAGGGCAAAACGTCACGCATCGGGAGGTCACGCTTGTCGGCGAGGTCAAGAAGCCCAAGGTGGTTGTCACTGCGATCGGGACCCCGGTTCGCGATTTGCTGAACCTGGCGATGCCCGCGATACCGATCGAAGACATTGTCGTCATTGACGGTGGTCCGATGATGGGCAAGATCGTTCCGCTCGATGCTACGGTCAACAAGACCACCAGCGGGCTGATCTTTCTCAGCAAGGACCATCCGCTGATCCAGTGGTGGACGATACCGATGTCGGCGATGGTCAGGCGTTCGGCCGCCGCGTGCTGCCAGTGCAGAGACTGCACCGAGGCATGCTCGCGATACATGCAAGGCCACGACATCCAACCGCACCTGATGATGCGATCGCTGGCGTACCAGACCGACGAGCCAACCAAGGGAATGACCGCTGCGTTCCTCTGCTCGCAGTGCGGTTTGTGCGAATTCGCCTGCCCGATGAACCTGAGCCCCAGGCGCGCTTACGCCGAACTTGCCGCCAAGTTCCGCGCCGGCGGGATGAAGAACCCGCACCATAACGCTCCGACAAAAGTCCACGAATTCAACCAGTACCGCAAGATCGGTAAGGATCGTCTCATTCGCAGATACCAGCTTACCGACTACGACACCCACTCCCTTACGCTCACTCCGATTCCCGATCCGCCGCTGGTCAGGCTCTCGCTGACCCAGGCGTTTGGGGCTCCGTCCGAGCCGGTTGTGAACCCGGGCGACAGCGTCGAATGCGGGCAGTTGATCGCCAAGGCGCCCGAGGGCAAACTGGGCGCCGGCCTCCACGCATCGATTGGCGGGCGGGTTACCGCAGTCGACAGCGACTACATTACGATAGAAGGCGCAAGATGAAGCATCCAGCCATAGGAATGATCGAAACCAACAGCATCGCCCGGGGCATTGTTGTCCACGACGTGATGCTCAAGAAGGCTCAGGTCGACGTCGTACAGTCAAACAGCATCTGCCCGGGCAAATACGTGGTGTTCATCGCCGGACTTACCGCAGATGTCGAAGAGGCGATGGAAGACGGGCTGCACTACGGCGGGCAGGCGGTTATCGATCATCTGATCATTCCAAATGTCAGCGAGACGATCTTTCCGGCGATTATCGGCGGGAATCAGGACCTTGAAATCGAAGCAGTCGGGATCGTCGAAACTTTCTCCGTCGCCAGTGCGGTTATTCTCGCCGATCTCGCCGTAAAGCGCACCGACGTTCGCCTGCTGGACCTGCGCCTGGCTCAGGGTTTGGGCGGGAAGGCGTATTTCATCATCACCGGAGCGATTCACGCCGTCGAAGACAGCGCCGATCACGTTCGCGGCGCAGCCGAGCCGGGCATGCTGACGAACATCGAAGTGATCCCCGCCCCCCACGACGGTCTGAAGAACTCCATCGGCGGCCGCATCCTCTAGTAGTTCCGCACCGCTTCGGGGAGCGAAGGTGTTTGTGGGGATAGATATTAGAAGCAACGTGGGGCTCGCACGCCAAACCGCCAATTGCCAATTGTCGGCCGCAAGCTTATCTTGTTGTTATGGTCCCTGATGCTGAGATATTGGGTGAGTTGGCGCCGGAGAAGCTCATTTGGGCTTATTCGCACGGTGTGTTCCCAATGATCGATGAAGGCCAGTTGCTGTGGTTCAGCCCCGATCCCCGCGGCGTCTTGCCGCTTGACGGGCGATTTCATGTTTCCCGTTCGCTTCGGGGAACTATCGCCCGCGGCGCTTTTGACTGCACGGTGGACAAGTGCTTCGGAGCGGTTATGGACCTTTGCGGGCAGGGGCGGGATGAGGGGACCTGGATTACTTCGGAAATGAAGGTCGCGTACGGGAAACTTCACGAGCTTGGTTTTGCCCACAGTGTCGAGGCCTGGCCGGCCGGTCAGGTCGGTGACGGTCAGCCCGCGGGGGGCTTGTATGGCGTGAGTATCGGCGGGGCGTTCTTCGCCGAGAGCATGTTCCACCGCCATACCGATGCAGGGAAGGTTGCGCTGGTTTATCTGATTAGACGCCTGGCGAGACGGGGGTACGTGATGTGCGACGTGCAGTGGACCACCGACAATCTCCGTCGCTTCGGCGCCTTCGATATGCCGCGCACCTCGTACCTGGGTATGCTGATCAGAGCGGTAACCGCCGAATGCAGATTCGCATAATACACCCCATATCGCGCCGAGGCGTCAGGCGCCTTTGCTCTTCCTGTCCGTTGCCTGCTTGGCGCACTCGGCGCAGAGCCCGTGTTTGCAGTCGGAGGCGAAACGCTCGTTAATGAATGCTTCTATCGATTTTTTGGGTTCCACTCCCTCGCCGGCCTTTCCGCAAGACTTGCACACCGGGATCAAAGCCGTTGTCTCGATGAACTCGGCGACATCCTCCAAAATCAAAGCCACAAAGTTACGTCCGTCATACTTAAGCAGCGAAGCGGTCAGCCACATGTGGATTGGAACGTACTTCCCGTCCACGAGCAGCTGGAAGAGCACTCTGTCGCGGAAGATTGAGTTTCCATCTATGGCGTCGGCGACGGCTTTTCGGATCGGGCAGTCCTCGCAGTTCCTGGTTCCACCGCATCCATCCGAGCAGGAAAGGGCGTTTATGCATCCCAGGATATTCCCCATTCGCTCGCGATGCGTGTATGCGTCAAGAACGCCCCGCCGACTCTTGGCGCAGCGATTGGCCAGTTCCACCTGCGCCATGTTATCGATGAGAAATATCGGGCTGGGGATCGCGTCCAGAACGGTCTGCAGGGTCTCGGATTGCCCCGGGGTGTTCAGGGATGACTTCTGATCGGTCATTTTGAGTCTCCTTCCGCGTCGGGTCGAAGAGTGATTCCGAACAGCTTCAATTATATCGAACGATTCCGCTAAGTCAAGCGGGAACCGTGGTGTACGATTACCTGGACGAATCGGCGCCAGCGGGTTTCCTCGGATCCCAGGCGGTGTCTGCTTTCAGTTGTGGTTTGAAGGAGTTGGCGATGTCTGACCAGGGGGTCAGGAGCACTGGGCATCCGCCTCCTTTTTTGCGGTTGCTGTGGCAGGCGAACAGGCCCTTGGCGAACTTCCCGCCGAGATTAACGTTTGTTACATCGATTCCGTCGGTCTCCTGGGAGCCGGTGACGGCGAACGTTCCGATGAGCTTGTGCCCGCCGCTCAGGTCGAAGACCTTGAAGTTATGTGCGCCCTGGTTTGACACCAGCAGATAACCTTCCTTCCCGCCGGCGAACCGGTAGATCGCAAGGCCCTCGACGTCGGCCTTGAGACCGTGCTGACCGACCTTCAATATCAGTTTGCCCGGAGTCGGGTCTGTCGGTTCTCCGCCGATCTCCCAGACGCCTTTGTTCTCCTGTCCGATGTAAATCTTTCCTGCGATATCGTCGCCGACGGCGCCCTCGCTGTAACCGCTGTCCCACGTGCGGACCTTCAGGCCCTTGACCTTTCCCTTTCCATCATCGGAAAGTTCAAACTGTTCGACCACGCCTGGTTTCGAAGTCGTTACGAAGTAGAATTTACCCGTCTTGGGGCTGCGATACATCGTGCCTCCGTAGTTGTCGGAGGTCTTGATCTGTTCGTTATCCACTCGCGTCAGCTTTCGCGTCTTCGGGTCCACCTTGAACACTGCGATGCGATACCCTCCGGATCGCAAATTCAGTGCTACGATGTCGACCTTTTTTCCGGCAAGCGGAAATCCGTATCGCAGATCGATATTCGCCGCCCCGCGAATGGGAGTGTTCTGCAGAACCTTGCCTTTCAGATCGTATACAAAGAGGCAGTGAGCTGCTTTGTCGGCGGTTATTATCGTACTCAGGGATCTGTCCGTCGGGTGGATCCAGATACACATGTCGTCCTGATCTCTGACGTCCCTGGAAGTGCAAACCACCGCCGGAGACGGTCGTGTTTTCGGTGAATCGGCGGTTGCGGCCAGGATCATCGCAAATCCCACCGCAAGACAGACGGTGACGCGCTTCATTAGTTTGCTCCTTCGGGCTGCTTAAGGGTTTGATCTTCCCGCCTATCATCTCGTTAAGGCCCGCGGGGGTCAAGTATGCCGCTGGCTGGAGATTGAAATCTTCCGAAAGAACAGCGACAATGATTGTGTCGTCACAGGCTGCCTGGCGGCGACCAGCGCTGTAACAGACTCGGGCGGGAGAACAGGACAATGACTGCTGTCTCATTTATATCGTTGCTTTCCACGCTGGGGGCGGTGACCGTTGTTTTCGATGTGAGTTTCCTTGCGCTGGCCGTTATCGGAGCTTCGATTGTTGTTCCGCTGACGGGTGCGATGTTCCTGGGTGTTTGGTGCAGGATGTTGAACGCGCCTACGCCGCGGTATTTGCGCCGGTGTCTGGCGTATGGTGCGGCGTATGGTGCGGCGCTGCTTGTGGCGACGCTGATGATGTTCCTTGTCAAAGATTCGGGCAAGGTGCCCGGATGGTTCCTGGCGTCGCTTTTCGGTCAGGCGTTGGCGATACACGCGCTTATCGTTCCGGCGGTGCTGCGGACGCCCTGGGGCAAAGGGATCGCCGCCCAAGCGCTGACGTTGATGTTGTACGGCGCCGTGCTGGTTATTGCGATGGCTCCGGTGATTATTCACGTTCGAAAGGCCGTGGATCGGGGCGAATGGACTGCGGAACTGGAGATGTTGTATCAAAGGGTGACGTCCAATAAGGGCATGGATGCGGGGCTCCTGCCCGAGACGCTGGCTGAAGCGGAGACAGCAGGCGGGAAGATACTCCTGCTGCCCGGCCACGAGCGAAGCGATGTGGTGTACCTGGGCGACTATATACAGGAGAATTACCGGTCGCTGCTTGAGGGGCTCTTTGTGTCGAGCATTGCGAAGATCAAGGGCGGGCAGCCCGAGACGGCGCTGCTGATCTGGCGCGACCCCGAGAGCACGAGCGACTACCGATTACCCGTATGCAGTTACGATGGAACGGTGTCGTATCTTACGCGGCGCGAGTTTGAACATCAGCTTGAGCGCACGCTGTTGGAACTCCAGAAACTCGAAACGCGAATTCCCACGACAACGACCGCCCCCGGCGAGGATCCACGATAGGGTGAACTATGTATAAGACGCTTGTTGTTATATTTGCGGTTTTTATGATCGGTTGCGGGCGGGGCGATGACAGCAATGGCGGAGAGTCAACAGACCCCGATCCCAAAGCTCGAGCGCTGGCCAGGCGTTCTGAGGGGATTTCGCCTGAGTTCCTCGAAGGGCTCGTTGCGAAAATGGAGCAGGATTATCCGCCCACGGGGCACAATACCTGGGCTTTGGTGGACGATCTTCTGAGCGTGGGCGACAGGCCGTCGCCCGCGGTGTTTGAGAAACGCCTGCGACAGGTTGTGCTCAAGGCTCTGCGGGTCAAAGCGGAGAATATATTCGGTATTGTCTGCATCGGACGCGACCCGCCCGGGACGGATGATTTGAAGTTTGTGCTGACAAACCGGACCGGGCGAAACGTGGCGGGCGTTAACGGGGTTATACAAGTGCGAACGAAGTTTGGTAATACGATCGAGAGCCTGAAACTCAGCGCCGACAAACCAATAGCCCCCGGGGGCGAACTCGCCTGCGGGGGCCACTGGTCGTTGCCTTCGGCTTTGATGGAGCAACTCGCCTCCGGCGACGGACGGTATGAACTCAAGTTCGTCGCCGCAAAAGTGACTTTTGGCGACGGGACTGTGGAGCAGTTTCCAGGAATCGTCGCGGGCGAATGATAGTCTTAACGTTTCTTGAGCGTTACTCCTACTCCGGCGGGTTTGACGTTCAGGAACAGCGTTTCAAGGTTCTTGTCGGTTGTCACCGCTTTGAGGTAGGGCTGCATTGATTTACCGTGCGATGTTGTGTTATGTGCGATGATCAGCCCTCCGGGGCGGACGAGCGGAAGGAGTTTCTTGAGATAATCGACGTATCCCGCCTTGTCGGCGTCCATGAAGAGGATGTCAATCTTCTCGGTGAGCTTGGTCACCTCCTTGTGGGCGTCGCCCTCAATCAGCGTGATGTACTTCTCGACACCGGCGCGCTTGAAGTTCTTGCGGGCCAGGGCGGCGCGACCTTTGTCGATTTCGTAGGTCGTCAGCTTCCCGCCCGTCTTACGCAACGCCAGGGCGAACCACACTCCGGAATATCCGTTTGAGGTCCCTATTTCGACGACGTTCTTGGCTCCGAGCGATTCGGCCAGCACACGCAACAGGCGCCCGTCGTCGGCGGGAACGTTCATCATTCCACGACTTTCCTTCGCACGCATTACGCTGAGGACTTCCAGTATCTTCTTCTCTTCGTCCGACGCCGGTATCGCAGCGCTCTTTACCGTATCTGCTCCCATGTCTCTTGCCGCCGGGCGCTGCCGAGGCGGTCTGGGGCGCCCTTGTTGAGCGGTTGCGATATATCCCACGAGACTCACCGCCAACACCGCCAGAACACCGAGCTTCATTTTCCTGCCTGCCATTGGGTTTTCCTTTCGTATGTCGAGTTGCCGATCATTTGTGTCGGTATCGATACTTTAGTGGTATGCGACGCCGATTGGTAACAGAAAAACGCTCCATTGGCGCACGGAGGGTGTGAGAATTTTTTCTGGCGCTTTTAAAATCACTATGTATGCTGGCCTTAGGAACCCTGTGCAGGGTGAAAGTTTTCTACTGGTTTTTTTACGGAGACGAGGCCATGAACAAGGATGTTAAGATTACGGCAGAA
>JASLNT010000073.1 GCA_030745875.1 Phycisphaerae bacterium
GAAGCACTCGCATGGCCTCGGCGACGGGAATCTCTCCGAGATCGTCGCTCACGATCAGATTCACCAGATTGTCGGTATATGGAAGCGAATTTGACCGCAGCACATCGAACGTGACCTTGCCAGCCAGCCTTGTGTTGGAGATGCGCTCGCGAGCGGCGGATATCTTCTTGGCGTCTATATCCAAGCCGTGGACTAACGCGCTGTCATTGGCTCGCAGTCCGGCGGTCAACTTCCCATCCCCACAACCGAGATGCACCACCAGGCCGCCTCGAACGCCCGTAGTTTGAAGCACCTTTGCGGCGTCCAGGTCCGCGGCTCGGGCAATTCCCACCGACGCTGTAAGCATCAAAAGGAGCAGTAGAATACAGCTTACACGCTTGCTTGCGATAGTTCCCATCGTCTCATTTCTCCTGTTTGGCGGCGCCCATGCAGAGGACCTTGCCGTTTCTGGTCGAGATATACAATCGGCCCCGAGCGGCGATCATGCCGTCGAATACCGGCGCCGAGTCGAGTTTTTGTTCGGCGAGCTTCTTCCCGTCGGCGGCATTGCAAACCCAGAGCACGCCGCCGCTGCGCCCCTCGATTGACGCCAGCGGGTCGGCGGGATCATTAGTCTCAGGCCAACCGGCGACAAACAACGTCTCTGAGGCCAGCACCATCGCGCGAGCCTGGAAGGGCAGCTTCACGCTCCATCTGTGCTTTTTTGAGGCAGGGCGTTTGACCTTGGGCGGATAGTCAGTATTGCTCGGAATGCGCGTATCGGGCGTAAATGGCGTGTTCGGATCGCCAAAGAGCAGGCAGCCGGTTGAGCCGGCCTTGGCGGCTGAGGCTACGATCTTCTGCGACATGTGCGTCCGCAGGCCACAGACCAGCTTGTCGTTGAACACCAGCAACTGCCCGAACGGAACCCGCAGATCATACTTGATGTACGAGTTTGGAAAATCGTACGCATCGCCGCGTCCCAGACGCCAGAAAGTCCGGTAGAACCATGTGTCGTCGGTCAGGCCGGAGTGGTTCATCAGGTGGCGCCCCAGGCCCGTCTGGCGGACGAGCGTCTTGTTGAACCTGATTTGCTGGAGGTAAATGTACTTGCCGTCGGTGACCAGAACGTCGGGCTTGGCTCCGGCCATTATGAACGCCTTGCTCTTGTCTTCGGCGTGCGGAATCGCCACGCGCGCCTCGCAGAGTTTCTTGCCCGTTTTCGGATCAAGGCCGTAGAGGTATATCCCGCCGTCGAGATATGCCGACCGTCCGGCCGCCATGTACGCCACGCCGCCGAAGACCAGGATATTTCCATGCACCGGCCAGACCGATTCGAGTTGCTCGTCGACAACCGTCAGGCGTTCGGCTGGTGCGGCGCGGAAACGCCACATTAACTTCCCGTTCGTTGCTCTCAGGCAGTAGACCCACCCGTCGGCGCATCCGAACAACACCAGGCCGTTATGGATTGTCGGAGGCGAATCGACGCGTCCCCCGGCAGTGAAACGCCATGCCTCCTTGCCGTTGCGAGTGTCCAGTGCGGTGATTCGGGCGAGGTTAACTGAGGCCACGACGATCTTGTCCGGGCCGAGCACCGGCGCGGTGAGCTTGCCTTCGACAGTTGCGGTCCATACTTCTGTCGCTGCGGTCGGCAAGCGATGGGGCGTTGACCCGCTTCGTGTCGGGTTGCCCCGCAGTGTCGGCCAGTCGCTGGCTCTGGATCTGTTTGCCATGACTGCTTCTTCATACGCCTGGCCGCGTATGAGCGGATCGGCGCCGTCGCCCTTAGCGGCGGGTTTGGCGCCCGCCAGTGCGTAGAACCCGTGGAGCATGGCTCCGGGGTAGCAGCAGCAGGGGTTTGGCGGTATGTACGTCAGGCCGTTGCAGGGCATGATTCCGTACTGACAAACGCCGCGCACCCAGTTGTTTCGCGAGTGGGCCGAAGACTTCAGGTCGAAGAACTCCATCCCCCGTTTGGAGGCGATTATATAGCGATTGGTGGCCTTGTTGCGGTAGCAGCGGGGGTGGTGCCCGGCCGTCAGGAGGCCGGTGATGTCGAGGGTGCGTTTTACCTGTCCGGTTCTCGGGTCTCGCCCTTCGTTTGCGAAGAGTCCGGCCCAGACCAGCCCGTCTGCGAGGAACACGTCGGCCGGTGCGTGGAAGTCGGGCGGGCAGGGGCATGACCAGAGTTGTTTTCCGGTTTCCAGGTCAAGTGCGGCCATGGAATGCTGGTTAGCTGACAAGACAACTTTCTGCTCCGAGCAGATCACGACTGTCGGAGCGTGGTAGGAGGCGCCGCGTTGCCTTCTGGCTTTGACACGTTTGCGTCTGACGGGCGTCTTGGGTTTGGGCTGCTGCGTTGCTCCATGGCGCCAGAGCAGCTTGCCCGTTTCGACATCAGCACAGCGAACCTCCCGGCCGCACTGGAAGATCACTCGCCCGCCGCTCGATGCCAGGGTCATCGGCTGTAACCCAGCAGTTTCGTCTCCCGATTTACGCCACAAAACCTTGCCCGACTTCGCTTCGAGTGCAAGGATTGACCGGCCTGAGGCGCCGATCGTCACCAGCAGGAGGCGCGGGCCGTCCAGGAGTATCTCGTCGGCTCCGTCTGTGCCCTTATATGTCTTGAGAATCTTGCCCGTGGCCGCGTCGAGCTGCGTCAGGGGCGCATTTATCCCCAGGGTTACATAGACGCGCCCGCCGGCGGCCACCAGGCGCCGCGGAAGCTGCGGCGGGCCGGATCGGAAGCTCCGCATGTAGTTTTCCCAGGTCCCGATTGAACGTTTCCACAGCAGTACGCCGTTAAACGCATCACGTGCGACCAGTCGCCACTTTGGGGCGAAGGTCATCAGGGTTGTGGGCGCTTCGTCTATTATGTAGAAGATCCGCCCGCCGGAAGAGACCAAGGCGCTGACCCCAGCCAACGTGTCGTGATGGCGCGCGAAGGTCGGGCCTGCCTTCCATTGCAGGCGGCGGGGCGGGGCGACGAGTGTATCGTCGGCGACGGCGTTGTTGTCCGGGCCATGCATGTAGTGCGTCCACTCGTCGATGTTTGCAGGCCTGGGCTTGCGTGTCTCGGTCCATTTGCCCGACTTGGCGATATAGGCCGCTCCGGTGGGGCACAGCACGCGCATGACCTCCGTCATGGGAATCTCTCCGAGATCCTTGGCGATAAGAACATTGACGGTGTTGTCCAGATACGGCAGGGCCGAGCCGCGCAGCACGCTGGCTGAGACCGAGCCCAATACTCCCTTGTCGGAGAAGTGATCCCGGGCCGCCGCCACCTTCTCGGCGCTCGGGTCCAGGCCATGGACGATGTACGCATCGCTTACGCGCAAAGCCGCCGTCGCCCTGCCCTCGCCGCAGCCGATATGCACCACCAACCCGCCTCTGACGCCGCTGCGCTCAAGCGCCGCCGAAGGCGACAGTTCCGCCGCGTCAAGAGACGCCGAGCAGATGACGGCTGCAAGGCATACAATCAAACTTTCACACGATCGTTTCATAATTCAGCTTCTTTAAGGAATGTAACGATTATACCTTGCGGATCATGCGTAATTCCAACATTGCCCCCAAGCCCGCGCCGGGGTATCCTGCGGGTCTGAAATTTAACCGCCAGGAGAAAACATGACAACGAACGTCTCACGACGCAGTTTCCTTAAGGTTGCCGGTCTAGCCGCCGCGACGGCGCCGTTCGCCATGGGGGCTCGCGCTGAAACGCCCGCAGCCGGGAAACCGAACTTGATCATTATCTTCACTGACGACCAGGGCTATCAGGATATCGGATGTTTTGGCTCGAAGCGGATTCGCACGCCGCGACTCGACAAGATGGCGCGAGAGGGCATGAAGTTCACCAGCTTCTACGCCCAGACGGTTTGCGGACCGTCGCGGGCTGCGCTGATGACCGGGTGCTACCCGCTACGGGTGGCGAAACGCAACAACCAGGTCGATATTCACCCGTATCTGCACACCAAGGAGATAACCGTAGCCGAGGTCCTCAAATCCGCCGGATACGCCACCGCCTGTTTCGGTAAGTGGGACCTCGCCGGGCACACGCAGACCAGATACGATCCCAAACTCCTGCCCACTCGCCAGGGGTTCGATTACTTCTTCGGCACGCCCACCAGCAACGACGGGTATGTGAACCTT
Organism: Phycisphaerae bacterium; assembly: GCA_030745875.1. Lineage (GTDB taxonomy): Bacteria > Planctomycetota > Phycisphaerae > SM23-33 > SM23-33 > BS750m-G57. The sequence goes on from JASLNT010000073.1 coordinate 4,126, forward strand.
CTCCGCAACGAGAAGGTGATTGAAAAACGCGCTGATATGAACACGCTGACAAAACGCTACACCGACGAGGCGATCAAGTTCATCACCGACAACAAGGACAAGCCCTTCTTTGTTTACATCCCCCACACCATGCCCCACACGCGTCTGGGCGCCTCGGCGCAGTTCAAGGGCAAGTCCAAACGCGGGTTGTACGGGGATGTTATCGAGGAGATCGACTGGAACGTCGGGCGCATCCTGGACACCGTAAAGACCCTTTCGCTCGACGAGAACACTTACGTGCTGTACTTCAGCGACAACGGCCCGTGGGAGAAACAAAAGGCCCATGGCGGCAACGCCCTGCCGCTGCGAGGCGACAAGACCTCATCGTGGGAAGGGGGCGTGCGTGTGCCCTGCATCATGCGGGCTCCGGGCAGAATTCCCGCGGGCAAGGTTTGCGACGAAATCGCAAGCACGCTGGACATGATGCCCTCCCTGGCCCGCCTGGGCGGGACGAAAGCGCCCGCCGACCGTTCGATAGACGGACGCGATATTTACGATCTTATGCACGGAAAGCCCAACGCCAAGAGCCCCACAAAGGCGTTCTATTACTACATTCACACGCATCTGCAGGCCGTGCGGTCGGGCAAGTGGAAGCTGCATCTGCCCCGCCCCGCCAAGCCGCCGTGGGCGCCGAGATGGGCCAGGCATGTCAAACCGCAAGACGTTATCGATATCCCCAAACCGATGCTCTTCGACCTTGACGCGGACATCGGAGAACAGAAAGATGTAGCCGACAAGCACCCCGACGTGGTGAAGAGGCTGCTGAAACTGGCCGGATGGGCGCGTCAGGACATTGGCGATTATAATGTGATTGGCAAGAACGCGCGGTTCTTCGACCCCCAGCCCAAACGCCCTGATGCGGCTAGATGGCTGAACAAGACCTGACAGGAATAGGATATGAATGGACGATGGGTGATACTGACGCTTCTGGTTGCGGGTATGTTGGCGACGGCGGGGTACGTGCTTGCCAAACCGATGATCCCCACACCCGCCGATACTCCCGTACTCGGCGAACTTGAGCCTGTGCTGGTCAAACTGCTGGGCGAGAACGCCGACGCGGACGCATCGCTTGCGACGATTTGCGAAAGCGCCGAGCTGAAAGCTCAAATCGTCAAACACAAGATAAAGCTGTTCGGCGGACCGATGCTCGGATGTGTCACCGACACGTGTGCCAAGTTCTGGGTTCGTACTCCGGTTGAGGCGAGCATTCAGGTTATTGTCAAGATACCGGGCGATTCGGTTCCGGGAGTGAAGTCCAAAGTTGTTAAGACAACCAAGGCTTGCGACTTGACCGGCATAGCTGAGGTGTCCGGGCTCAAACCGAACAGCGAATACGAGTACGATGTTATCGTTGATGGGAAATCCGTGATCGGCGCCAAACGCCCGGTCTTTCGCACTTACCCCTCGAAAGGCGAGAAGGCCAAATTCTCCGTCGGTTTCGGCGGGGGGGCGAGATACAATCCCAAATACGAGCACATCTGGGATACCATCGCATCTTTCAAGCCGATCGCCTTCCTGTTCCTGGGCGACAACATCTACAGCGACGTGCCCGAGGAACGGAATACACAGCGCCTTTACTACTACCGCAGGCAACTCAGGCCCGAGTTCCGCAGGATGACGGGGTCGGCGGCGATATATTCGATTTGGGACGATCACGATTTTGGCGATAATGATTGCGAAGGCGGTCCGGAGACGTTCAAGCCCGCCTGGAAACTGCCCGTGTGGAAAGTGTTCAAAGAGAACTGGATCAATCCGTACTACGGAGGGGGCCCAAAACAACCCGGGTGCTGGTACGATTTCGCCATCGGCGACGTCGACTTCTTCATGACCGACGGGCGGTATTATCGTTCGTGGAAGGACGGTACGATGCTCGGTCCGGTCCAGAAGAAGTGGCTGCTGAACAAGCTCAAGGCGTCGAAAGCAACCTTCAAAGTGATCGCATCGGGTACGCTCTGGACGGAGACCGCTGACAAGGGCGGAAAAGACTCATGGTGGGGTGTCAAGGAGGAGCGCGAAGAGATACTGTCGCTGATCGATAAGGAGAAGATAGGCGGGGTGATACTCATCTCTGCCGACAGGCACCGCACGGACGTCTACCAGATCAAGCGCCCCAACGGATACACGCTTTACGAATTCGAAACGTCGAAACTGACCAACAACCACACGCACAGGACGAAGAAACAGGCGCTGTTTTCGTACAATAAGGGCCACTTCTTCGGGATGCTGAATTTCGACATGACGAAAGACGATCCGGAAATGACGTTCGCTTGCATCACCATCGACAAGAAAACCGTCTACACGCTGACTCTGAAGAGGAGCCAGCTAACATCGAAATAGCATAAGCGTGCGTGAGTTTGGTATACTATGTGCGTCGATTAACAACAAGGAGCTTTGCAAATGACCCCATCACCACCGCCCACACGACGCGATTTCCTTCGTACAACTTCAGCCGCAGTGGCGGGAGCGGCGGCGGTTTCAATCGCTTCGGGTAAGAAACCGGCGAAGAAACCGAAGATTCTGAACTATAACCCGAAGATGGGCTATCGTCGCCTGGGCAAGACCGAACTCATGATCTCCGAAGTGAGCCTCGGCGGACACGGGGGCAGGAAACCGGAGGACCGCGTGCCCGTTCTGGAGAAGGCTGTCGAACTGGGTATGAACTATCTCGACACCAACATGGCCAGCGAAGTCGCCCTTTACGGACAGGCCATGAGCAAAACCACGGCTGCAAAACGCGACAAGTTCCACATTGGGTTTGCGAGCTGGCCGGTCAAGATCACAGAAGAGTATGAAAAGAACCTCACCGAGAAGCTCCTTCTCAGCGAGATCGACAAACGACTGAAGGCGTACAATACCGACATGTTGGACATATGGCGCCCGGTCGGGGCGACCTGGGGCAAGGGTCAGAAGAAGATCGCAACTATGCTGGACGTGACTCCCAAGACGCTCGATCTCGTCGCCAACACGTTCGAAAAGGCCCGCAAAGCCGGAAAGCTGCGGTTCCTGGGCGTATCGGCGCACAATCCCAAAGTGTTCCGGCGCGTGCTGAACGACTACCCGCAGTTTTCGATTGTGATCTTCCCGTACTTGTTCCTCACCAAGGACTTCGGCGGCGACGGTCTGCTGAAACTAGCTAAGGAAAAGGACGTTGGCGTGATCGGCCTCAAACCGTTCGGCGCGGGCACGACGTTCGGCATCAAGCCGCGTGAAATCAAAGGACGCGTCGACAAACGAGCTCACGTATTGGTAAGGGAAATGCTCACCGAGAAGCGACTGTCCGCCATTATTCCGGGCGTTAATATCCCCGAGCAGCTTGAAGAGAATGTTAAGGGTTCGTACGAGCGGGGCAAGGCGACCAGCGAGGCCGACAAGACCGCGATCCGCCAATGCACGGAGAACTACTACGCCCACATCACGCCCGAGTACAAATGGCTGCACCAGTGGGAGACCGTATGATCGCCTGCCGTTCGTTCCTTGTACTGGTTGGGTTGGCGTGGTTGGGCCTGATGCTGTTTGCGATAGGTTGCCTGCATACTTCGGCGCCGAACGTCGACCGAACTGTGGATCAGAACAATCCCCTTGGACCTAACGCCGCCTGTTACGTCTGCCACATGACCTATGTCAAAGAACCGCTTTCCCGTTTGCATCTGCGACATAAAGTCTACTGTATCGATTGTCACGGACCCAGTATCGGCCACGCCAATGATGAAGACATCGGTGCGACCAAGCCGGATATCTACTTCAAACGCGACAAGGTGAACGCATCGTGTCGCAAATGTCACTCAGATCACAACGCTGCGCCGGAGAAAGTGGTTAAGCGATGGTTCGATCGGAAGCTCAAGACTAATTCGCCCATCTGCACTGAGTGCCACGGCCAGCATAAGATAAAACGCGCCAAAGACGCCAAACCGGCCGGAAAATGAAATCCATTAGGATAGTTCTGCGCAAAAAAATGCCCCGGGTGGGATCTACCCGGGGCTTTGCAGTGGTCTGATGTGATTTTAGGATACTGTGCACATCGGACACTATCTCATCGGCAAACTGCTGGTCGGAAGTATAGAGAAAACTGTTTGAATGGCCCAAAAGTTCGTATGGAGTCTATTGTCGACGATTGAAACCAGAGAAGAGGAAGTCGATCATGGATGTTTCTAATACGCGCAGATTGGTTACGTGTCTTGTGTTGTTGGCGTTTCTGAGCGTCGGTCTTGCGAATCGGGAGGCTCTGGGGGCTTTTGAACCTCTCAAGACAAAGCTGCTTCGGGGCGGGGACAAGGCCCAAAGCATCTCGGTGGACGTCAGCGGCCAGACCGATCTGTACCTGGTCGTCACGGTCGGACCGGATAACTACGGAAGCGATCAGGCGATCTGGGCCGAGCCGACGTTTGTCTGCGGTGACGGATGTCGCATAGACGCCACGACGCTCAAGCCTGCGGGCGTCAAGGTTGGTTGGGGCAAGCTGTACGTGAATAGGAATCAGCACGGCCGGCCCCTTAAGATCAGTAGCAGGCCTACGTTGACTCGCTGGCCAAATCGCACAAAGATGTTCGTCTGAGCAAGGTTGAGTTCCTGAAACTGACCAACTGGCTCGACATTAACTGCCCATTCCACCGGTCCTATTGGGGCCGCCTCAACGCCAAGTACAAGGACCACCCCAGCTACCGCCCTAACGTCACCTTCACCGAGGCGCTGCTGCGAACCGTTCCCAAGTCGGTCGCTAAGGCCGAAGCGTCGGCCTCTGCTCGCTAGTGCGGCGACCTTACTTCTGTTTGAACGAGATTATGTCGCCGTTGGTCAGCGCTGCGCAGAGTTTTCCGCCTGAGGCGGCTAGACCGTCCCATACCGACGGCGCCGGGAGCTTGTATTCTGCGAGTTTGCGACCGTCGTCTGTTGCGAAGACCGCCAACACGCCCTTGGAGTTGTCCTTGGGATCGATAACGTCCGGCCATCCGGCGACGAACAGTTTGTCACCGGCCCGGATAAGTGCGGTCACCCTTATGTCGAGACGTTGGGTCCAAATTGCGCGCGTTCCCTTCGCTCGCCGTTTGCTTTTGGGGCGTTTGGACTTAACTACTTTGGTCTTGGCGGGGCGGGCGGGAGCCTTAGTTGGATAGCACACCAGGCGATAGGCTTTGGACGCTGGTTTGAATACTGTCTCTCGGCTTCGTGAGGAGTACAGTTCCATAGCGTAAACGACATCTTCGCCCAGCACCATCAACCCGGAGCTCTGAGCCCGGCCGAACTTCCAAAATGTCCTGTTGAACCAGCTCGCATCGAGATATCCGCCCGTGCTGTACAAGTGCGTTTTGCTCTTGGCTTGCGGTGATGAGACGTTCATCTGGCGGATGAATACGCTCGATCCGTCGGTGTGCAGTATGTCGTTCAGCAGTCCGGGGATCTTATTCTGGCTGGTCTCGGGGGTCATCTTGCCTGTCTTGGCGTTAGGACTGTAGATCGTGTCTCGCCGGGCGACCTTGCCCGTTTTAGGATCCAGGGCTCCGACGATTATCCCGCCGTCGAGATACGACGAACGCCCAGCCGAGAACCAGCACTTTCCCTCGTGGATCAGCACCGACCCCGATACCGGCCGGGGCGATTCCAATTGTCCGAACGATACTACGCGTCTGTCCCGCCCGGCTGCTTCGTATCTCCACGCTTCGGCTCCGTCGGCAGCGCGGAGGCAATACACTCGCCCGTCCGACGAACCGAATATCGCTAACCCTTCATGGATTGTCGGGGGCGAGTCCACGCGCCCGTCGGCGGTGAAGGTCCAGGCGGTTTTTCCGTTGTCGGCGTTTAACGCGTGGATTGTGTGTGCGTCGACTGCTGAAACGTGAACCTTGCCTCCGGCGATGGTAAGCCCGCTGGGCGCGGCGCCGATGTTCGACTTCCACGCCACAGTCAGCTTGGCGCTTACCGATGAGTCGGTAGCTCCGCTGCGGCGCGCGTTACCGCGATAGGTCGCCCAGTCAGCAGGATTGTCGCCTTTTGACTCCAACTTCCCGATTGCCTGATACGCTGGACCTTTTCGCAAGCGCTCACCGCTTGCGGTTTCGCGCGCCGTTGTCGTTGCAGCGGGCGCCAACGCATTAAACCCCGTCAAAAGCGTCTCGCGATAGCACCCGCACGGGTGAGGCGTGGTGTAGAGCAATCCGTTGCAGGGCAAATTGCCCACCAGGCACCCACTGCGGACCCAGTGATGCTGCTGTTGCTCGCCCGTGTCCAGATCCACAAACTCCACTCCGCGTCGCGACGAAGTCAGGAACCGCTCGGTGATCCTGTTGCGGTAGCAGCGATGGTGGTGCCCCACGTTGAACAGGTCCCTGGTCGACAGTTCCTTGCGGACCTTGCCCGTCTTCAGGTCAATCGCCTGTATGCGGTAGTTGATCTCGTGCTGGTCGACGGCCCGCTTGCCGCCCGCGCCGGTCGAACCGAACTTGGTCACGATGGTGTGCACGTGGGTCCAGACGTCATCGCCGACGACGAACACATCATGCTGTGTGTGATGCCCCCAGCCGCCGTAGGGGTTCTTCCACATTTGCTTGCCGGTTGTCGCGTCGAAGGCGTAAAGTGTGCCCGGCGTGGTGTGGTAGGTGTGGTGGATGTCCGGCTCGGGTTGCGCCAGAAGCACCACGCCGCTGCGATACACCATCACCGTCAGACCGTATTCGTACATCGCCGAATAGCCCACCCGCGTCACCGCCGAAGCGGGCAACTTCGGACGGTCAATCCGCCAGATTCTCTCGCCCGATGAGATGTCCAATGCCTCGATGGTCTTACGCGTCAGCAGGACCACTCGCTTTTGGTCTGCGGTGAGTTCGAGTCGACCGAAGGGGTCCTGGCCTTTGGTGGTCCGAACCGGGGCGAACGGGCCTTTCTTCCAGAGTATTCGCTCGGTCTTGAGATCTATAGCACAAATGTGCTTGCCCGGTGCGGGTTCCGGAGCGGTGATCTTGGTTCGCGTGGGCGGTGTGATCTTCACCGGCGGGTTTATCGATACTATCAGTTTCCCGTTAGTGCAGAGGATCTCGTCGGCGCGGGCGGTCTCTTTGTACACGCGATGTGTCTTGCCCGTCGCGGCGTCCAGCACCGTCACCGGCGCCCGGGGACCCAGCGTTACGTAGACTTTATCGCCCACGGCCACCAGACGCTTGCCCACGTTGGGAGGCATGGTGAAGCGTCCGACGGATCCGGCCCCGCCCCCGATATCGGGCGTTCCGCTGAACTCAGCCGATCCCCACACGGGCACCGGACGCTTCCACAGCCGCACGCCGCTGAAAGCGTCTCTTGCAACGAGGCGCCACTTGCTGACCGCATCGGGGCCCGCGCCGGTCAGCGTTTCGTCGCAAATGTAGAACAGTCGTCCAGCCGCCGAGACCATCGCACTGACGCTGGGCGTATACCCGTGACTGCGCGCCCAGAGGGGACCATCGGTCCACTGCAGGCGGCGGGGCGGGCCCGCGACGCGATCGTTGGCGACAGCATTGCCCCCGGCGTCGTGGAGGTGGTGCGTCCATTCGTCGATATCCTTCGACCAGGGCTTGACAATCTTGTTCCACCGCCTGTCCTTCTTGACGTACGCCGCCCCGCCCGGGGAGAGCACCCGCATCACCTCCGTCATGGGAACCGTCCCCAAGTTTTCGGCCAAGATCAGGCTGGCGAGATTGTCGGCGTAGGGCAGGTGTTTGCCCGCGAAACGAGCGACTGACACCTTACCGTACAGTCCGGCGTCCTTTATGTGCTTCCGCGCCCGGGCGATGTTCGCCGCACTGGTGTCCAGGCCGTGGACAAGGAAACTCTCGCCGGACCCCATTGCAGCCGTCAGCTTGCCCTCGCCGCAGTTCAAGTGGACTATTAATCCGCCGGAAACGCCCGTTTCTTTCAGGATGTTGTCGGGGTCAGGGGCTTGCTCGGCAACGGATGGACACGCCGCGAAACACACCGCCGAGGCGAATACGAGAGTATTGATTCGTCCAATTCTTAACATGGTTCTGTTCTTTCGTATCAGATGGTTGCTGACGCTCTGATTGTAATACACCGCAGTCGGAATCGCATTGCAGAAAATGGTCTCGGGACTTACCATGCGGATGCTTCAGGCGGAAACGATCCTGAGTTGGACATGGAAAGGAGCACGTTATGAAGCTTCGTTCGTTCGTGGGTCTATTTGCGTTCGCGTTCGCAGCGTTGCCGTCGCTTTCGGCCGCCGAGGGCGATTTGAAGATCGATAACGCTGATTTCGAGGCGGGTAAGGGCTCCGCTGTGGCGCGATGGGGATGGTGGTCGCGTACGAAAGTCGGCTCGGCTGGCTGGACTGATCGGGAGCATCACTCCGGCAAGGGGAGCGTTTGCATCCGCCACGATGGTCAGCGTGATTGGGCGTTTTCCAGCGAGACGAAGTTTGCGGTCGCGCCGGGGCGGGCTTTTCGCGTATCGGCGTGGGTTAAGGTCGCCTCGGGGCACGTTACGCTGGCGGTGGTCGCCCGGGGCAAGGGCAAGCTGATATCGTGGGATATTGGCTCGGTCGATCGCGGGCCGGTCGACCGTTGGACATTGATTCGCGCCCCGGTTGAAACTCCCGACGGATGCGATCAGATATACGTTCGGTTTGTCGGCGACGGTAAGACATTGATCTGGGTGGACGACGTTGCGATCGAATCGTGGAAGCCCGCTCCGGTCAAGCCCAGAGAAAAGGTCAAGGGATATGCGAAAACGCGAGTCGTCGAGCGCCTCGATCGCGGATTGAACGCCTTACCGGTCGGAACGAAACAAGTGTATCTGTCGTGGCGTCTGCTTGCCGACGATCCGCGGGATATCGCCTTCAACGTCTATCGTCGAACCGATTCGACCAGGCCCGTGCTGCTTAGTAAAGCACCCGTCAACAAGACCACCGACTTCATGGATAAGTTGGCTCCCGCGGGCAAGGTCAGCGAGTATTTCGTTCGGCCGGTTGTTGCGGGCAAGGAGGCGGCTTCCAGCGGGCTCGTCCGAGTCCAGCCGGGTGAACCGACCGGTTACTCGACGATCAAACTCAAGGGCGATTACACGTTCCAGAAAGTCGGTCTGGCCGATCTTGACCGCGACGGTCGGATGGATTTTGTTATCAAGCAGCCCCACGACAACATCGATCCCTGGTACAAGTATTGGAAACGAAGCCCCAACACGTACAAACTCGAAGCGTACCGAGCCAATGGCGATTTTCTGTGGCGATACGATATGGGATGGGCGATTGAGCGCGGGATATGGTACTCCCCGTACGTTGTCTGGGACTTCGACGGAGACGGTAAGGCGGAGGTCGCGGTCAAAAGCGGCCAGGGCGATCCGCGCGATGCAGGAGGAAAGGTCCGCAGCGGGCCGGAGTATCTGACTATTCTCGATGGTCTTACGGGCAAGGCTCGCACGCGAGTTGACTGGCCGGATCGCAAATTGTTCACCGGTTCGCGGGGATACAACTACGCATCGCGAAATCAGCTTGGCGTGGCGTATCTTGACGGGAAGACGCCCTGCCTGATAGTCGAGCGGGGCACGTACAACCTGATTATCGTAACCGCCTATGAGTTCCATGCGGACAAGCTCCGGGAGTTGTGGACGTGGAGCAACAAGAGGGAGCCTCGCAAGTATTGGGGCCAGGGCGCACACTGGATGCACGCGGCCGATGTAGACCGCGACGGGCGGGACGAGATCGTCATCGGTTCGGCGGTGATCGACGACAACGGTTCGAGCCTCTGGTCGACCGGTCTGGGGCATCCGGACCACTGCTATGTGAGCGACCTGGATCCGAAGCGGCCGGGGCTGGAGATCTATTACGGCATAGAGCCCCGGCGCGCGAGCAACGCGATGTGCATGGTCGATGCGGCGACCGGGCGGTTGCTCTGGGGGCACGATAAGCCCACCACGCACATCCACTCTTCGGGTTTGGTAAGCGATATCGACCCGCGCTATCCCGGTGCGGAGTGTTACAGCGGAGAGCGCGACCTGAAGGACAAACGCTGGATTCACAGTAGTAAGGGAAAAGTGCTGGCGATGAAGGACCTCGGCGGGTTGGCGCCGCGCGGGGCCTACTGGGACGCCGATCCGCAGCGAGAGCTTATTCGCAGCGGGCGGATCGAAAAGTACGGTGGCGAGCGATTGGGAAAGCTCCCGGGACGTCTGGTCGCCATTGCCGATATTCTGGGCGATTGGCGTGAAGAGCTTGTTGTTTCAGTAGCTGGCCAGATGCGCATCTACTCCACCACGATTCGGGCGACAGACCGACGCGTCTGCCTCATGCAGGATCCGATATATAGAATCGATGTCGCCCATGCGGCAATGGGATACATGCAGGTTCCCATGCTGAGTTACGATATGGCGTCTGGCGGTCGTTAAATCGAGCCCAAAGGAGCCTCCTGATGGACAATACACGCCGCAATTTCATCAAATCCGCTGTCGGCGTCGGGGCGATCGCAGCAGTATCGGGCACGATGTCGGCCGCCAAACGCCCAAAGGCGTCTGCTGAGGCCTTGGATCGGGCAGCGGCCGGGCCCGTGCTCAAACTTGACGGTCTCAGCGTGCCGATCAAGATAGCGTCGGTCGAGTTGATGAGAGGCTCGGGGCAGTATTTCGTTCGCGTACGCTCGACCGACGGCGCCGAAGGCGTCGCGATAACCAACAGCCGCGCCGGAGTGCTGCATCCGATTTTTCGTCAACTCGTGGCGCCTTACTTTGTGGGGAAAGACGCCCGAACACTCGACTCGCTGGTGGACGGTGTTTACGTGTATCGCAGCAACTACAAGCTGGCTGGCCTGCCGCTGTGGTGCTGCGTGGCGTGGATAGAATTCGCCATCCTTGACATGCTGGGCAAGATGGCTAAGAAGCCGGTTGGCGACTTGCTGGGGGGCGTAGTTCGTCGGACCGTGCCCATCTACATAGCCAGCGGACGCCGCGGCAACAAGCCCCAGCAGGAGGCGACTCTTCTCGCCAAAAGCATAGAGAAGGTCGGCGCCAAGGCCGTGAAGTTCAAAGTCGGAGCCCGCATGCGCAACAACGCCGATTCCCGCCCCGGGCGCCCCGAAGCCCTGATTCCGCTGGTCCGCAAGACCCTTGGCGACAAGATCACGCTCCATGTCGACTCCAACGGATCGTACGACGCACCCAGAGCCATCGAGGTCGGCAAGTTGCTGCAGGACCACGACTATCACTTCTTCGAGGAACCTTGCCCGTTCGACCACCTTGAAGACACCAGGCGTGTCGCCGATGCATTGAAGATATCCATCGCGGGCGGCGAGTGCGAGGGCAGCGTGCGGCGCTTTCGGTGGATGATTCGCAACAGCGCGGTTCAAATAGTCCAGCCGGACCTGCACTACTACGGCGGTATGATTCGTGCGATGCGCGTAGCCCGGATGGCTGCGGCGGCTGACATGGCGGTTACGGTTCACATGTCCGGCGGCGGGGTGGGGTATGTCGATATGCTCCAGTTTGCTTCGTGCGTTCCGAATATCGGGGCCTTCCAGGAATACAAGGGAGGCGTGGAGCGAACGGGCCAGTGGTATGACCCGCCGCTGAAACTCATCGACGGGGCGGTGACGGTTCCGACCGGTCCGGGGATGGGGCTTGCCTCGGACGCCGAAGTGTTCAAGAATGCAAAACCGCTGGGATAGTCTCGATTATGATTCGGCAGGCCAGCGCCGAACGCCGATGCGCACCGACAGGCAATTATCGATCGCTGAGCAGCGTTACACTGGATGTCCTATGAATAGAGCGAATATTCTACTTCTTGCGATTGTGATCTCGATGTTCGTTTCCGCTGCCAGCGGTGAAGACTGGGTCTGCTGGCGCGGCGCCAATCATAACGGTGTGGTGGGCGAGAAGTCCGGTTGGCCCGAAAACTGGCCTCCCAAAGAGGCCTGGAGACGCAACGTCGGATACGGATGTACTTCACCGATAATCGTCGACGGAAAGTTGTACGTGATGGGATGGCGGGGCTCGGCGCGGCGTCGCGGTGGAAAGGGGACCGACACGCTGTACTGCATTGATGCGGCCTCGGGGAAGGATGTTTGGAAGCAATCTTATTCGTGCCCGTATCAGGGCAGGATTAGTACGGGCGATGCGGGTGCGTACGGGGGACCATCGTCTACGCCGACGTTCGACAAGTCCACCGGTTTCCTCTATACGTTGAGTATCGACGGCGACCTGCAGTGTTGGGATGCGACGAAGGGCGGTTTGCTCGTCTGGAAGCTGAATTTTTACGACAAGTACAAGGTCCCCAGGCGGCCTCATGTAGGCGGGGGGAGGCGCGATTACGGATACCCCGGATCGGTGCTGATACGCGGTGACACGCTGCTGGCGGAAGTAGGCACGCCGACAGGGACGGTCATGGGTTTTGACAAGAAGACCGGTCGGCGGATATGGGCCTCGCAGTATAACGGACCGGCGGGGCACACCGGAGGACTCGTTCCGATTAGCGTGAACCGGGCTGACTGCATCGCCGTGCTGACGCTTAAGGAACTTGTGGTGATGCGAATCGACAAGGGATTTGAAGGCAAGACCGTTGCGACGACCAAATGGCAAACCGAGTTCAGTTGCAACATCTCCACGCCGACGGTTGTTGGTGATCGAGTGCTGGTTACGTCAGCGTACAACAACAAAGCCGCAGTGATGTTCAGAGTCGCCTCCGGGCGGATGAAACCGGTCTGGCGGGCCAGGTTCTACTCCACCAACGGAAGCCCGGTAATCCATCGCGGGCGGGTGTATATCATCAAGGATTCGCTCAGATGCCTGGACGCCGCGACAGGCAAGTTGCTGTGGTCCGGGGGGAGTTTTGGCGACGGTTCATGCCTTGCGACCGCCGACGACAAGATCATAGCTTTCGGCAAGGGGAGAGCCAGCCTGGTGGACGTATCATCCGCGGGCGGGAAGTACCGGGAATTGATGAGGATTAATTGCGGGCTCCGATCCACCTGCTATCCGCATATTACGCTGGCCGGAGGATTCCTCTGCGCCAAGGACCGCAGTGGAGCGATGGTTTGCTTCGACACCAGCACGCGCGGGGCACAAAACGCAGCCAAACCGACACCGCCAAGTCCGCCGGTTGAGAGACCTTTGAACGTGAAGATGCCCAAAATGTCGGCGACCTGGCCGGGGAGCACTGAGGATGCTGTCTTTGTGTGGGCCACCGGAGAATCGCAAAAGAAGATCACCGGCGTCGCCTCTGGGGTAAAACCTCGCGACGATGCGCCGACAGGCTCTGATGGAGAGATGATTCTCGGCCGCGGAGCAATGCTCGCCCAGAACGCCGACGCCGCCCTGCTGAAAGCCTGCAAAGCGTCGAACCAGTTGTCGATAGAGGCCGTTATCACCCCGGGGAACACCAAACAGGGCGGGCCCGCCCGGATCATCTCGTTTTCGCAGGATGCTTACAATCGCAATTTTACGCTCGGTCAGCAGGGCTCTGCTTTGGTCCTTCGGCTGCGAACGACGAGCACGGGCGTAAATGGCATGAAACCGGAAACTAGTCTATGCAAAGTGGCTGCGGCCAGGTCGCAGCACGTGATCGTTACGTATTCGCCCGGAAAACTCTCCTGTTATCTGAACGGTAAGAGCGTTCTGCAGAGCGAGAGGGTCCGAGGCGATTTCAGCAACTGGTCGCCGATGCACCTGTTGTTCGGTGATGAATGGGACGGTCAGAGACGCTGGTCGGGCAAGCTGCAGGGGATAGCCGTCCATTCCCGTATCATCGGAGCCAAAGAAGCCGCCGCCAGACATAAACTCGCGATGGGAAATGACAGGAGAGATGAGAAATGAAAACGAGACTGCTTGCCGCCTTGATTGCGATTGCTTCAGTGGGTTTGGCGGCGTCGGCGGCTGAGCCCTGGCCGGCGGATGTCAAAGGGCACGTTCCCGTCAAGTCGGGCGAGCATCCGAGACTGTTGTTTCGCAGGAGCGATCTGCCCAGGCTGCGCGCCCGGGCGAAAACACCGGAAGGCCAGGCGATCCTGAAGCGTCTGAAGATCACGCTGAACGGCGCCGATGGCGAGTCAATGCCCGCGAATCTCGGGATGAAGGGCAAGGCGCCCAAGGACGGTTCGGGCCAGTTCGCCAAGGACCCCGCTGGCAAGACGTTCACGATCTCGCACGTCGCGGGATACGGGTTCCTGTACCAGATCACCGGTGACAAGAAGTACGCCGACCTCGGACGCAAAGCGATGGACGCGTCGCTTGCGGGCTATCGCGGGCGCGACCGTCGTTACGCGTTCAAGGCTCCTTACGGCGCCCTGAGGGCCGGTCCGTCACTGGGCTGGGGAGCCCTGGGGTACGATCTGTGTTATGACGGTTGGGATGAGGCCTACCGAACGAAGATCGCCAAAGTGATCTTCGATTACAACGAAGGCAGGAACATGTCCCTGGCGGAACTGGTAAAGGGCAGCAGGCACTTTCCGGCGAGCAATCACTGGGGCATGCAGGTCGGCGGAGGGGCGATGGCGATCATGGCGATTTCGGGCGATCCGGGCGTCGATCAGAAGACGATCGACAAACTGCTCAAGACTAGCGAGAAGTCGATGATCCGCAACGTGACTGAAGGTTTCGGAGATGGGGGGTACTTCTCTGAGGGCGACGGTACGGGCAGTATGGCCAGCCACATAGTATACCTGTCGGCGATTCAGGCCTGGAAAACTGCGATGGGCAAGGATTTTGTAAGCCCGCGGCCTAACGTTCGGTGGACTGCGCTGAAATGGTTCCTGCTGACTATTCCTCAGGGCAAGGACATGAAGTACTTGCGGAAGGGTTACCCCGAGCGGGGCGGGTATCCGCATAATATCTGGGCTCGCCCGGACGGTGTGAGCGGGGCGGGGTACTTCTCAATCGGATACGCCGCAGTGCTTCCAAGTCAGCGCGCCGGGATTTGGGGTTTTTATCACAAATACATCAAGGACTGGGACGACAAGAACGCCACGCCGTGGGACACGATAAGCCCGTACCCGCACCATTCGGTATTGGCGTTCGTCAACACGCCCTTCGATCTGAAACCTGTTAATCCCGCCGAGTGCGTACCGCGCAGCGTGCGCGACACCAGGCACGAATTCTATGGGTTCCGCAATCGATGGAAGGATGAGAACGATATCGTGATAACGCAGTTGGTCAAGAAGTCTCCCGCGCGATTCCGACACGGTCCGGACCGGAATATGGCGATTCGGCATCACGGGAAGAAGGTTAAATGGGGTTCGATTCCGTCGAAAGCTACGATCTGGATTCCGGGCGTCGACGGTTCTGCGATAGTCGGTTCGGACAAAGCGTGCACTGCGATAGATTTCTCGGGCGCATCCGGAGCCGACGGAATGCTGGTTATGACCGGTTCGGCTGCGCCCGGCGATGGGGCAGTGTCGGCGGGCGGGAGGAAGTTCAGCTTCAAGTTCCTCACGAGCGGTGCGATCCCGACGCCGAAAGTTCAGGGCGACAAGATTGTCATCGGAACTCAGACGGTTTCGTTTGCGGACGGGAAGATCGTACTCGGTAAGTTCACCGCCCGGTAGCGGGAGCCCGTTTGGTTCTTATTACGCGGACGAATGAGATTGTCGCATCCTCGCCGGCCGCTTCGATGTAAAAGTCGAACGCGTCGCCCTTGCCCGCGAAACATGCGTCGGTGAGATGGAAGGTGGCGGTCAGGACCTTCTTCGAGTCCTTGCACTGAATGGTCCGCCGTCCGGCCCATCCGGTGGGTTTTGTGTAGACCAGCGTCCAGTTGCCCCGCCCGATGTCGTGATACGTCACCTTGATCGCCGCCGAGCGCGGGCCGCCGCCTGGAAAACGGTCGTCAAGTGCGAATCCTATCTTCGAGTTCTTGCTTGCGATGTCGGTGCGTCGAGCGATGTAGTCGAACTTGTGAGTCTTGGGGACCATCCACATCGACTCGTGCTGCGGAACTTTGATTGCGGGCTGGGTGCGATATCCGTCTCGGTCACGCTGAACCAGCCAGCGTTCGAAGTTCCTGATCGCAACGGCCTTGCCTTTCTTCCCGGCTGCCGATCCGCGCACGAAGCTCTGTCGCAGGTAGCAGAAAGCGTCGGGTGAATCGTTAATGTTTCGCCCCAACGCCATGCTCATGTACGCCGTAAGCGGAGGGTCCATGTCGACCGAACTTCCGGACATCCACAGGTAATTTCGCCTCATCTGCAGCGAGCGAATCATTGACTCATGGTAGCGGTAGGCGTGTGTCTCAATCGCCCCGAAACGTCCGACCCAATGCCGCCCATACTCTTCGTTCTCATCGCCGAAGGCCCGTCGATTCGCTATCGGAGGACATGTTTCATCAACGAGGATGTATCCGCGGTCATCAACGCTCTGCCCCAGCGCGGGGTTGTGAAGGTGGTAAAGATAGTTCTCGACGAATCCGCATCGCTGACCCATACCCAACTTGTACGCGTGAGCGATGACATTTCGAGCGGCCTTGCGATAGTCGCCCGCTTTTCCGGCTACGCCCATACCGCCCGCGCCCACCCACGCCAGAACATTCTCGCGCCCCTTGAACGCTTTGGCCCATGCGTCGAGTCGTTCGTTCAGGCATTTCTCCAGGCGTTCGGGCGTCAGGCCGGTGTTCTTCTCGGCCCATTGCGCCGGGATCGGCGGGATGAACATCTCCTCGCCCCAACTCTTTGAGATTGCACCGACATATACGATACGCAACGCCTTGTTCCCGGGGATTCCGCTTTTGGCGAAGGCGTCGATCACGCGGAGATATCGCTTGTGATACTCCGGACTCCAGATCGCGTAGTTGACCAGTTGGAATCGCCCCTCCATGCTGGTCATGTCGATCAGCGGGATCTGCTTTGCGTATTTCTCCATCCATGCCGGACCAATGAGTTGCTTGCGCCCGTTGCTCGTGCGGTAAGCTGTTGTTGCGTAGAAGTGGAATCTGCAGCCGATCACATCTTTCGGCAGGGATGCGAGTTTCTTCTTGAGGGAGGAGAAATCGTATTTTCCCTCTTCCGGTTCTACGTTCCGCCAGAACACCGAGACGTTGGCGAGCTTGTTGCCCGGGAAGGTTCGCTTCTCGCGGGCGAAGATCAGCCCGGAGTTGGGAACGGGTTTAACTCCCGGCGGCAGGGACCAGTCCCATCCTTCAATAGTGTCGTCGGTCTTACGCCAGGGCGTCAGTCGTACGCGATTGTCTTCGGGGCGCCCACCCGTCAAGTTCGCAGATTGCACGAGCCTGCGGTTGGACGTGTCATCGGCCGCGTAGAGTTGACTACCCAGCAGCAGCATGCATCCGACAATGATTCCCGCGGTCGTTATAGCTCTCATTTCAGCACGGAGAAGTCGGCAAAATACGCATAGAGCCCCAGGACTATCGCAACCAGCAGGGCTCCGACCCATTTGGCGTGTTTCCATGGAGTCATGTCGACGTCGCCCGAATGCTCATGCCTCCACGCCTCGCTGCGAGGTTTGACCATGGAAACGATGGCGATCAGTGCGAGTGTCGCGACGAATACCGCTCCAATGAAGTGGAATTCGTGCAGGAGGAAGCTTGAGGATTTTGTATTGATTATGTTCTTCAGACCGGGCGTGAAGTAGACCAGGATGATAGTTGCGAATGCGAAGACGAGCCCGATGTTGGCCGCCAACGCCGATGTTCGCTTGTGGATCAGGCCCATCACGACTACCGCGAATATCGGTATGAAGTAGATGGCGTTCATCTTCTGGAGGTATCCGAAGATGCTCTCCTGTCCATACAGCAAGGGTGCGATGCACATAGCCGCTACGGCTACAACGCATCCGAACAACTTGCCGGACTTGACGGTTTGTCCGTCGCCTGCGTTCTTCCTGAATACGCCCTTGTACAGGCCCAGACTGAACAGCGTGGCCGTGCTGTTTAGCGCCGAGTTGAACGAGCTTAGAATGGCGCCGATGATAACGGCTGCGAAGAAGCCCGTCAGATAGGACGGCAGGACGTGGCGAACCAGTTTCCCGTAAGCGAGGTCCGCTTTCAGGTTACCCGCATCGTCCAGCGGCATGAGAATTTGCTGTTTGTACAGGTGGAATGCGATGATGCCCGGAATAACCAGGATGAGAGGCGCCAGCACCTTCAGGAAACCGGCCAGGAGCACGCCTTTTTGCCCTTCTTTCAGCGAACTGGCGCCAAGCGTTCGTTGGATGATCTGCTGATTCGTACACCAGTAAAACAGGTTCAGCAGCAGCACACCGGTAAACAGTGTTCCAAATGGCACTGCCTGATCCGGGCGGGCGATGGAGTTGAGTTTGTCGGTGTGTTCCGTGCGGAGGACCTCCAGGCCCTTCAGGATTCCGCCGGCCTCCCCGCCCAGTGCGTGCAGGCCGAACAGCACGATCATTACCCCTCCTACGATCAGCCCGAATCCGTTCAACGTGTCGGATATCGCCACCGTGCGCAACCCGCCGAAAATGGCGTAAATAGACCCGATAACGCCGATCAGCCAGACCATGATCCAAATATTTGTTCGCTGATCGGCGATACCTGTGATCGACGAGATATCGAGCATGCCCGCCAGGCCCGTCGCGCCGGTATAGAGAATGATCGGAAGGAGAATGGCGGCATAGGCGACAATGAAAATCACGGTCGTGATGGTGCGCGTGTTGTGGTCGAAACGTTTTTCGAGGAACTGCGGAACCGTTGCGACGCCGCTCTTGAGGAATTTCGGCAGGAAGTATAGCCCCATGCACACCAGCGCCATCGCAGCGATAACCTCCCACGCGAATACGCAGAGCCCGTTGCTGAACGCTGCACCGTTCAGGCCGACGAGTTGCTCGGTCGAAAGGTTCGTCAGCATCAGGGATCCGGCGATGAAGCCCGCTGTCAGCGTTCGACCGGCAAGGAAGTAACCCGTCGACGTGCCGTGATCGTCCTTGCGCGTCATGATCCACGTTATCAGACCGACCAATCCCGTGAAGAAAATGAAAGTGACAAGCGTTGTGCCCTGCATACAGTGTTCCTTTTCCTGTTGTATAGAATCCTAAGCTACCAATGGCGTGGTCCGCTGGCAACGAAAAACGCTGACCTGCGAGTCGTCAGGAGTCTATCGCCACGCTTGCGGTTGAGGCGGCGCCGCGGTCGGAGTTCATTTGCTTTCTGATGCGAATCTCTCTCTGTTTTTTGCTTTGCTCTGCTCCCAGTACTTCCTGTCCTTTTCGTATTTTTCCTTATTCTCATCGATGAAAGCCTTCGCTTCAGCCAACCGCCGCTTCATGTCGTCCAGGCGAAGATCCTTCTGGGCTTGCCATTTGAGCCTGCGTGAGTACTCACGGGGCGGTGAGGACTTGTCCCAGACGTACTTCTCCGGTACTTCCTCTTGCTTCCAGTTGTCGCTTCGCTGAGTGGCGAACGGGATGGCGGTATGGTCAGCGCGAGTGAAATTGGCCATCGGGTTGCGGCCCCAGGCGTATCGGAAATGAATTGGGTTGGGAACGTACTTGCTGGTCAGCACAACAACCCTGCGATCGTATTGCGGGCGGTTGTGACGATCCTTGCCCTTCACCAACCAGTTTGCGTCGGCGGTCTGGAATCGGCGATCCTTACCGGCGATGGCGAAACCGACAATCGGGCCGTCGTCTATCGCCTTCATCCAGGTGTCCATCGTAAGGACGATCTGACCGCCTTCGACCTTCATTTCCTTGTGCATGGGAGGAATCCACGTGACTTTGTCATCCATCCCATATTGCGACCCCAACGCCCAGGAGGCGATTCGCTCTCCGACGGGGACTTTCTTCTGAGGGTGGTACCACGAGCGACGCTGGTCGAAGCTGCTGGCGAAACCGATGTTCTTGTCTCCGGCCTTGTAGAAATCCATGAACGTTTTGTACTGCGCTTCGCGAATGTAGATTCCGTCGTCGAGCATCCTTTCCAGGTAATTGTCTCTTGTCTGCGGCGATCCGGCGGTGCAGAGTGAGATAATCCCGAAAGGCATCTTCGGATCGCCGAAAGCTCCCCGCCAAGCCGCGATCGTCTTACCGAATATCTGGTAGTACATTTCCGACCCGCTGGATCCACCATTGGCGTTGTTGAATCCCTGGTGGAATATCGCACCTTTAACCGCCAGACCCGCCACCGGTACTATCATGCTGCTGTAACAGTTGCCCGGACGGTTCTGATCCATTGTCGGACCGGGGCGATGATCGGTTGGCGCTTTGCGGTGCTCGGGAATCTTCTCGCCGCGTTTTTTCATGTCTCTGACCCAGTTGTTGAATCCCTTAACGCGATTGGCCAGGTCTTTCTTGGGGTCCCACTCGGCGATCTTCTTGTCCCACTCGGCGAGTTTTGCTTTCACTTCTTTCGTGTCGATCTTCTTCAGAACGGCGGTGGGGGTCCATGTCTCGACGGTGGTTCCGCCTCGCGAGGTGTCTATCAGACCGATCGGAACCCCTACAGCCATGTAGATGCGCCTTGCGAACACGTAACCGATCGCCGAGACCTCGCGCACCGTTTCGGGTGAGCAGATGTCCCAATCTCCCTTGCGGAAATGGCGGCTGGACCAACTGCTCCATTCGTGCAGCCGGGGAAATCCCTTCTTGGCTTTGGGACCGTTCTGCGCCGGGACGGTCAGGATTCGGATGTTGGGGAAATTCGCCGACGCGATTTCGAGCTTTCCATCCTCCACATGCTGGATGGGTTCCTCCATATTGCTCTGTCCGCCCAGGATCCAGACATCGCCAATGAGGATGTTCTCCAGTTTAAGCGTTTTGTTCTTTCCCTGAACGGTCAATTCATGGGGAGCGGAGTTTGCTTTCATCGCGGGAAAAGTAACTTTCCACGAGCGGTCTTTCGCCGCCGTCGCCGTCTGTTTCCGCCCTGCAAAGGACACCGTTACTTCTTCGTCCGGCGTCGCCCATCCCCAGACGCCGATCGCCTTGTCTCGCTGAAGGACCATGTTCGTCTGGAACAGATTATGAACGCACAGTCCCTCGCCGATCGCGGGGACTTCGATGACATTCTCGCGGGGCATTTTCTTCTTTTCCGCGGAGACCGCCTGGGCCGCGACAACCCCGACAAGAAGGATCGGCAGGAAGTGAGACAATACGTGTTTCAGTGTGTTCGGCATGACGGTGCTCCTCATACTGGTAAGCTGTCTGTGTAGATCGGGACTTTCACCCGCGACCATTGCGGGCGTTTCGGTGATGTTATCACAGTTGGGCGTTATCGGCACCTGTTTACTTGATAGGCGGGCCGGACACTGCCTTGCGCTGGAGCGTTTGGCGGGGAAAACAGTTGGGGCGCTCGACCTCACGCCGCATACCTGCTTCCGCCCAAAAACTACACGTACAGTTTCAAACTGCAGGCGGTGGGGAGAAAATGAGTCAGCGCGCCTGAGTTCTTTGGTATAGTGGAGTCCAAATGAACTGCACTGACAGCATGGACCGAAGAGGTTTTCTCAGATCGTGCGGCCTGGGCGCTGCTGCGCTTGCGTGCAGTTCGCTGGCCCGCGGAGCCGACAGATCTCCTGCCCGCCCGAATGTTCTGTTCATTATCTGTGACGATCTCAACGATTGGGCGCTGCATCCGCCGGACCATCCGAAGGCGAAAACACCGAACATGGACCGTCTTCGCAAAAAGAGCGTGAATTTTGCAAATGCCCATGTCGTCGTGCCGGTCTGCGGCCCGTCGCGCAAATGTCTGTTCTCGGGATTGTATCCCCAGACGCTGGACGATTATAGTTTCGCCCGCTGGAACAGTGTTCGGGCGCTTCGCGGCTGCACCCCCTTGCCGCTGCACTTTCGCAACAACGGATACGACGCCTACGGAACGGGCAAGCTGCTGCACGAGGGCGCCGGTGGGGATTTCTACACCGACTACGGGATCGGGCCGGACTACGGGCCCTGGCCGTGGTATGGCAAGGGCAGGGCGTTCAACACGCCTCACCCCGCGCAGTATGGAGCCTGGATAAAGCACCTTCCGGTCAAGATGCACCGCGACCTGAACTACGGACCGCTGTCCAACGTGCCGCACTGGAAGAAGGGGGCGATCAAGGGGATTCCCGGCGCAAAGGGCTGGTATACTGAGGCGGGCAAGCCGTTTCGGTACGTAGACGCCAAGGACCGCGACCTGACTCCCGATGAGGTATCCGCTGACTGGGCCGCGAATATACTCAAGTCCAAACGCGATCGCCCGTTCTACCTGGCGGTCGGCTTCATTCGCCCGCACACGCCGCTCTACGCCCCGAAGAAGTATTTCGACATGTTCCCCCTGGAAGATGTTCAACTCCCGCCGCTCCTGAAGAATGACCTCGCCGATTGTGCTCCGGTGCTGCGGTCCAGGTGGCGGTGGGGGTACACGAAGTATGAAGCATTGATCAAGGCGGGAGGAAAGAAGGCCCTGAAAGAATGGGCTCGTGCGTATCTGGCGTGCATGGCGTTCGTAGACGCCCAGGTGGGCAAGGTTCTGGACGCTCTGGACGCCAGCGGCCACAGCGACAATACGATAGTTGTTCTGACCGGCGACAACGGATACCACGTGGGCGAAAAGGACTGCATCCAGAAGTGGCATTTGTGGGATGAGTCTACGCGCGTGCCGCTGTTTATTCATGTCCCTGGCGCTAAGGGGAACGGACGGACCTGTGAGCATCCTGTTTCGTTAATCGACATGTATCCCACGCTGGCGGATATGTGTGGCCTGGGCGGGCGTCCCCGCAAGGGAGCCGACAACACGCCGCTTGCCGGCCGATCGCTTCGACCGCTGCTGGAAAACCCGGAACGTAAGGAATCGCATGGGCCTTCGGTTGCTTTTATGGGCATCCGCGACGGCAAGGCGCCTCCGCATTTCTCGGTCCGCTCTCGGCGATACCGATACACGCTTTGCGGCAACGGGCAGGAGGAACTCTACGACCATGACAAGGATCCGCACGAGTGGACCAATCTGGCTGGCGATCCGGAACACGCCGAAACGAAGAAACAGCTTCGAAAAGAATTGATGAGTGTTCTCCAGGCAACGAAAACGCCAAAAGGCTTCAAGCCGAAATAACCGTGTTGTTTTCGACAATTGTTACTGCAGAGATATGAGGCAGGCATGACTAGAAGGGCTCTATTGACCGTCCTGGCGCTTTGTTCGATCGGGTGGGCTGAGGATGGAGGCAAATACAAAACCATCGAAACCGCCCGCAACGGCTTGCAGAAGGTTTACGGGCTGGTTAGTCCGCTGGACCAGGAGGGCAAGAACTTCTACATCCTGAACGCAGACGACCTGATCGAAGTCAAGCTGGCCGACGGTGCGAAGATCGGTCTGCTGTTCCGTGAGCGGAACATCAAGAAGATGCTCGAGGATCGCAAGATCAAGCTGGCAAGCGTCAGACGCGAACATGCCCTGCCGAAAAAACTGTACGTGAAGGTCCGCTTCCCAAGCTGGCGGGCCGCTCAGGGCGCGCTTAAGAGCGGTGAGTTCAGAGACGGCGTGCTCCACACCGATCCGCTTGAAGAGCACCTGCCCACTGAAACCGAACTTTGGCTCAGCGGGGAACTTACGGGCCTGGAGGCCGGGCACATCACGCCGAAGAAAGTGGTCGCCGCCTGCGGAAAGACGTTCAAGGGCTCCACCAGCGGTTTTAACCATGCTGAACAGATCGTCGGCCTGTTTGACCATACCGCTATTAAACCGTTCTGCAACCAGGCGAGTCTGTACGGGAGCCTGAAGGGCGATGTTTTTCAGGCGTCGCACGTGCTGCTCCGCCCGATCCCCGACCAGACCGCCAGGGACGATCCGAAACTCCCGCGATATCTGTTTATCGGCGATTCGATATCGGGCAACTACGGTAAGGGTTTGCGAACCGCGCTGAAGGGCAAGTACAACATTCACCACCCGCCGACCAACTGCGGCCCGAGCGGCAAGGGGCGCGGAATGATGAAGGCCTGGCTCGGAGCCTACAAGAAGCCAAAGCGCCATTGGGACGTGATCAGCTTCAATTTCGGACACTGGGATGCGGGCAACTCCCAAGAAGTCTACCAGGAAAACCTCGAAAAGGTCATCGAGCAGTTGAAGCCCACCGGCGCGAAGTTGATATGGATAACCACCTGCCCGGTGCCCAACGGTTACGAGCCGGTCGGGGCCCTGATCGATAGAGGCTCCAGGGGCAAGTGCGCCCCGGGTCGAATGAGAGGCGTGATGAAGAAGTACCTGAACCCCTGGGCTCTGGAAGTGATCAAACGCCACCCGGAGATTTCAATTTGCGACCAGTGGCGATACGTGAAGGACAACGAGGCTGCGATATACAAAGATTTCTGGGCCGGAAAGAACGTGCACTTCAAAGGCCTCGGAGCCGATAAACTGGGTGAGTTTCTCGCCGCCCACGTTGAAGAGGTTGTGAAGGCGAAAAACAAATGATGGATTTCGTTGGGTGATAAAGCATGTCTGAGACTTTTACATTCCGCAAACCGGGCAGACTTGTTGACGGTGATCTGTCGCTTGTGCTGACTAAGAAGTCTCCCGCCGATCCCGCCAAGGGGCACGTGCCCGCGTATGTTTTTACGATGCGCCAAGTCGGGACCCGTCGAAGAATGGGCCGCATATCATTCCGCGTCGGTTCGGCCAGAAAACTCCGATACCCGGGGCATATCGGTTACGGAGTGCTCAAGAGATATCGCGGCCACAGGTACGCCGCCCGGGCGTGCAAGTTATTGTTTGACCTCGCAGCCGATCACGGGTTAAAGGCCTTGTGGATAACCTGTAAGCCCGACAATAAAGCGTCGAGAAGAACGCTGGAGGTCATTGGGGGCAGGTACGTCGAGACGGTGCGCATTCCAAAGCCCCACGAGATGTATCGGAGGGATTACCGCTACGTTCGACGGTATCGAATTGCTCTGAAGCGATGAATGTTCGACCATGTCGTATGACGTTCTTGACTGAATCCCGCGGGGAAAAGTCTTTGAAATATGGGGATTTGTGATATGCTAGTGCGTTGCAGCGAATTCTCTTTGAGAGGGCCCGAAGCGGTCCTCCCATTTCCTGGTTTGAGAGTTCCATCTTACCCGTGAGGCGACAGAGTTATGGACGAGGCGACAGGTCAATACGGCGCCATGCCGATCTTCGAATCGCTGGAGGCGAGGCTGCTGCTTGACGGTGCGGCCCCAATCGATCCGGGCGACATAATGGGCGTTGCTCACGATATGGGTTCGTTCGGCGATGACGCATCGCATCGCGTCGCATCGCAGACAATTGGCGACGGGGCTTACGGCGCCGCGGATGTGGACCTCTACAGAATCACCCTCGCCCAGACTGGAACGCTAATTGTAGACGTGGACGCCCAGGCGATCGGCTCGGGCCTTGACGCATATTTGCGGATATTCGAGGATTTTGGCGCCGAAATCATCTACAACGACGACAGTGACGGTACGGATCCGTACATCTCGTGGGGCCTGCCGGACGGGACGTACTACGTGGGCGTGTCGGGCTATCCCAATTCCTCCTACGATCCCGCGATCGGTGGAAGCGGCGGCGCAAGCACCACCACCGGTTCGTACGACTTGCGGATTATCTCGGCCTCCACACTCGTGACGATTCCGGACGCCGCCCTGGAACAGGCTATCGCCAATGAAACGATCATGACCCTGCCCCCGTTCAGTCAGGCCGACATGCTCCTGCTCACGGGATTGAGCGCCGGATCGAAAAGCATAACTGATCTGACCGGACTTGATTTCGCCTCGAATCTGGGGACCCTGACTTTGAGCAACAACCGGATCAGCGACATCTCGCCGATCGATGATCTGACGAAGCTGACCCAGGTGTCGCTGGACCAGAACTATTTGTATCTTGGTCCGGGTTCGCCCGCCGCGGCGACGATCTACGGGTTGCAGGAGGATGGGGTAAGCGTGAATTACTCGGCGCAGTTCGAACCCGGTGACGCGATGGACATCGCGTACGACCTGGGTTCGTTCGGCGACGATACGGCCCAGCGGTTCTCGGCCCAGACAATTGGCGATGGGCCTTATGTCGCTTCGGATGTGGACTTCTACAAGATCACGCTCGCCCAGGCGGGAAAGCTGATTGTAGACGTGGACGGTGTCTCGATCGGCTCGAGCCTTGACGCCTATCTGCGGTTGTTCTCCTCCGCGGGCGTTCAAATCGGCTACAATGACGACACAGACGGTCACGACCCGTACATTTCATCAGACCTGGCGGCGGGGACGTATTACGTAGGCGTCTCGGGCTATCCCAACTACCTCTACGACCCGGCGACCAGCGGCAGTGGGTCTCCAAGCGTAACCACCGGCGCGTATGAATTGCGGGTTGTCTCGGATTTGTCCCCGGTGACGATTCCCGACGCCGGTCTGGAGCAGGCTATCCGCGACGAACTGACGATACCGACGGCGCCATTGACCGTGGGCGACATGCTCTCTCTGACCACGCTGGACGCCAGTATCAGCGGAATCGGCGACCTGACCGGGCTTGAGTTCGCCACAAACCTGAACACCCTGGATCTTAGTTTCAACCAGATCACCGACATTTCACCGCTTGCGGGCCTGAGTAGTCTGACCGACCTGGCGTTGAACAACAACGAAATCAGCGATCTGACGCCGATGGTCGCCCTGACTGATCTGGACTACCTGGACCTGGGCGCCAACTATATCGCTTCCCCCGCGCCGCTTGCCGGGCTGACGGGTTTGACACGTCTGGACCTGAGCAGCAACCATATCACCAACATCACGTCGCTTGCAGGTCTGGTGAATCTGGAATTGTTTGGGTTGTATGGCAATTACCTGTACCTGGGGCCCGGCTCGCCAGCCATGAGCGTTATCACGGGGCTCCAGGCCGGGGGGACATACTTTGACATCGTGTCCCATCAGCGCGAACCGGGCGACGCGACGAGCAGCGCTTACGATATGGGCTCGTTTGGAGCCAGTGTTGTCCATCGCGTCCAGTCGCAGGAGATTGGCGACGGTTTTTACGGTGCTGCGGACGTGGATTTCTACAAGATCACGCTGGCCGCACCGGGGACGCTTATCGCGGACGTAGATGCGGAGTCAATAGGTTCGGGCCTCGATGCGACATTGCGGTTGTTCGACGTCGCAGGCCTGCAGATCGCCTATAACGATGATGCTGTCGATCATGATCCATACCTTTCAGAAACCCTAACGGCCGGCACGTACTACGTGGGCGTGTCGGGCTATCCCAACATTGCTTACGCTCCCGCAACCGCAGGCACCGGAGCGGTAAGCGACACGACCGGTGAGTATACGTTACGGCTCGTTTCGGCCTCGTCGGTTGTGACGATTCCCGACCCCTTCCTGGAACAGGCGGTTCGCGATGCATTGACCATACCAGCGGCCCCTCTAACCCAGGCCGACATGCTCTCGCTTGAGATACTGCTTGCATGGGGAGGAGTCGTCGATCTTACGGGGCTCGAATTTGCTACGAACATGCACATCCTGAGCGCGGGCGACGGTGTCAACCAAATCGTCAACGTAGCGCCGCTCGCAGACCTGAAGAAGTTGACGAGCGTGGAATTGGCTGACAATCAGATTACCGATGTCTCACTACTTGCAGGCTTGACAAGATTGACGGGGCTGGGTCTGGCGGGGAACAACATTGTCAACGTCGCCCCTCTCGCCAGTCTGACGGACCTGGAGTCGCTGGCTCTGGGAGATAACCAGATTGTTGACATCACGCCGCTGACCGTACTGACGAAGCTGACGTGGCTGGGGCTGAACGACAACCAGATCACCAGCGTCACTCCGCTTACGGGCATGACGAGACTGCAGATTCTGCACCTGCTCGAGAATCAGATAACTGACATTACCCCGCTTGCCGGCCTGACGGATCTGGAATATCTGGATATGCATGGCAACTGGATTTCCAACCTCTTGCCTCTTGTCGGCTTGACGAAGTTGACACACCTGAACGTATCTGACGGCCTGGTGGTTGATGTTTCCCCCGTCGCAGGTCTGGCGAATCTCACGACGCTGCGCCTGTCGGCCAATCAGATCACCGACATTACCCCTCTGGCCGGTCTGCCGAATCCGGCTTCACTGTGGCTGGAGGTGGAGGACAACTACCTGTATCTCGGACCGGGTTCGCCGACCATGGCGGTTGTAACCTCGCTCCAGGCCACCGGTACAACCGTTCAGTACGTTTCGCAACGCGAGCCGGGCGATACGATGAGCATCGCTTACGATTTGGGCTCATTCGGCGACAGTGTCGTACATCGCGTCGCGCCCCAGACGATTGGCGACGGACCGTTCGGCGCTTTTGACGTGGACTTCTTCGAGATCACCCTCGCCCAGGCTGGAACGTTGATTGCGGACGTGGACGCCGAGGCGATCTCGGGTCTTGACGCTCATTTGGGGTTGTTCACGAGCGGGGGGATTCTGATCGCTTTCGATGATGACACCGATGGTCACGATCCATATCTTTCATCGGCGCTGTCGGCCGGTACGTACTACGTGGGCGTCTCCGGATATCCTAACGATGACTACGACCCCACGGTTGGCGGCAGCGGAAGTGAACCGAGCATAACCACGGGCGCCTACGAGTTGCGGATCGTCTCGGGCTCGTCTCTCGTTACGATTCCGGACCCCGGTCTGGAACAGGCCGTCCGCTCCGAACTGACCATTCCTTCGGCGCCGCTAACCCAAGCCGACATGCTCTCGCTGGGGAGCCTGGGTGCGGGAGATCGCGAAATTGTCGATCTGACAGGACTTGAGTTTGCTGTGAATCTGACTCACATGGATGCGCCGAGGAACAAGATCGTCAGCCTCACGCCTCTTGCAGGCCTGAGGAAATTGGATGTCTTGCATCTGACCGGCAACCGGATTGTCGATCTCTCACCGCTTGCAGGCATGGCGGTTCTGAGGAACCTGTCGCTTAACGGCAACCTGATCGCCGACATCACGCCGCTTGGAAGCCTGACGAATCTGCAGATGCTGTTGCTGGATGTCAACCAGATCGCCAACATCACCCCGTTGGCCTCCCTGACGAAATTGAACTACCTGGACCTGCACGCCAATCAGATCAGCGTTGTTACTCCACTTGCGGGTCTGACCGGTCTGGGCACGCTGCGCCTGGAGCGCAACCAGATCGTAGACATCACGCCGCTTGCGGGTCTGACGAGCCTGCACGACTTGTCCCTGGCGTACAACCAAATTGTCAACATCTCACCGCTTGTCGGAATGACGAGTCTGTTGGGTCTGAATCTGTACAGCAACCGGATCGTCAACATCGCGTCGCTTGCGGCGCTGACGAGCATGAGCAATCTGGACATGCGCGTCAACCTGGTCAGCGACCTGTCGCCGCTGTCGGCGCTGTCGGGTCTGGTGTACCTGAAGGCGGACGCCAACAGGCTCACCAACATCGCACCGCTTGGCGGGATGACGAATTTGCTTACATTGGGATTGGTCGACAATTACCTGTATCTCGGTCCGGGCTCGCCGGCGATGACGGTGATAGGGGGGCTCCAGACCGCCGGGACGACCGTCACCTACCTGACGCAACTCGAACCGGGCGATGCGACGAGCATCGCTTACGATATGGGCTCGTTTGGCGACAGTGTCGTACATCGCGTCGAGTCCCAGGCGATTGGCGACGGTCCGTACGGCGCGGCTGACGTGGATCTTTACGAGATCACGCTCGCCCTGGGCGGTACGCTCATTGTAGACGTGGACGCTGAGGCGATCGGATCGGGTCTGGATGCGATGTTGCGGTTATTCTCGGCGGGGGGCTTTGAACTGGCGGTCAGCAACGACCATGACGGGCTCGACCCATACCTCTCAGCGTCCTTGGGCGCCGGAACATACTATGTGGGCGTTTCGGGCTACCCCAACGGGGCCTACGCTCCTGCAGTGGAGGGCAGTGCGCTCCTGCCCAGCGATACAACCGGAGCGTACGAGTTGCGGATTGTCTCGGGCTCGTCGGTGGTGACGATTCCCGACCCCTTCCTGGAACAAGCCATCCGCGATGACCTGATCATCCCCGTAGCTCCGTTAACCCAGGCCGATATGCTTTCACTTGGGCTGCTGCGCGCTTTGGGAGGGGTCGCCGATCTGACGGGGCTTGAATTCGCCGCGAACCTGCACTACCTGATCGCCGACGACACCCTGAACCATATCACCGACGTTACGCCGCTGGCCGGTCTGACGAAGTTGACGAGGCTGCATCTGGAACACAACAATATCGTCAACATCGCACCGCTGGCGGGCCTGGTGAATTTGGACGGGTTGTATCTGGACGACAATCAGATCAGCGACATCACGCCGCTTGCGGGCCTGACAGAGCTGCTGGGGCTGTACCTGGAGGACAACCTGATCAGCAACGTTGCTCCGCTAGCCGGCCTGCCGAAATTGGACGGGCTGTTTCTGGGCGGCAACCAGATCACCAACATTGCCCCGCTTGGGAGCCTGACGACTCTGACCTCTCTATCGCTGGAGGACAACAACGTCAGCAACCTTAGTCCGCTTGCCGGTCTGACGGATATGGTGATGCTTGAACTGGGGGGCAACAACATCAGCAATCTCACGCCGCTTACCAGCCTTACGAAGCTGACATGGCTGGGTCTGTCGACAAACCAGATCGTCGACATTACGCCTGTTGGAGCCTTGACGGGGCTGCTGCAGTTGAATGTTGCGAACAACCAGATCGCCAACATCACCGCGGTTTCCACGCTGGTTGAAATGATGGTGCTGTACGCGCGTTTCAACCAGATCAGCGACATCACGCCCGTCCTCAGCCTGCCGGACCTGTGGCAGTTGGATTTGGGCGGTAATCTGATCAACGCCGCCCCGTCGCTCCTGGGGCTGACGAGGCTGGACTATGTGTGGCTGGACGACAACCGCTTTACGGACATCTCGTCGCTGGCCGACATGACGATTCTGGATGACCTGTGGTTGGGCGACAACTACTTGTATCTCGGCCCGGGCTCGTCTGCGACGCCCGTGATCGCGGGGCTGCAGACTGCAGGAGTTTTCGTGGATTATCTGGCGCAACGCGAGCCTGGCGATGGAATGGACATCGCTTACGATATGGGTTCGTTCGGCGTTAACGCTGTGCAGCGGATGGCTCCGGAGGAAATAGGCGACGGACCGTACGGCCCGGCGGATGTGGATCTCTACAAGGTCACGCTCGCTCAGGGCGGGACACTCATTGTGGATGTGGACGCTGCGACGATTGATTCCGGGCTCGATGCGATGCTGCGCATATTCTCCGCCGCAGGCGTTCAGGTCGCCGCCAACAACGATTACGACGGCGTGGATCCGTACCTCTCGCCCGTCCTCCCCGCCGGAACGTATTACGTAGGCGTCTCGGGCCAGCCCAACGAGATCTACAACCCCCAAGTCGCCGGCAGCGGGACCGTAAGCTCCACCATCGGTCCGTACGAGCTTCGAATCATGGAGGGCAACGATCCGCCGACGGACATTGCGATGGCCGGCGGTTCAGTGCTCGAAAACGACGCCGACGGCCCGGTTGCCGGGACATTAAGCGGTTCGGATCCGGAGAACGATCCCCTTATCTTCGTGCTGAGCGATGATGCGGGCGGACGCTTCGAGATAATCGGAACGGACATTGTGGTCGCCGCCGGAGTGGTGCTGGACTATGAGACCGCGTCGAGTCACCAGGTGACCGTCGATGCCGACGACGGCTCGGGCGAATTCGCCTACAGTGAAGTATTCACGATCAACGTGATCAACGTGCTTGACGACGACGATTACAATGCTTTGGTGAGTTCTTTTGGTCTGAGGGGAAGCGGACTGCCCGCCGACTTGAACGGAGACGGTCGAGTCAGCCTGATCGATTTTGCGCTCCTGCGAGCCAATTTTGGCGACCCCTGGGTGATACCCGCTCCGCTCCCGGCGCCTGAAGCTCCCTCCGCGGCGCCGGAGCCTGAAGAGCCGATCGCCCAAGCTCCCACGCCAGCGATTCCTCTCGCCAGCGACCCGCTTGACGACAGCGACGCGGACGACGATCCAATCGCGCCGGCCGCACTCGCATCCTCTGTTGATCTGCTGTTCGAATCGCCTTCCGCCGGAGCCTGCATCCCGGAATCTCAGGCGGCGCGGGCGACAACACTTCAGCACGCCGCCGCAGATGAGCATGACCTCCGCCCGCTGAATGACGATCCGGTTACCGATGACTGGACCGATGATTTTCTGGCCGATATCCTCGCTGAATCAGCACTGACCGCTCCGCTGTAGGCGGTTTCGACGCTGTCGATAAGTTGCGGATACTGAATCAAGCTCCCGGGTCCATCCGGCGTGCATTTCTCCGCAAAACAGGCGATGCCTCGCCTTTGAGCTTTGTCGTGGTCGGAAGTGTGGTATAATCGCATCCAGCGTGCGGAGGACGGGCGGGGCGCCGCGAAAGAGAGTTACTCATTATGTCACCGGCCGCATCAAACAGACCGGGAGATTCTTCGATGTCCCAGCCGGTGTCGGAATCGGCAGGCTTACCCATACTCGAACTGCTCGAACCGCGATTGCTGCTGTCGGCGTCGCCCTCGCCGTTCGAGCAGGAGATGTTGTGGCTGATTAACGACATGCGAACCGATCCGGGCGACCACCTGGACCATTTCATGACCGGTTACGGTGCTCCGGCGTCCTCTTCGGACAGCGACATCCAGAACGCGCTGACCTACTTCAACGTGGTGGGCGCGACGCTTCAATCGGACTGGAGCACGCTGACCGCGACGGCGCCTGTCGCGTGGAGCCCTCTACTCGATGACGCCGCCGAATTCCACAGCCAGACCATGATCAATGAAGACGATCAGAAGCACGTGTTTCCCTTCGGTCCGGGCCTTGGCGAGAGGGTCGACGCGACCGGGTACGACTGGATGAACCTCGCGGAGAATATCTACGCTTACGCCAAATCGGCGCTGCACGGACACGCGGGATTCGTTGTCGATTGGGGCAACGGTATTGACGGAATGCAGAATCCGCCCGGGCACCGCGAGAATATCATGGATACCAAATGGGTGCACGTCGGCATCGCTGCAATAAGCGAGGATAACCCATCCACTGAAGTCGGTCCGCATGTAGTGACGCAGGATTTCGGCAAGCCCCGGACGGCCGGCGATCCGTACCTCGTGGGAACTATCTGGACCGACGCCGACTCGGACGGGAAGTTCAACGGAGGCGAGGGAATCGCAGGAGTGACCGTAACCGCCGTCGGGCCCGTGACGCACAGCACGACCTCGTGGGGGTCCGGAGGGTATCAGTTGCAGTTGCCCGCCGGCGTGTACGATGTTTCGATCTCCGGCGGGGCGTTTGGCGGCGCGTTCTCGTCGCAGGTGACGATCGGAAGCGAGAATGTCAAACTCGACGCGAATCCGCAGAAGTCGCAAGTTGTCGCCCGGCGCGTCTTCTACAATAACTCAACATGGGACGGAAGCGCCTCACCGGGCGATTCCGACGATGCGGCGATCGCACCGGACAAGGCTCCGCTACTTCCGGGCGGGACTATTGGACCCGAACACAGAACCGGTTACTCCAGAGGGATCAACGGGCTCATGGTGGACATCGACGAACTGCCCGGAACCGTGACTGCTTTGGATTTCGACTTCCAGATCAACAGCGTCGCAGATCCGAACAATTGGACAGTTGCTCCGGCTCCGACAAGCGTAACTGTCCGCCACGACGCCGGAGTCTCCGGGGCCGACCGCGTCACAATAATATGGGCCGACCGAGCCATTCGGAACCAGTGGGTCAAAGTGACCGTCAAAGCCAACGCCAATACGAATCTCGAAGACGAAGATGTGTTTTATCTTGGCAATACCGTTGGTGACGGCGACGGTGACGGCGATGTTGACGCAGGCGACTACGGAACGCTCGTTAGCGAATTTGGGTTGAGCGGTGTCGTCGGAGTGCGGGCGACCGATCTGGACGGCAGCGGGCGGGTCGACCTGACAGACTTCTCGATCATGCGCGGCGCCTTTGGCGATTCGGTTCCCGATCCGATCTTCCCGGGATTGCCCCTGGGCGGGGCCGTTAGATTCGCCGTCATTGGCGATTACGGTCTCGGTTCGCAGGATGAGGCTGATGTCGCCGACCTGGTTGCGAATCTGGACCCTGATTTCATAGTGACCACCGGCGACAATCGTTACCAGTTTGCGACGTTTGACGAAGTGGTGGGGCGGTACTATTGCTCCTACCTGACCGACGCCGGCGTCGGGCCGTACTGCGCGGGCGGTTCGAGCCCGACAAACGCCTTCTTCCCGTCGCTGGGAAACCACGATTACTTTGACGGCTGGGGTCTGACCGAGTACCTGGACTACTTTACGCTTCCGGGCGCGGGCGTTGACACAAACGGCGCTTCGGGCACCGAAAGGTATTACGATTTCATCCAGGGGCCGCTCCACTTCTTCGTTCTGGACAGCACCGCCGCGCTGTCGGCCCCCGCTGAAATGACCGCCCAGCAGAACTGGCTGCAGGCTCAATTGGCGGTGTCGACCGCTCCCTGGCGGATCGTCTATATGCACGATCCTCCGTATTCGTCGAGCTATCACGGATCGAACACCCTGATGCAGTGGGCGTACGCGGACTGGGGAGCCGACTTTGTGCTGAGCGGACACGACCATACCTACGAACGGATCAACGCCGAAGGGATAACGTACTTCGTGAATGGTCTGGGCGGCAGCAGCAGCTACAACTTCTACACTATCGCCGACGGCAGCGAGGCGCGTTACAACGACGACTTCGGAGCCATGCTGGTCGACGCATCACCCAGCGCGATCAACTTCCGTTTCGTCAATCGCCTCGGGACGGTTGTTGACGCCCAAACTTACTACGTGCAGACCGTCGGGCCCGCCCCGTCGATCGAGATGGACGCCGAAAACGATCCAGACGCTGCGATCCGCTCTGCGATCATCGCCCGCGCCCCGGACACCGACAACGACTCGCCTGCGACCGCAACGCCCGCGCCGACGACCGATTTGCTTATACACTCACTGTTGATCGTCAATCGCATCGCGGCGCCTCAACCGATATCAACGGCGTCGTCGGCCGGAACGCTTCAACGCGCTGCAACGGGGGAGTATGACTTGCGGCCGTTGGGCGACGATCCGCCTGACGGCGAGGGCGATGACTTGCTGGCGGATATCCTCGCTGAATCACTACTGGCGATTTGGTTGTAGAGTGAGCCGTTCCGCCGCTGCCGACGGGGCAATCAACATCCGCCCGCTGCGCCGCGCGTCAGGGAACCGTAACGTCTTGCAATTGGGCATTGCGTTTGCGTTTCGGCGGGGATGGTTTGAGTTTGGCGGGCTTTTTGGCATCCGCCTGCCACTTCTTGCGGAGGCCCGAGAGGCGGCCTAGAAGCAGGGCCATCTTCCTGGCGGGGTCACCGTCGAGGGTCTTGGCCAGGGCGTCCAGGCGAGCGAGCATCTTCAGGTCCCATCCAATGGGCTCGTAGAACTGCCGCCCCTTCGCGCCGGACACGAACATCGAGTAAGCCGGACCTTTAGGCATGAGCACGCTGGCCAGAGTGGTCTCCGTCGCCCGGTCGAAGAACCCGTCGGCGGCGAGGTGGTCGATAATCTTCTTCGCGGCGGCCTGCGACAGTTGGGCCGCCGGTTGGAACGCGCTTCGTTTATCCTTAACGATCGGCACTCGGAGTGTCAGTTGGTAGAAGGGCTTGTCCTGCGGGCCGGAGTAGCGAATGTCCAGCGTGAACTTGGCGATGTCTTCTTTGAGGAGCCTTGCGAGCCTTGCGGTCTTTGGCGAAAGAGCCTTGACGCCCCCGACGGCGATCGTGACGGTGAACGTCTTGACGGGCTTGGCTTTCCTGTCTCGCGAGCGTTTGTAGACCATGGTCAAAACGGACCTTCCGTTGCGGACGCCCTTGAACGACGCGGTGTAGACGCCGCCGGCTCCGTCCATAGCTCCGGGTCCGGGAGGGCCGTAGGACAACCGGCTGATCTGCCGCACCGAACCGCCTTTTATCGGGCTGACCGACCATGAGTGGTCTGTCGTCGGGTTGCCGGCCAGTCGCACGATAATGCGCTGTCCAAGCCGCGGCGTGATCGTCCGCCCGTTGTCTTGCTCGGACAGGACTATCACGTTGGCTGGCGTATCGACGACAGGGCGTTTCGTCGGCGCGGGTTTGATACTGATGCGGGTCAGACATTTCTGGCACTGCCGCTGTTTGGCGGAGCATTTCCTACAGATCTTGTACCCCTTGCCGAGAACCGGGCCGGGACATTTGCCGCACTTCGCTATCGCGCCCTGGCGGGGCTGCTTCGAACACTTGGCGCACAGATCAGCCGAAACCTCGGCCGCAACAGCGCCCAAAACACCTAACGCAATAATCAGCACCAATCGCTTCATCTGGCCACCATCCTTTCGTTACCCTCGATTAGACGCCCTGACCGGCGGGAGGTTCCTTTGTTGTCTACCTTCATCCAGCGGTTTACGAAACGGGAGATTGGACGCGGGCGGGCTTGCCCCTTGCTTGCCGGTATTCCGCTCTCACGGGCCCGCCGCGCGATCATACAAGCGCCCTGATCTAATTGCCCGAATATCTGTAATTGAACCTTCTCTGGGGAGCACTGTCTCCGTTTATGGCGAATTCAACTATATCACCCAGTTTCCGAACGTTGTCGGCCCAGTGAAAATCCACATTGACAGCGGCGGTCTTACCGATGCCGACAGCATCTCTTGGAATCGCCAGCTCCAGTTCGTTGCCTGTAACGGCGTACTTGATATCCACGACTTTTTTCGGGTTCCATTTGGATGTTCTCAATGAATGCAGGCTTGTAGTGCTGCGATCTTTGACTTCAAGGTTTGCAACATAATCGTATCCGTTCCACCCGGTCTTGGAATCCCGATCGACGTCAATGAACAGGAGCATCCAATTGGAGTCCTTATAGGAGGATATGGTCTTATGGGTCTTGGCGTGAAAGTAAACATTATCTGAATCGCGGGCGACTTTCATTGCGGTGAAGTCATTTCGACCAGTCGTGTTTACGTACCTGCCCGCATCGCCCCATCCTTTCTCGTCACGATGTTCTACATCGCCGATATGATCGCGAAACTCCGGCTGGACGTGGCGCCACTCCTTTGTGAAGTTCCCGTCGATCTTGATCGTCTTGGGGGCCGAGGCCTTCAGATGTTTTCTGACACCTTTGTACTTACGAATTCCCGCGACCATCTGGTAGTAGTAGTTGTCCCCGTGCCCGCCTGCCATCGGTTCGATATCCCGGCTGTATTCCTGCGAATAAGCGTCAACGAAAAACGTGTCGCCGGGCTTAAGGCGCTTGCCAAGCAATCTGTTATTCGGCGCCTTGCCGTCCTTATTAATAAACCGCGCGGCGGTCCACTCATTCCAGCCGGTGACAAATACAAACTCAGGGTCGAGCTTCAAGGCGTGCTTCCACTGTTGCGCGAAGTACAGACCTTTATGCGTGTCCTCGGCGACAGCCATACCGTTGATCGGCGGCTGCTTGTGGTTCAAATAACTCCTGCCGATATTCGACGTTGCATGCTGAGCAACACACACGCTGACTTCTTCGGGCTTCTTCGGATCTTCATGCCATCCGTATTTCTGGGGATAGTGATCCAACCATTGCCACGTATCCTTACCGCCGCTCCAGGCCCAGCAATCACGTACGTTAAAGAACTTCCGAATCTTCGGGGGCAAGTTCCCGGGCTTGCCGAGAATCAGAGGCTTACCCTTCCAGTGAAACCACAGATCTCGCTGCAGGCCTTTAGAGTAAAACTCGTTGTAGAGTTTTGTAATAGTCTTGTCGGGCGCAGTGTGGGTTAGGAACATGATCCCGGGCGTGCGCTGGCCGCCTTTGCGCAGTTTTGCGAACTCTTCGCAGAGAATCATATATACCCCGCGATATGTGATGGCGTTTGTGGTGTCGAATATCAGGACATCGACACCCGCATCGGAAAGGATCCTGGCGTGTTTGCGCATGGCGTAGCGGCTGTTGCTGGTGTAATAACCAAGCTCGGGCTTGCCCCAGTGATGGTGGGCGTGGACGGGACCGTATTGAGGGTTCCGGGGATTCTCCCGCAGTATCTCGGTGATATCAAAAGGTCCTCCAACGCCATGCTGACCGAGCCAGAGGAAGTAGAATATCCCAACCGTTCTATTCGCTTTGGGCGCCCCGCACTGATCGTATCCGGGCAGTTTGCGCCCCAGGGCGTCCGTTGCGACCCAGGTGTCAGGGCGCAAATCGCGATAGGCCCCGGCGCCCGCCGTTTGAAATGTCGCCGATAACACTGTCAATGCAAGTGCAACCAATTTCATACAAAAACCACCTTCTGACTGACAGGAGATCCGATTCCGCGTGACCGCGGGTTCGGTTATTCCTTTGGCGATCTGGCCGGTCCGCCTTGTCTTACGGCGTAGCCCGTTTCAATGTGCCCGAGCCAGACGTAAGTCGCCTTGGGGTCCTCGGGCGGTCCTTCCTTGTAGTGGATGAACCACTTGTTCGGCGCGGCCTGGCCGAACGCGGCCGGGCCCGCACTCATCAACAAACGCTTTGTAAGGTCCGGCCAATCGGCGGACATCTTCTCATACACGCGCCATTTTCCGCCCCGCGGCGTTGCGTATTTGTAGGCGTACGGTACGAAGACCTTGCCTCGTTTCCAGTCGGTCACACCCTGCCGGATGCGGATATACGGCGTGTCGTCCTTGTCAATCACGATTCGAGTCGGCGCGGTGAACTGCTCGCCGCTGTTGTGGACCATGGCGTGAGAGTCGCAGAAGGTCTTGTTGACGGGCAGATCCGTCATCGGCGCACCGCCGGCCGCGATCCACTTGCCCTCGGCGGTGCGGCGAGCGTAGTACACGTTGTAACGGTACACCGCCTCGTGGAGCTTCTGGTACTTTCGCTTGTTGCCTCTGGGGTTGTCGTCCTTGTAGACCCAGAAGCAGTGAACGGTCTTATAGTCCGCCCCGGGCAGGAACGCGTTGTATGAGCACGCCTTCTTGTCCTTGAAATCACGCCGCATCTCGATGATGGGCTGCGCCTTGCTCCAGGTCTGCCCGTCATCCTTACTGATGACCATCGACCAGGGCGCCAGGTGCCCGCCCGCGCGAAAGAAGAGATAAATGCTCCCGTCGGCCATTCGCATGGACTGCGGATATGTGGCGCGTTTGGTCGGGCAGGGGGCGTCGGCCCAGCTTGTGATGTCGTAGGGCTTAACCGAGCGGACATGCTTCATCGCCCGCCCGTGACATCCGAAGAACACGTGCAAATGTCCTTTCGAGTCAATCGCGATCGACGGATTGCCGTGCGTATCGCCCCCCAGACCAAACTCAGACGCCCGGACGGGAGCGGACCATTTCTTCGCCTTGACGTGGTAAGCGGCGACTATGGGGCGACCCTGACCGTCCTGGTGAGCGGTGAAAACGGTGTTGTTCTCCAAAACGGCGTGCGGGGCAATGTAGTTGTTGTAGAACGTTTTGTATGGCTTGCCGCCTCTCTGCAGCGACGCAAACGCCTTCTTTATCCCCGGCGCCGGAGCGGAGCTCGGCTCGGCGGAGCCGCAGAGTAGCGCCGGGAGGAACGATGCGCAGAGAAAGATAATTACGGACGCCGATTTTGCCAAATGTCGCACAATGCACATCCTCTCGCTGTTTTTCAACGTTGTAGTGTAGAGTCGGACGCGACAAAGTGCAATCTGGCGAGGCCCGGTGTGAACTTGCAGGGCGTTACGCGAGGGTTTTAGTCTTTTATGCGGTGGGCGTTCCACATCTCTCTGACGAATCCCTTTTTCGGAGCGTTGTCTTCTTTTATCCAGCGGTCTATGCCCGACTGCTTGAGCCAACAGTACTTCTCGCAGACTGATCATATTTCACCGATATTGAAAACCTGCGTCAGCGATCATGAGCTATAATCAGTCGTTATGCCATGTCTATGGAACTACAAGGGTTTTTCTGCGTCTAAAAGACTATGACACGCAACAGGAGCCGGGGAAAGAGACGGTGCATGAGACTCAACCGACGAATTGGCGTTATTGCGTTGGCCTGTCTCTCATTGGTGATGGTGGGGGCGGGATGTTCGGACGAGGGAGACGACACATCGGTTAGCATCGAGGAGTTCAAGAAGTTGGCCCGGTCGGACACCTTCCGCAACTACGGTCCCGACACGCCCGAACCGGAGTGGGAGGTCTATCGCAACGATGGCGGTATCTTCGTACGACAGCACAAACACTCGCCGGCCCCGAATGCGAAGCCGCCTTTCCGTGGGGACGAGCGTACGTACGTCGATCCCGCTACCGTTCGGTGGCAACAGATCGGCGACGGTTGGCTGCGCGGCTGGGACCACGGCGAGTTTGGCGGCGGGCTCGAATGGTATTCGTCCGATGACTTCCACCACTACACGCTGTCGAGGGAAAATGTGCGGAGCTTCGTCGAGTTCAAAGGCCGGATATATGTGCTAACGGGTTGCAACCACATGGGCCACGACTTCGATTGCGAAGTCCTGAAACTCGTCTGGAACGACGATACGGGTCGATGGTCCGCCGAGAAATTCGCCGACCTCCCCGGGGTACCGGACGGGTCCGTTGTCGACGATCGCGGTGTGCTGATCATAGCCACTTCCGCCGGCTTGGTTGAGGTCTGGCCCGACGCACGTACGAGACTTCTCGTCCCGTGGAAGAGATGGGGCACATTGCAGCCGGACATCGAAATCATAGGCTCCGATGGCGGATTGGACTTCAACAGTTTCGTGATGGCTGCGGGGGGCGACACCGCCTACATCGGCATGCCACAGGCGGTAATCGAGATAACCTCGTTGAAGACCAAACCAAAGATGCGCTATTTCATTTGCTGCACCCCTCCATCCGATTAGAATAGCATGACCAGCGGCGCCGATGACACGAGGCGTTGGGCGGACGACAAAATGACTGGGAAGATGAAGCAATTACGGGTCTTGACTCTTGTGATGCGGCAGGTCGCCGCGCCCGCTGTCGTTTCGGTGGTCCTGGCGATGTCAGCGTTCGGCTGCAGCGGCGAGGACGGTAACGAGGGCGGTAACGCCAAGTTGCCCGCCAAGGGCGGCTGTACGTTCAATTCCAAATTGCTCCTGAATGTGTATGTTGTCCGCGAGGGCGGTGGGGAGCCGGAAGAGATTGGATGGACGCCTTCGGCGAAGCCTGTAGTCATTCCCAAATGTGCATCCTGGTTAGTATGCTCGGCAGGCCCCTCGGCAGATTCCGTGGACATGCGTGCGCTGGCTAGGGAGATCGCGTCCAAGGGGATTGCGGGGTTGGGGCTGAGAGATATTGGGGATGAAGGCCTGGCGCACCTGAAGGAGCTGACGGAGTTGCGGACGCTTCACCTGGCTGGTGCGAAGATCACGGATGCGGGCCTGGTGCATCTGAAGGATCTGACGAAGCTGCGAAAGCTTGGCTTGATATGCATGAAGATCACGGATGCCGGTTTGTTGCATCTGAAGAGCCTGACGGGGCTGCAAGAGCTCGACCTGTTGTGTACGAAGATCACGGATGCGGGTCTGTCGCATCTTAAGAGCCTGACGGGGCTGCAGAAGCTCAATCTGCCGTTTGCGAAGATTACGGATGCCGGCCTGCCGCACCTGAAGGGCCTGACGGGATTGCGGTCGCTCGACCTGAGGGGCACGAAGATTACGGATGCGGGCCTGCCGCACCTGAAGGGCCTGACGGGATTGCGGTCGCTCGACCGGAGGGGCAGGAAGATTACGGATGCCGGCCTGCCGCACGTGAAGGCCCTGACGGCATTGCGGTCGCTCTACCTGAGGGGCACGGAGATTACGGATGCCGGCCTGCCGCACCTGAAGGACCTGACGGAATTGCGGTCGCTCGACCTGAGGGGCACGGAGATTACGGATGCGGGGTTGGCGCACCTGAAGGACCTGACTGGATTGCGAGAGCTCGACCTGCGTGAAACAAAGATCACAGATGCGGGGCTGGCGCACCTGAAGGGCCTGACGGAGCTGCGAGAGTTCGACCTGCGTGAGACAGAGATCACGGATGCCGGGCTGGCGCACCTGAGGGGCATGACCGAATTGCGAGAACTCAACCTGCAGAGTACGAAGATTACGGATGCGGGGCTGGCGCACCTGAAGAGTCTGACGGGGCTGCGGACGCTCCATCTGAGAAGCACGAATACCACGGATGCGGGTCTATCGCACCTGAAGGGCGCCACCGGGTTGCGAGATCTCGACCTGGCGAGTACGAAGATCACGGATGTTGGTCTGGCGCACCTGAAGAGCCTGACGGGGCTGCGGAAGCTTCATCTGCGACGCACGAATACCACGGATGCTGGTTTGGCGCATCTTAGGGGCATCACTGGGTTGCGAGTCCTCGACCTGACGAGTACGAAGATCACAGATGCGGGTCTGGCGCACCTGAAGGGCATGACGGGGCTGCGTGTGCTCGCCCTGGCGGACACGAAGATTACCAGTGCCAGCCTGATGCACCTGAAGGGCCTGACGGGGTTGCGAGAGCTTCACCTGAGCCTCACGAAGATCACGGATGCGGAGTTTGACTCCCTGAGGAAGGCCTTGCCCGGAGCATACATCATGAGGTTTGAATAACTCCGCCACGATTTCGGATTGTCTGCACCCATAGCGCGGGATACTGAGCGCGAGCGGGCGGTCCGATTAAATGGCGTAACAAGGCGCTCCAGCGGATCCGCCTCCGGCGGACCGCTGAGCTTAGACGTTAGGCGGAGGAAAGAGAATGAACGACGAAAGTGGAAACGGGAGTAGATCACCGTTGATGGCTGGGGGGAATGTTGACTATCGGCTGCATTCTGATTAGATTGGCGGGTTGGTTGCGGCGGCCGTGGCGATGCTCAACAGTTAGGGCCCTGCCGATGGAACATGCCTGGTCGCCTTGGCGCCGGCGTGCGGCATGGAAGTCAACGCCGTCTTCAGAAAACAAGACATAAGGAACCACCAGCCATGGCCGAACTCAGTCGTCGTGCGAGCATTTCTTTTTGCGTGTACTTACTCCTGCTTGGGGCCGCGCACGCCGTCGCTGAGTCGCCGAATGGCCCCGATGACGAGCATGCGGGCCATTCGCACACCGACCCGCTCCACTTCTTACATCCGCTGATAACCGAGAGCCCCCTTCCAGAGAATGAGGCTCGCCTTGAGTTCCGTCACGCGAATCTTTTAGGTGACGAGGGCGATGAGTTCACACTGACCGGTACGGTGGAGATCGCGCCGGTTCGGTGGTTCAGCATTGAGCTGTCCGTGCCGATCACGCATCTGGTTCCAGACACAGGGTCAACTGAAACGCGAATGGGGAACGTTGGAATCGGCGCGAAGTTCGCCACTTTCGCGCTGGAAGAGTGCGGGGTCCTATTGTCGTTCGGCGTTGAGTTGGGGTTGCCTACGGGTAACGAAGAACGAGGGATCGGCAACGATCATGTGCTGGAGGTGGAGCCGTGGTTTGGGCTTGGCTTCAAACTTGACCGGTTCGAGTGGGTCGCGCGTGTGGGCTTGGGCGTTCCGATGAACCAGAATGGCGACAGGGAGGCCGACGTCGAACTCGAGTGGGCGACATCGTTTTTGTATCATGTTGACGACAAGCTCGCGGCGCTGGTCGAAATCGATGGGCTCAATGTGTTCGGAGAGGAAGAGGACGGATTCGGCTCGGTCTCAATCACGCCGGGTGTCCGGATCTACCCGTTTGAGAATCGAGACGTATCTCTGGGGTTGGGCGTACGTCTGCCGCTGACCGATGACCGTGACTCACACGTTCAGGCTGTCTTCACCCTCTTCTTTCACTTCTAGCGTCATCCCTCTCTGGCCTGCGATTTTCGTTTACCGTCTGTTCTCGTGACGGCCGTGTTCTGCGGCTGCTGTCCTGCGCCAGGCGATTTGGCGACGGGCGACCCCGCCGCCCCCGACGATTCCTCTTGTCCATGTCGGAGGGGGTTCTCAGTCTTTTGCGCGGTAGGCGTTCCACATCTCTCTGACGAATCCCTTTTTCGGAGCGTTGTCTTCCTATATCCAGCGATCATGAGCTATAATCAGTTGTTAGTTTCTTAACTGACGCACTTTTTGCGAGATCAAAATGCCAAGTGAACTCGAGTTAACTGACAAGGGTCTATTCCAGATGAAGATTTTCGCAATAGGCCCGCTAGTTGTTGTAACCGTCTGTCTTCTCATAGGTATGTTGCTGGTGAGTCAGTCTGGGAATGACATCGCAACAAGTGGAGACGGGGAGGTTATTGGCCTTCTAACGAATATCGTGATTGGCATGACAGTAGTATGGAATCTGGCTTCCCCATTGATACTGAAACTCATACTGAAACTCGCTGTGAGGGAGGCCAAACGCAGATATGGCACTGCCGAAAACCCGCTTGGCGTCCTTTTTCTCCGAACGATAATTAGGGACGGTGCGAATACAGGTCTGGCTCTGCTGGGTATTCTCTCCATTATGGTGGGCGCGAGGCTCGGTGAAATGCAGCTGTATGTCTGGCTGAATCTACTTCCTGTTGCTATCGTTTACGTGGTTATCATAAGCACCTTTCCGACGAGAGAGAGTGGCTTGCACCCCGAAATTTGATCCAGGTGTTATGAGAGTTTCGAGTAGACTTTTAATCGAAAGGAATTCTCATGAAACGCAAGCGTCACACGCCACAGCAAGTGGTTCGAAAGTTACAGGAAGCTCAGGCCGCACTGG
>JASLNT010000074.1 GCA_030745875.1 Phycisphaerae bacterium
AGAGTCCGGCGGAATACGCCGCCCGCTGCCAGCCTGCTCCGGGCTCCGCTGCGCTCCGCCCTACGCAGCCAGGCAGCGGAACGAATGACAAGGTAATGGTTCTCTCATAACAACTGGACCGAAGAACCGGGGCAAGCCAGATTCTTGGGAGGATAGCACTCCAAGAACTTACGTGTAATCGCCAATCCCCAGAGTATATCCTCCACCTTGGGCTCGCTGCCGGTCACGAGGATACGCTCGGATTTGCCTACTTTGCGCGAAAATTCACCGTCCTCGTACGTGTGGTGGATGCTGC
The DNA here is from genome assembly GCA_030745875.1 of Phycisphaerae bacterium. Lineage (GTDB taxonomy): Bacteria > Planctomycetota > Phycisphaerae > SM23-33 > SM23-33 > BS750m-G57. Next base: position 296 of record JASLNT010000074.1, read on the forward strand.
CTCCGTATTGCTCCTTAATGTCCTTCAGTTTCCGGATCGCCCAGGCATGCAGATAGGTTTCCTTGAAACCGTTCTGCGCATCCTTATTGGCGCCTTGTGACAGTAGATAATCAACGACCGCTTTCTGACCGTTCATAGCGGCGCAATGCAGCGGTGTCGTCTTGCTCGGCCCTGAGGCTACGGAGTTCACTACGAGACGATTGGCTTTGACCATCGCTTTGACTCGGTCCAGTCGCCCCAAACCTGAGGCGATGAAGATATCGCTAACGTTGGATTTCGTGGCGAGAAACTTCGCCAGTTTGGGGCTTGCGCCAAAAATGGCGAAGTGCAGTGCGGTGTTCCCATCCCGGTCTCCCTTGTCAACTTGAGCCCCATGGGCGACTAACGCTTCCGCCAGTTCGCTATGACCGTCGACCGAGGCTAGATGAAGCGCGGTTACCCCATCATCATCAACCACACTGACATCTATGTCCGTTTTTTCCAGCAGGTATTTCAGCCGCTTGATCCCACGTGGTGTTTGTGCGTGATGAAGAACGGTCCCCCCGTCAAGCCTGTCGTTCACGCTGGCTCCGCTGTTGAGAAGCAGATGCATAATGTCGAGGTCCGCGTACACAGCCCACAATATCGGCATGCCGTAGTCACGCTTGGGTTTCACCATCGCACCGGCTTCGATAAGCACATGCGCAATCTCGGCGTTGTTCTTTCGAACAGCAGCCCACAGGGGAGACATCCCCTCGAATTGCTTTGCCCCGTCCAGATTGGGATCGGCTTTCCTGGACAGAAGCAGTTTCACAGCACAGAGATTACCCGACGTTACCGCATGCACCAGGGGAGTATTTCCATCCCGACGGCGCGCGTTGACCTTCCCCCCCCCCGCCAGGAATCGCCGCAACTCGCCCAATGCCTTGACATCATCGCCCGTGTAATGCTCAAGTAAGCATGTAAGCAGTCCAAGAGCGGTCTTCGCACGTAAGCAGGAATCGGACGGTACGAGTAATTTCCTAATATCATCTTCGACACCCGCACCGTCTAGAAGATGCTTTTCCTTCACGGCAAAGCCCAGCGGCTTGCTCTTGGGCGCCAGAATCCATCCGCAACCGCCCCCGTGGTATTCGATAACGTACGCCAGATACAGAGGAGTTCGCCCCTGGGCGTCTTTCGCGTCTGTGTCGGCGCCAAGCCTCAGTAAGGTCCGCACGAAATCCGGCTCATTGACTGCGGCTGCAAAATGGAGCGGCGTCCACTTCCCCTTGCCGCACTTCGATTCGACAGATGCGCCAACTGACAGCAGGTATTTCAACGCTTCTTTGTAGTGATGACCACGCTTGATAAGTGATATGTGTGAAAGACCGTGCAGGATCGACAGGCCGCCTTCGAATCTGGCACCAGCCTTGGCGCCGCGACTTACAAGCAGTTTCGATATCTTAAGATGCCCCCTGGCCACCGACCAGAACAGCGGACAGTTGACCAGGGTTCGGGAGTTGACGTCGGCTCCGCCGTCGATCAGCACTTTCGCAGTTTCGATGCGATCCAGCGCCACAGCCGCCGCCAGAGGCGACATCTTATTCATACATTCGGCGTTGACATCCGCACCGCGGGAAAGAAGGAACTTCACGACAGAATTCTGACCGTTCACCGCCGCAAGGAACAGTCTGGTGTTGCCTTTGGCGTCACGATCATCAACACTCCGACCGGCGGCCAGACAGGCTTTCACAAGAGAAATGGTCGTCCGCTCATATTCGGCGCAGACCGCAGCCAACTCCTTCTTGTTTACAGTTCCGGGCTTCTTTGCTTCGGCCTCAGGCACAAACGGTTGCGTAATCCCGGCCAACAGACACAGCATTCCCGCCATGACGGTTGCGACCGGGCGGCGTGATTTCTTTCCCAACACCATTGGATGACCTTTTCTCCCTGAATCCTCATTGCATATCGCAGAGAATTCCTTGTTCTCTTATAAAGATACACGCATCCACTTGTTCTGACAACCCGGGGTTTGAAGGTTCGCTCGGTCACGGTTTTTCTGTTTGACGACACTTATTACTAACAACGCTCTGAGCCCGATTGCTGATTATTGGTTGTGCTCGTTTTGTTCGTGCGGTTAGACTCTTTTCGTGGCGAGGACAGCATACATGAAACGTCTTGTCGCGCTGGCGATCGTGGTTGTCGTCAGCCTGCTTGCATCGGCGGCGGCCGGGGCGGACGACGGGCTTGAGCGCATCGTCGTCACTGATGATGGAACACACTTCGCAGGCGCTGAGTCCGGTAAGAAGTTCACAGCATGGGGCTTCAACTACACGCATAACCGATCGGGCAAGCTGATGGAGGATTTCTGGACCGATGACTGGGAGACGCTGGCCGGCGACTTCAGGGAAATGAAGGCGCTCGGCGCCAATGTGGTGCGCATTCATCTGCAGACGACAAAAATCATGACGGCTCGAGACCGCCCCGACCCCGCCGCTCTCAAACAACTCGCCCGCCTGGTGAAGCTGGCGGAGAAGACGAAGCTCTATCTCGACGTGACCGGTTTGGCTTGCTACAAGAAGCAGCGCGTGCCCAAATGGTACAGCGTTCTGGGCGAATCCGACCGCTGGGATGTCCAGGCGCGATTCTGGGAAGCGGTCGCCAAAACGTGCGCCAAATCCAACGCCGTTTTCTGCTATGACCTGATGAACGAACCGATCCTGCCGGGCAAGAAGAAAGCCCCGGGATGGCTGACCGGCGAATTCAGCGGTTTCACGTTCGTCCAGAGGATCAGCCTCGATCTGGCTGGGCGGACGCGCAGGCAGGTCGCCAGGGCCTGGGTCGACAAGCTCGCCGGAGCCATACGAAAACACGACAAGAAGACGCTCGTAACCGTCGGTGTAATACCCTGGGCCTACGCGTTCTTCCCCAACGCCGGGAAACCGATCTTCTACGCGGACCGCGTCGACGACAAGCTGGACTTCGTCAGCGTACATTTCTATCCGAAAAAAGGCGATGTGGACAATGCGCTGGCGGCGTTGAAATGCTACGACGTCGGCAAGCCGATCGTCATCGAAGAGACATTCACTCTCCACTGCGGCGTGAAGGACTTTGACGCATTCGTCGACGGCTCGCGCAAGATCGCCGACGGTTGGATCGCCCACTACTTCGGCAGCACCATCGAGGAATACGAGAAGAGAAAGGGAACGCTCGCCGACGCGATCCACAAGGCGTTCTTAGTCTACTTCAAGAAGAAGACACCGGAGATTCTCGGCGCGACCAAACCGTAAGATCGCCTCCGGGGAGCAGCATGGATCACAATACCGGAGGCGGCGGGCCGGAGCGTCAGCAGCCCGGGACGAAGGGCAAATCAACAACGGTCGCCGACACCTTCCGGCCGGGCGATGCGAGTTCAACCTGCAACACCGCCCCGCTATCGCCCGAACTGATCGAAACGTACGCCATCGCTATCGGGCAATCCAGCGCGGGCGAGAATGTTCCGCTGGTTATCGCGCCGACTTCGATCCCGTCGCTGTTGAACACCGTGTCGCCGAGGCGGGGGATTTCCGTCGAATCCAGGCGAAGGCCCACTCGTTTGCGGGAAACGCCCTTGTTGCGGATATCCGTCAGGGCGTTCCGGCCGAGAAACTCGTGATCGAAATCGATCAGCGACTCTAGGCCGGCAGTCAGCGGATCGACTGTTTCGTTCAGTTCGTGTCCATAGCGGCAGAGGCCTGCTTCAATTCGGAGTATGTCGCGCGCCGTCATTCCGGACGGTTTGAGGGCTTTGTCGTCGGCTTTTTCGGTGATGAACCGCCAGGCCTTGGCGACGAACATCTTCGGGAGGATCACCTCCAGCCCCCACATGCCCGTAAAGCTCGTTCGCATAACGATATAGCGCGCTATCATCATCGAACCTATTTTGGTCGCCCCCGCCGGGAGATCGCCCGGTTTTTCGGGCAGGACCGAGTCGAGTATCTCCCGGGCGGCTGGTCCGGTGACCGCGAGCATCGCGCCCTTGTCAGTCTGGTCGTCAACTTTGACCGACATGTCAACTCCGACTTGCGTCGCATGCTCCAGAACCTTTGTCCGGTTGCACGGATCGGTCGTAAGCAGCCAGAATCCCTCGAGTCTGGCGATCGTTGCGTCTGCGAACACTCCGCCTGATTCGTTCAGCAGGAGCGTGCTGCAGGCCGTGTCGTCCTCCTGGTGGACCACGTCGGTGGTGCAGAGCTTCTCAACGAGGCTCAGAGCATCCCGCCCGCGGATGCGAATCCGACCGACGTGCGATATGTCGAACACGCTGGCCAACCGTCGCGTCTCAGCCGCTTCGTCAAGAGCGCCGCTGTAGCTCAGCGGGACCTCCCATCCGCTCTCGACGCCCATGGTCGCGTCGAGCGCCCGGTGGGCCGCATCGAGGGGCAACATCTGCAATTCGGAGTCCGGCGACATAACAATGTCCTCTATCTGCGTTTCCTACCGCGGTTCTTCTGTTTGGATTTGCCCTTGGGCTTACCCTTGCCCTTGCCCCTGGGCTTATCCTTCGCCTTCGATCCGCCCTTCCTTCTCTTGCGCGGCGCGTCGACTTTCTCGGGCACAAGATTCAACTGCCTGGCCGCTACGTCCACCGCAACGATCCTGACCCGCATCGTATCGCCAATGCGGAACACCCGCCCGCTTCGCTCGCCGAAGACCTTGCCCGTACGGGCCGAGACCTCCCACCAGTCGTCGCCAAGGTCCTCCAGGCGGATCAGGCCTTCAATTCCGTATTTGGGCAGTTCGACAAATATCCCGAAGTTCGTCACGCCGTCGACCACGCCGTCGTGAATGTCGCCCACTTGTTTGGCCAGCAGTTGCAGGATGAGCAGTTGCTTCAGTTCGTTTTCGGCGGCTTCGGCGCGTTCGGACGCCGAAGTGCACGCCTCAGCCAGCGAGACCAGCTCACTCACATCTTCGGGCGGACGAGAATCGAGATTTCCCCGACAGTGCTCAGCCACCATGCGATGCACCGTAAGGTCGGGGTATCGGCGGATGGGGCTGGTGAAGTGGCAGTATGCGCTTGACGCCAGGGCGAAGTGCCCGATCTGCATCGGGGAGTATTCGGCCCGTTGCATGGTCTTCAGCAGCGCCAGGTTGACAGCTTTGCTCTCGGGCTTGCCGCGCACCGACGCCAGCAGGTCCTGCATGTCCTTTACGGTGAGATTGCCCGGTATCTTGTGACCCGCGGCGCGGACGAACGTTTTGAATTTTTTCTCGCCCTGCGGGTCCGGGGCGGGGTGCACTCGCCTGATGACCGGGCGGTCCAGCGAATCGAACAGTCGAGCGACCGCCTCGTTGGCCTCGACCATCAGCATCTCGATTATCGTGTGGGTGTAGGCGTCATCTTCAGGTTCCACGTCTATCACGCGATCCTGATCGTCGAGCACCAGCTCCACATCGTGCAGGTCGAGCCTCAACATACCGTCGTCTTCGCGGCGGGCTTGTATCTTGCGCGCCAGGGTCTCCATGTTCCTGACCAACTCGACAACCGCGGGCTCGTAACCGTCTTGCTTACCGTCACATATGTCCTGGGCCTGCGTGTAGGTCAGGCGTTTGGTCGAGCAGATTACGGTCTCGGCGACTCGTGTTTTGACCACCTTTGCGTTCTGGTCGTATGTGATGAACGCCGACTTGCAGAACCTCTTGACCCCTTCCTGGAGACTGCACACGCCGTTGGACAGCACCTCGGGCAGCATGGGCAGAACTTTGCGGGGGAAGTAGACGCTGGTGGCTCGCGCTCGGGCCGAGGCGTCCAACTCGCCGCCTTCGGGTACGAAGTGCGAGACGTCGGCGATATGCACGCCGACAGTCCACGTGTCGTCCGAGTTGATCTGGATCGAGATCGCATCGTCGTAGTCGCGTGCGGTGTCCGGATCGATTGTGATAATGGTCAGCGCGGTGATGTCTTCACGTCCGGCGGCGTCTTCGGGATCGAACGCAGCGACCGCCGCCCTCGCCTCATCGAGCACCTCTTCGGAAAACTCCTCAGCCAGTCCGTGGGCCAGGATTATCGCCCGGGTCTCCACCGCCAACGGACCGGCCGGCCCGATCTCTTCGACGATCACGCCTACGGGCAGTTGACCGGGCTCGGGGTACTTTGTGATCTCGACAACAACTTTCGCATCCGGTTTGGCGCCGGCGGCGCCTACGTCGCGGATGATGATCGGCTGGGTCAACTGCTTGCCGTCAGGCAGGACGAACCACTTTCCGTCAGACTGCTTCAACTCGCCGACCACGCGGCTGTCGGATCGTTTGACAATCTTGACGATCCTTCCGCGATACAGTTCCTGCCCGTCGCGCCTGCCCTGTTTGCGGGCTTCCGCTGTCACCAGGTCGCCATCCATCGCCCCTTCGACCGCATCGGGCGGGATGAACAGGTCGCCGTTTGAATTGGGCGATTCGGGCGTGACAAACCCGAAGCCTTTGGGATTCTGCCGGAAGAAACCGGTAACCCGCCCGGGCATTTCGGGCAGCATGAGTGCGTTGCCCGCCCCCATAACCACTTGCCCGGCGTCGCGCAGACGCTTAACCGAGGCTCGGAACGTACTGAAGGCCTCTTCCTCCACGCCCATCCAGCGCGCAAGCTGTCTGGGCTTGAGCGGCTGGTATTCCCGATCAGACATATACTTCAATATCGCCGCTACGTATCGTTCTGGCATCTGCGTGCTCCCGCAATCGATAGATTAACAAGTTCATTGGACTCGCTTGAGCATACCGATACGACCGAGCATGTCACGCCATTTCTGGCGGATTTCACCAGTTGCAGCCGCCGAAGGCTTGTGATAGTCTTGATAATCAGACATCTTGGGCGGTTGAGGAGAGTCAAATGCCACACTTGAGACCTTTCATTGTTGTCGCATTGATGCTGTCGCTCGCAGGCGGAGCGTTCGCCAAGGTGCCGCGCAAGCGGCCTTATCGACTACCCAGCGTTGATATCAAATCTCGGATCATCTGGGGTTCTTCATGCGACGGGCCGAATGATACGGGGCTGGCGTTCGGAGGACAGGACCAGAAATCCGACGACGGTCGCCCGCACACGCGCATCAAGTCCGACGGCAAGTGGCGGGACGTGCACAAACAGCTTCGAACCGCCAACGCATTTCAGAAACTCCGCGACCGTATCACTTTGGCTGGCGAACTTCAGAAGAGAATCACCGCCTCGGTGCGGGCGACCTACTTCCGAAATTCACGTGTAGACATAACCGTCGCTGAAAAACAGAAAGATATCGCCAAGAGAATCGCATCTGCGATTGAGACGCTGAAAGCCAAACGTGAACTCACTCCATACGAAACGCAACAAGGCGCCCTGGCGTTGCGCCGGCTGATCTCGGCGAGGGAAGCCGTCACAGGGAACGCGACCGCCGTCACGCCGGCGGCCATCCGATCGCTGGCGCAGGCGGCGATCGATCTGGAGCAAGCGGCCGAACACCTTGACGCCGAACCGCCCGCCCGAGCGCTCAGTCCGCTTGTTTACGATTCAGAATCGAAACTCTACGTCCTGTTCGGCGGAGATCATCTGGACTATCTGACCAACGACACGTGGGTTTTCGATCCGTCGAAGAACCAATGGCGCCAAAGACACCCTGAAACCGCCCCGCCGCCGCGAGCGAACCACAAACTAATCGCCGCAAACGGGAAGATAACGCTGACGGGCGGTTACACCTACGCGTCGAACACCGATTACTGCGGCGGTCAGTACGTGGACCACGACGACGGGGGCTGGACGTACGATATCGCAGCGAACAAATGGACCGGAGCCAAAACCGCCTGTCCGGGCGACAGACGCGTTTATCGAACCGGACCTTTCCACCCGGATTTCTATCTCACCGGACCAAAGCCCGATGCTGCAGGAACTGCAAAGAAACTGGCGGCGCTGAAGCCCAACACATGGACCGCAATGAACCCGCCGAAACTCCCGCGATTGAATCGCGATTGGGGGACGGCGATCATCGACTCGGATCACGACATGATGCTGCGTTTCAGCGGCGGACATTCCGCTCACGGGGGCAGCGACGTGCTGCACTACCACTTTGCGACAAATCGCTGGGAGTTGCCATTCCCTGTTGAGTTCCCCCTCGGCCAGCTCTACGCCAACACAAAATATCCAAACGGATTCAACTTCAATAAGCGCCCGTGGGTTACCGGTCACACTTACCAGAACTACGGATACGATCCGATCGCAAGCAAGATGCTCTTCGCCGGACGCCCGAACAATTACTACATTTACGATCCGAAAGCAGGCGACTGGATCGAACGCGAAGCCAAACCGCCAGCGATGGTCTACAACAGTTGCTTCTACACGATCACAGTGTGCACTACGCCTGACGGCGCCGTAGCGTGGACCAACTCAGGCGCCGTACTGCGTTTCGTCGCCCAGACCAGGCGATGGGTCAAATTGAAGCTCAGCGGGGAAAAGCCGCCCGGCGCTGTCGTGGATAATTCAACAATGGTGTATGACTCCAAGCGTAATCGCCTGATCTTCGCGGTGAAAGGCTACGGCCGGAAGAACACGTATGATGGGCAATTGCATTGCGTGGATTTGAGAACGCAAACAACCAGCAAACTATCACCGGCCGGAATGGCCGCCGCAAGCGCAATACCGTATCTCTGCCAGATTCGCTACGACGCGGACAACGATCTCCTGCTTGTCGGAGGGACGCTGCCTCCCGGGCCGGACGGTCTGCGGCGGACGCCGGCGTACGATCCGTCGACCAACAGGTGGATTTCGCTGGCGATTGGCGGCAAGGACCCAAGCGGCCCGAAGGGGCGAAATGTCTCTCTGGGCATGATGTACGACAAGAAGCGGAAACTCTTCTGGGCGGTCGACACCAACAGCCGAGTCTATGTCCTGCGTCTGAAGCCCAAGACGGCCGATCCCAAACCGCTGGGAAAGAACTAAGCGCCTGCTAATCCGGCAGGCGCTGGTACAGTTCTTCGATCCGGTCGACCATGCGGTGGTGGGAGAACATTTCGCGACATTTTTCCCGCCCGGCCGATCCGAGAGAGCGTCGGAGTTCAGGATCGCAGGCGAGTTTATCTATCGCATCCGTCAGGCCCGCAACATCCCCGGGCGCCAGAAGTACGCCTGTTGAATCGTTCACGACCTCCCGCGCACCGTCGATATCAAACGATATAACCGGGCGACCGGACAGCATCGCCTGGGGAAGAGCTCGGGCAAGACCCTCCCGCAGCGAACAGTGCACGACAATGTCCGAACCAGCCATAACCGCCGGTATCCGCTCGGGCGGTAGGAGCCCGGTCAAATGGAATCTGTCAGCAAGCCCGCGACGCTTTATCTCGGAAGTGATTCGATCCCGCCAGCGGCCATCTCCTACAAAGCAAAAACGCACGTGCCGATCGGCGGTGTTCTCGGCGGCGTCGAGAATGTACTCGTGCCCCTTCAACTCCGCCAGGCGGGAAACCATGGTCACCAGTATCGCGTCGTCCTCCAGCCCCAGCGAGTCGCGGAAGGCGCCTTCATCGGACCGAGGATTGAGATAGTGATCGACTTCCATCCCGCTGTAGATCGTTGTGTATTGCTCCGGTCGCCCCACACCGGCGGCGAGCGCCTGTCGGGTCATCGCGTCGGCTACGGATATGATCGCGTCGGATCTCTGGGCTCCGCGTTTCTCCAAAGCGATGTAAAGTCGGTTTCGCCATCGCGACAGATATCGGTGGTAGGGCAGGCCGTGGACTGTGTGGACGATCTTCATCCCTCCGAGTGCGGTGGCGGCTTTGCGGGCGAGGATTCCGGCTTTGGATGAATGGGAGTGCATGATATCCGGACGGATTTCGCCCAGCAGGCTCACCAGGCGGCGGTATGCGCGACGATCTCTTATCGGGCTGATCTCGCGTCTCATATCGTCCATCTCTACAACGCGATATCCGCCGCTGTGAGCGCGAGTTATCAACTGACCTTCAGGTCCGATCGCCGGTCCGGTGATCAGCGTGACATCGTGCCCTCGCTGGTGGAGACCTTCGCAGGTCAGCAGAGTGTTCTCCTGGGCCCCGCCGAGAATCAAGCGCGTAATAACGTGACATATCTTCATTGCCAACCATCCTCTGCGCCGCGGGGGACGCGGTCAAGTGCGGGCAGGTACTTTCACTGGCGGTCGATCTGAGGCATAATCTTGTGCGTGACCGAAAACGGAACAGAGAAGACGCATGACCAGCGGCACTTTTTCCGCGGGGCGACTATTATCGCGGCGCTGACTATGCTGTCGCGAATATGCGGGCTCGTGCGAGAGGCCGCCATCAGCGCGCTTGGCGCAACCAAAACAATGGGCGCGTTCCGCGTTGCGTTCAAGATACCGAATCTCTTCAGGCGGCTTTTCGGGGAGGGGGCTGCGTCGGCGGCGTTCGTGCCGATATTCACCGAGGTCGCGCAGAAGGACGGTTGGGACAAGGCCCGGGCGGTTCTGGCCAACGTCACAGGGCTGCTGGCGCTCGTGCTGGGAGCGATAGTTGTTATCGGCGAGATCGTCATGCTGGGCGTGCTTCTGCTGGCCCCTCAGTCCGCACTGAACGCACAGCACATGGGCCTGACGGTTCAGCTTACGATGATTGTCCTTCCGTTTATGCTGACGGTCTGCCTGCTGGCGATCGGCTCGGCGGCGTTGAATTGCAAGGGGCATTTCGCGTACCCGGCGTTCGCGCCGATATTGCTCAACATCTTCCTGATCGCCGCTGCAGTCGCGATTCACAAACTTGATCTGGGGCAGAGTCGCCCGGGTCTTTACCTGCTGTGCTCGTCGGTTCTGGCTGCGGGGATAACGCAGCTTATCGGGGTGGTCTGGCTGCTGAGGCGATTCGATCTAGCCGCGATGCTCACGATCAGACCTGTGCTGGCGCCGAGCAGACGCGTAGCCGCACTGGCGCTGCCGATGATGATACCGCTTGGCGTGATGCAGTTCAGCGCCCTGTTCGACGGGATATACGCACACATTCTTTCCGGCGGGACCCTGGGCGTGGGCGTGGTCACGTGGTTCGACAACGCCAACCGCCTGTACCAGTTCCCGATGGCGATTCTCGGAATATCGCTGGCGACCGCGATCTTCCCGCTGTTCTCCCGCTACGCCGCAAACAACGATCTCGACGGGCTCCGCAACACGGTCAACCGGGCGCTGCGGTTGAGTTTGTTCATGGGAATACCGGCGGGGGCGGCGTTGTTCGTACTGGCCGAACCGACCATGGCGGTGATATTCCGGCGGGGCAAGTTCTACACCAGTGACGCGGTCCGGTCGGCTTGGATCCTGCAGATGTACTGCCTGGGAATGTGGGCCTACTTCTGCAACCACATACTGTTGCGGGCGTTCTTCGCACAGAAGGACACGCGAACTCCGTTGCGGGTGTCGGTGATGCTGGCGGGATTGAACATGGCGATGGTCGCCGGTCTGGTGTTCACTCCGCTCAAGGGCGGCGCGATGGGTCTGGCGACGGCGACCACCGCAAGCATAAGTACGCTCGTATTCACCTGGATACTAAGATCGCGATGGGGGCGGATCGGCCTGAGGGACATAATCGCATCACTGGCGCGGGTGCTTGTCGCATCGGGGGCGATGTGCGGGGCGATCGTCGGCGGGATGTTTGTAATGATGGGCCCGCTGGACGCCACAACAAACACACAAGCCGGACTCACGCTGCTTGTCTGCATACCGGCGGGAATTATTGTGTTCCTGGCGGTCGCCTGGATACTAAGATCGACCGAACTTAAGGAACTCTGGGATGCAGTGACCCACCGATCCGCAAAGAACGAGAAATAGAGCGCAAAAAAATGGAAACCCAAGCCCCCCTACCGCCCGAATACACTCAAGCTGAGTCCGCCGAACTCGACAGCCGCATCGCTGCGGTCAAGAATCAGCTCGGATCGAAGCTCTGCGTTCTCGGGCATCACTACCAGCGCGACGAAGTGATCAAGTTCGCCGACTTCACAGGCGACAGTCTGAAACTGTCGCAACTGGCGGCCGGGCAGACTGACGCCGAATTCATCGTGTTCTGCGGAGTTCACTTCATGGCCGAATCGGCTGACATCGTCTCGTCGCCCAACCAGAAGGTCGTCCTTCCGAATCTGCACGCCGGATGCGCCATGGCTGAAATGGCGGACGCCGAAGACGTAGCCGCCGGTCTGGAGGAAATATCCGAACTGGCCGATGCGCAGGTGACGCCGATATCATACGTAAACTCCACGGCCGACATCAAAGCGATAACCGCCCGTGCGGGAGGAGCCTGCTGCACGTCCAGCAATGTGCGAAACGTATTCGAATGGGCTCTGGCGCCCGCCGATAAGAACCGACCCGGAGCGGGGAAGATATTCTGCATACCTGACCAGCATCTCGGGCGGAACACCGCAATCGCAATGGGCTACGGTGAGAATGAATGCTGCGTCTACGATCCTCAGTTGCCCGACGGCGGACTGACGCAAGCCGACGTTCAGCGGGCGACATTCATACTCTGGAAAGGCCACTGCTACGTCCACCAGCTTTTTCGCCCCGAACACGTGACCTCCGTCAGAGAATCGCATCCCGATATTCGCGTTATCGTGCATCCGGAATGCCCGCGAGAGGTGGTCGAACTGGCCGACGCATCGGGCAGCACCGCCCAGATTATCACCGCCATAGAAGCAGCCGATCCGGGAACTGAATGGGCCGTCGGAACCGAATCGAATCTCGTTAACCGCCTTGCTAAACGACACACTGACAAGTTCATCTGCGTGCTGAACCAGGCCAGCGCCGCCTGCACCCAGATGTGCCGCATAGACCGCCCTCACCTGCTGTGGGCGCTGGACGGAATCGCAAACGGACAGATCGTAAACCAAATAACCGTGCCCAAAGAAACCGCCGACAACGCAAGAATAGCACTGCAACGAATGATCGACATCAAACCCGTGACTCAAGTTACAAAGAACGGGTAATGCGACAACCATGATCGCCAATGAGACCCGTTTCATCGTGATCATTCCGAGTTGGGCGGGAATGGGCGGAAGATTCCATCGCCCGGCGCCTGGTTCTTTCCGAATGAGACGTTTTTCCAGGCCTTCCGGGCTTTCGGGTCGACAATAACGCCCCCCTTGCAGACACCCTCGAACACCACCCCGTCAAACGTAGTCTCGCCGACGAATACAGCGGTTATGCCCGTTGGCGTCGGGCGGTTCTTGGCGCGAGGAGCGATCATGTATTGGCTTACGGGATTACCGGCCGGTATCGGACAGAACACCACGCGTGCGGTCTTAGGATCCTTCGAATGCACGATCATCTTGCCCGTGGCGCCCAGGACAAAACTGGCGCCGTGTGTCCGCTGGCCCAGTTGCGGATCGGGACTGAGGCCTTCTATGTTGTACAGGCAGCATTCGATTTTCAGATCGCGCGTCAGCGGGCGCTGCGGCGTACCGCACATCAGGGTCCCGGCGATTCCATAGGTGGACCGCCCGCGACAGATAATCTTGTGCCTGCATCCGACGCCCGCTCCATCGAGCAGGATCGTGGTCGTACCGGGCATACCGTAGTAGCTTCCGCGGTTACCGTTTCCGATGTAGCTGTCCTCCGAGACGATCAGCGTCCCCCGCCTCAGCGTCAATCGATCGCTCGGGCCTCCCGACTTGCCGATTATCTCGAGCGACCCGGACGCGCCCGTGTCGATCGCCACCCAGTGAGATATCGAAATCCACTCCGACTCGCCATTTGCGCCCGGGCGCTTGCGCTTTGCACTCTTCTGGTTGATCCAGCGCCTTCCGCAGAATCTCGCGAACGTGTTCCAACCGAGATCTCCGCTTCCGAACCCGCCGGTTTGCGTGCCTCGCCCTATCATGGAACCGTCTTTCATCCACAAGTTCCCCTGGATGGCGTATCGAACGTTGTAGCTGGCTCGGCTCTCGATGGTCAGGTGGCGCATACGGAACGCGCCGAGATGGTCGCGATTGCCCGGTTGCAGCACTGAGTATTTCGTATCGGACGACGGGAGGAGGATATCACCGTCCAGGAGCCCTTTTGCGGGCCCGGCTTTTCTTCGACGCTTACCGGCGGGTTGCCTGTCGATGCTGTCCTTCTTCCACGGAGAGGTCTTCAAGGGCTTGCCCGTTTCGTCCAGCCAGTTGGCGGGCGCATCAAACTCACCGATCTTCCCCGGGTTCGCCCAGACGATCAGGGGCTTGCGTTCCCACTTCTGTTTGGCGTAGCGTCCTATCCGTCGCGGACCGGCGTGGTCGCCCCAGAGACCATTGGTCTTTCGGGTCGCCTTTTCGGCGGCGGTAAGATCGCGGCGGCGATTGACAGTAACGCTCTTGCCCCCGGCGGCGACCTGATGCACCGCCGCAATGGCGAAACTCTGGACCGTCCCGGCGCTGGACGAGCGAACCACCAGGCGATCGCAGTTGGGATGCTTGAACAGGATCTCGCAGTCGGTCTTCAAACCGTCGACGAACTCCACCACGCCCGGACCGCTGGGGATATCGGTCGATTCGGCGCGAGCCCGGCCGGTCGGCGCAATCACGATCCACAGAATCAGCAACGGTGGAAGAATGCGATGCACCATCATCTTTACCTCGTGCGCCGGAGGAATACTCGCAGCACTACAACCATTGGCGAGTTCGCGGATTCTATCGAATAATAGATGAAGAGAACACGACAAAGTTGCTATAATACCGTCCAGAATCGAAGAGTTTTGAATCCCCGATCAGGAGTTACCCGCCATGAATCGTCGATTGACTTCAATGTTGCTTGCGTGCTGTCTTATCGTGTCCTTTATCGCCGCCGCCCAGGCCGCAGACCCCGCCTGGTACGCCAAGAAGAGCACTTGGCGAGAGACACTGAGAGTATCGCTGGCCAACAAGGCCAAAGGCGTCGCGGCGCCCAAAGTCAAGGTCGCCCCTAAACCGTCCAAAGGCTTCAAGCCTTTCGTATCGAAGGTGCTCAAGGGCGGAATGAAACCGCTGGAGATTTCGGTCCCGATCGTCGGCGAGAAGGATCTGATCATCGTCGCCACCCAGGGCGGAGACGGAGACGGATGCGATCACGCAACGTGGGCCAACGCAAAGCTTATCGACGCTTCGGGCAAGATCACCTGGCTCGACTCGCTCAGGCCCAAGAGATCACAGATCGGATGGGGAACCCTCGACATCCAGACCAACAACACTCGCAGGCCGGTCATCATCGGCAACAAGAAGTTCCCGCGATACATTTTCGCTCACGCATTCAGCGCCCTTTACTACGAAATCGGGGGCAAGTACGTGCGATTCGAAGCGACTGCAGGCATCGACCAGCGAACACATCGCAACGCGGGAAGCTGCAGCTTCATCGTCACCAACAATCGCAAATCCATACCCAAGGGCTCGACAGCTCCGTCCGGTTCGTCGGCCAGCCCGCTAATGAACGCTCTGGTGCGGGACTTTGCGGGAAACCAGGGGGTCATGGTCCTCAACGACTGGGTCAGGCAGGACGGATTGAGCATTGAAGACGCCCCCGATACGTTCAAAGACCCCGCCGCAGCCGCCCTTAAAGCGGCGACCGCAGCGTTAGCGTACGTCAAGAAGGCCGGGGCAAAGACGACCACACCCGCAGCCAGGCTCGCCGTGCTTACCCAAAAGCACGCATCGGCGACCGATTCGGCGTGGAAAGATCTTTACCTCCAGACCAAACAGCTCCGGCGCGATATTATTCTCTCGCACCCGAAACTGAACTTCGAGAAGATCCTCATCAACGTTAACCCGCCCACGAAGTACTCCCACAACGGCGACCAGCACCTCGGGCGCCACAGCCGCGTCGGAAACGGGCTGACCATCCTGACCGACTGGAAGAACGACAACGTTAAAGCCAAAGCGATCCTCGAAGGCAAGCTGCCCGAGGGCGCCGTGCGGAACCCGGACCTGCACTACGACGCGGAAAAAGTCGCCTTCGCCTTCTGCGATCACACGCGCCAAGGTCAGAAGCGATACTTCCTGTACGAAGCGGCGATCGATGGATCGTGGGTCCGCCAGCTCACCGGTACGAAACGCGACAAGTTCAACACGTGGGACAACCGGGCGACGGTTATCATAGAAGACAACGACCCGTGCTACCTTCCCGACGACAATCTCATATTCATCACCACACGTTGCCAGTCGTTCGGCCGTTGTCACGGCGGACGGTACAATCCGGCATGGACGCTCTACCGCTGCGACAAGAACGGCGACAAGATCACCCAACTGTCGTACGGAAACGAAAACGAGTACGAACCGGCGGTTCTCAACGACGGGCGGATCGTTTTCACGCGCTGGGAATACACCAACCGCCACGAGATGCTCTTCCACATGCTCTGGGCCTGCCGACCGGACGGAACAAACGTGACGCACTTCTTTGGAAACGACATGCTCCACCCGATGATGATGGTCGAAGCCACCGCCATCCCCGGAACGCACAGAGTGGTCACAACCGCCCAGGGGCACCACAGCTACAATACCGGAACCACGGTTATCCTCGACACGAATATCGGCGAGAACACTGAAGACGCCATTACGCACCTGACGCCCGAGACGCCCTATTCCGAGTCGCCCGGCGGCGGATGGCCCAAACCGCACTACTCTCACCCCTACCCGGTGACCGAAGACCTGATGCTGGTCTCGCGCGCCAATCATAATGTCCATCCGCAGGGCAAGACCCCCCCGCCAGCCGACCGGGCGATCTACCTGATCGACGCCACTGGCGGACGAGAGCTGATCTACGAGAATCCGGAAATCGCGTCGTTCTCACCGATACCCGTGCGCAAGCGCAAGCGCCCTCCGGTCATGCCTTCGATGGTGCGACCCGACGCGCCCAACTACGGAACTGTCTTCTTGCAGAACGCATACCTGACCCGAAAGGAAAACGATCCCAAAGGCGTCATTAAACCTGGAATGATAAAGGCGCTGCGCGTTATCGCACTCGGCGTCCAGCCTCGGGCCAACCGCACCGCATGCAATATGCGAGTGGGCGTTGAAATCCCCAAAAAGGTCATCGGAACCGTGCCCGTGGATGAAACCGGTTCGGCGTACTTCAAAGCCCCGTCAGGATTGTCGCTGCAGGTCCAAACGCTCGACAAGAACGGTATGGCGATCCTGACCGAAAAGAGCCTGTTCTACCTGCAACCGGGTGAAAACAGAAGCTGCGTCGGATGCCACGAACCCGAAGGCTCCAGCCCGATCGTAAGTGCGATAACAAAGCTCCGCAGGCTCCGCCCGGTGGACCTCAAGCCGGCGGCCGGTCCTGCTTACGAGGGCGGACTGAGCTTCATGCGAACCGTCCAGCCCGTGCTCGACCGATACTGCATCAAGTGTCACGGTCTGGGCGAAGGCAAGGATCCCAAAGGCGAGAAGACCAAGCTGATCCACGACGGGCAAACCTGGCCGCAATCCTACAAGGAACTTTTCGCGCGCGGCGATCACAGGGTCGGCGATAAGGGCTACATGGGCGGAAGCAAGAACCATCAGCCCGAAGACAGGAACATCTCCAAACCGCGCCGATTCTACGCATACAGCAACAAAGTCGCCCACATGATGGTCAAGAATCACGGCAAGTGCAACATGGACAAGGATAGTTACATGCGGGTCATCGAGTGGATGGACGTCAACGCACAGTGCTACGGCGACCTGTTCCCCAACAAACTCGAAGAACGCAGAATCGACGCCAAGGGCATGACCGCACTGCGGGCCTACGTCAAGGAACTGTTCGGAGCCAAAATCGCCGCCCAACCCGATCGGGCGCTGATAAACACCGTCCAGATCGACGAGAGTCGCATTTTGATGGCTCCTTTGGCGACCAAGGCGGGCGGATGGGGTCAGCTTCCCGGATACGCATCCAAAAGCGATCCGAAATACAAGAAGATGGCGGGCCTGGTCGACAAGTGCATCATCCGCAAATCCAACGAAAACAAACGCGGATGGCGCCCCACACTGGAAGCCGGCGGCGGAGAGAAATGGGTCATGGAAGACCGCACGAAGTTCATCAACAGCGTAAAGGGCGCGGCGCCGGCGCCGAAATAGAGCGAAAGATCAGGCATTCAAAAACGCATCAACGGGGGCGAACCGTCTAGACACCCGGTTCGCCTCTGCTTTAATGTCTTGCGTTCTGATATCTTGCGCCCCGGGGCAGAGCCGCGGGGGGGGGCGGGGGGCCCCCGCGGGGTAGGACGAGGCCGGGGGGTTAGGGACCACGGGACAAGAAACGTATAAGTTGGAAAGGGGCCGGAGATAAGAATATAAATAAAAAACCCCAACAAAACAAA